>JAJDDV010000032.1 GCA_029260135.1 Phycisphaerae bacterium | reverse complement strand
CCCCGCGATCACAAGCGCGCGAATCGCTGTCTGCCGGTGAAGTCGGTTTCGTCACAGCCGGCATCAAGGAACTGAAAGGCGCACGGGTCGGCGACACCATCACGCTTTTCGACAAACCGGCGGTCAATGCGCTGCCAGGTTTCAAGGAAGTCCAACCCCAGGTGTTCGCCGGCCTGTATCCGGTCGAGGCGAACGAATATGAGGCACTGCGCGACGCGCTGGCGGCGGCGCCGTTCTCGATGCTGACGGAGAAGCGCGACGGGAAGTCGCAGCTAGGGATGCACGTATACGGCGTGGTGTTGCACGACACCTATCACGCCGGGCAGATCCGCCTGCTCAAGACGCTCTACAAGCAGGCGATGGGCTCGAAGAAATGACGGGCGCCGAGTGAGCGAAGCGTTCCTTTGGGTCTTCCCGGTGCCTCTGCGGGCTCGCCTTGTTCGGTTCGCTGTGAGGTTCAGATGATCAGGTGCGTGCGCAGACGGTTACGCCAGACCGGTCCAGACCACTGGCTGTGGTAGAGGATGGAGGCAGCCTACGCCGCCGGCAAAGCTGCGGTCCGCAACCATACCAAGTCGGTCGCGCTGTATTGCGCCGAACAGGGGCTGGAAATCCGGTGTAATGTGATTCAGCCTGCGGCTATTCTGACTCCTATGTGGGACGCCATGCTCGGCGACGGAGCGGAGCGTGAGGAGAGGATGGCGGCGTTCGTCAGGACGACTCCGTTGGGACGTTTCGGCACAGTAGAGGAGGTCGCCGCGCTGGCGGTGCCTTTGGCTGCGGACGAATCGACGTACACAACCGCCGCAGGGTTTACCGTCGACGGCGGAACGTTGGCGGGGACGGCGGTCCCACCGCGACCGCCGGAGTCAGCCACTGAATCCCGCGCATGAGAGGGGGACAGGCCAGAAGGCCTGACCTCTTTGCTGGCCCCGACGCAGGGCTACGGAGGAGATAGTCGGTAGATCCGAATGTCGCCGGGATCAGACTTTGCTTCGGCAAGCACCGACGCGAGCGTCGACGCGGTCTTTCCTGCCTGACCGATCCACGACGAGGCGATTCGGTTGCCGATGCGAACCGGCTTGAAGTGGATGGGGGGATCTTCGTGAATGGCGCGGTGCATGCGATCGTTCGTGCCCGTCGCGACACTCGGTCCATCACCTAGATGGACAACGAAGAGCGTTTCGCCAGTGGGAACGTCGGCAATTCCTTGAGACGCGATTCGCGCACCTCGCCAGCGCCGGATGGCTACGCCCGAGCGCGTCTTGTCGATTGACGTCGCAACCAGCCAATCCGGTAGCGGTTTGGCGACGATGGCGTCGAGCAGTGGATCCACCTGATAGACGACTTCGCGACCGAGTTCATCATGCTGTGTTCCCAAGATGATTTCGACCTCGCCGCCGACAGGGGCAGCCAGACTTCGCACAAGATGCTGAGTGTCGCGATACCAGTTGATCTGCCAGTGGTTGGCCAGGCTGTGACACACCCAGCGTGGTCCGATCGTCTCGGGCTCGCGGTCGATGGCCATCACGGCGCCGCCCCAATCCGGCTCGATCATCTTGCGCGCGTGCGACGTGGTTCCGGACTGAGCCCAAGCAGCACTGCCGATGAGTGCGACAGCAGCCCCGGCGGCGACGACGCCCGCTCGATAGCGCTCCATCGCTTTGACGACCCATAGATCGGCGCCGGCGCCCGCGAGGATCGCGATCGGCACGACGAGGTATCCGAAGTTTCGTGGGTATCCGGCAGATCGGTTGATCGCGGCGAAGAGCAATGGGGCTGCGACACCTGCACCGAGCACGAACAACCACCAACGCACGGTAGACCGCCACAAGACGAGAACACCGGCCGTTCCGAGCAACAACACGACGACCGGAGCGACCGTCAGGTGACTCATCGTGCTGACCAGGAACGCCCACGCACGATGCGGGGAGTCCAGCGCAATCCCCTTGCGCGACGCCGTGAACGAGAGCGGTCCAAGTCGGTCAATCGTGTACAGCGCCATGAACGAGAAGACCGATGCGCACACTACGATCAAGACCGTGCGGGTCATTCGCCGCGATTCCACCGTAGCGGCCTTCCGGGGGAGCGCACACACAGCCAGAAGAAGCGCCGGCGCGACCCAGAACAGCCAGAGAGTATAGACCGTAAGCGATAACTGGACGCAGCAGATCAAGAGGATCACGGCGCGAACCCAGCTCTGGGGCCGCCGACGAAAACATTCAAAGGCGATCAACATCAGCGGTGTCACGGCCATGGCTTCGGCGTATCCACGCGCCTGCGCGCCATAGACCATCGCGTGGGGCGAGACCGCGACAAGACACGCGGCGATACACGCGGCCAATACGCTCTGCGTGACCATCCATCCGCCCCACGCGGCCGCCGCGATGGCGACGATCGACCAGACAAACGGCATCGCACGACCGGCGGCCGGACTCGCGCCGAACAAGTGCGTCGTTAGATTGACCCAGAACCCGGTCGTTGTGTGGATCGCAGCCGTGTCTTTCGGGGCTCGGACACTTCGCAGCGCGCCCATGTAGAAGGAGTAGAAGCTCGGCTCGAAGTCGCGGGCCTCTTGTTCATTGGTGACGTGCCCGCAAAGTCCGGTATAGCGAACGAGAAGTGGAATCTCGTCGCACTGCCAGGGTGTCGTCGACCCCAGTGACCACCGCAACTGACAGGACAGTGTCACAACGAGAACGGTCACGGCAACGGCGGTCACACGCAAGATATGCGCAGACTGCCAACGATGTGACACATTATGCACAGCGGTTGCGGGGATTGTGACATCCCCTGCCAGTCTCGTCACACCGGTCTCCCGAATCCTATTCTTGCGTCGTCGTTCGGTGGCGCGCGGATCGATTGTCGCGTGCGCAGGGCACCCCGTTTATCGGACATACGGAATGGCGGTTTTAGCGAGTTTCGGTCGTTTCGATGTCGTATTTGTCGCGTATGCGCCGTTTGCGTCCGATAGGAACAATGATCGAAACAACGTGAAGGAAGATGGGCTTATGGTTCGAGCCGGCGAAGTCGAACACGGTGAGCGGATCGCGGAGAACGCCGAGTCGGTGTGGAACTGGTCGTCGCCGGCGGGGCGGGTACGCGCGACGCGTCGGGCGGCGCTGATCGCTCGGGCGGCTGAACTCACGTCGGGGATGCACGTTCTGGAACTCGGCTGTGGAACGGGGCTGTTCACAGAACGGTTTGCGGCGAGCGGTGCGAAGGTTCACGCGATCGACATTTCGAACGATCTGCTGACCCAGGCGCGGGAGCGATCACTCGGTGACGACGTCGTGTTCGCTCTAGACGATGCGGAGAATCTATCGTTTGCGGACGACTCGTTCGACGCGGTCGTCGGCTCCAGCGTACTCCACCATCTCGATCTGGAGTGCGCACTGCACGAGGCGGTACGTGTGTTGACGCCTGGGGGAAGAATGGCGTTCGCAGAGCCGAACATGGCCAATCCGCAGATCGCACTTCAACGTAGCGTCCCAGCGTTTCGCCGCTGGGCGGGCGAAAGTCCGGAGGAGACGGCCTTCTTTCGGTGGCGCCTTGCTCGGCGACTTCGAAGATCCGGTTTCGTAGACATTCGGATTCAGCCGTTTGACTTTCTGCACCCTTTCGTGCCGGAATCGTTGATCCCTGTGGTTCGTGGAATCGGCCGGGTGGTCGAGCAGCTCCCGCTGGTGCGGGAGATCGCGGGTTCGCTGTTGATCAGCGCGCGGCGCGGTGAAGAGGGGGCGAAGTTCTCCGAGGATCACGAACGCTCGGTCAGAGACATGCCTGCACCGAGATCGTAGATACGGATTCGCCCGGCGTGACGTCGGTTCATCTCTTCGAGGCCGTCCAGGCCGGGCCCTTCGGCTAGAAACGTCCAACAATCATTGTCCAAATGGTCGAATTCAGCGGCCAACACCGCTTCCTGGCGAAGGTGGTCATCCATGGTCTCCCACCAGTCAAAGACGCGATTGCGCGGTCCGGGCGGCGCATCACGAAAATGCCATCGCTGCGGGTCGATGATCACCCATCGCACACCGCGGGATCGAAGACGCGCGGTCGCGTCCTTCGGCGAGCCCCATTTGTGAAGCTTCTCGTTGACGACCTCCACGTTGGCCCGTTCCAAGTAAAGCCAGTACTTCGATTGGTGGTAGGTGTCGATGCCGATGGCGACCGCCTGTCGACCGCGGGTCTCGATGAAGACGGCGGCGTCTGCGACCGCGCTATGTTGCCCGATCATGCGGTACGCACGAGGCAACGCCGGCGCGACACACAACACCAGCACAATAGGAGCAATGACGAGTCTCCCGCTTCGACCGAGGATCTGTAGGTTCGCGATGGTGACGATCGCAACGGCTGCACAGACGCAGATCATCGGGACGGCCAGCGACAAGGCCCGGGCAACGGCGTAGGGCTGGTTGATCAAGAGTACGAGGCTGACCAGGACGAGCAGTGCAGGAACTCGCATGTTGCCCGGCCGGCGGATCACGATCAGCAGGCCCACCAGCGCGATCAGAACGGCGGCGACGCCATGCCAGTGGATCAGGTATCCGGCGTATGCGGTTACGTTCGTCAACGCCGAGATTCTTCCGCGAGCGGCGTCCGCTTCACCGGTGGCCAGGACGAGTTGTATCCACGCCCAGGCCGATTCAAAGAACGTGTCGACAGGAAGAAAGCTGTCTGACGCCCACGCGGCGGCCCGCGCCGTTCGAAAGATGAGCTCGATGGCAAGTGCGGGCGTGACAGTGCCCGCGGCGAGCCATCCCCAACGGCGTATCCATGTGCGCGGAGTCATGGTCGTGGCATCGTCCGAACGGCGTCGCCATGACGTCAGGAGAATGTCCGCGAGAATCACGACGCCAGGGAGATAGAGTGCTCGATAGTGACACGTCGCGGCGTAGCCGAGGAGAATCCCCGCAAGCAGGTACGTACGACGAGGAGGCCAGCCTCGCTTGCTACCGGCGATCCAGATCCAGATCCCCGCGAGCGCAAAGAGCCCCGTCGTTGCATCGGCGAAAGCGCTGCGGCAGTAGAACAGGTGGTAGGGCGATACCGCCAGAAGCAGCGCGGCGCAGAGGCCGATCGGTCGCGTGAACAGTGCGCTACCAATAGCGTAGACCAAGAGCACCGCAAGCGTGCCGGCCGCGGCGTTGAGAAGCAAGAGGGCGGCGGGTCGATCGCCGGCGACGAACATTGTGGCTGCGCCGAGGAAGGTGTAGCCCTGACTTGGTTTGGCGTACCGAGCGGCGAAGTCGACGCCGATGTCGCTCATGCGTTTCTGCAGAGCTGCCTTGTCGCCCTGCATCACGGCGCTGACCGATTGCACGTCGGTGGCGACGCGCGCACAGCGATGCCAGAGGCGTGCGTCACCGACGTAGGCGCCTTCGTCATCAAATCGGATGCCGACGCTCGTGATCCCGCCGAAACGAAAGAAGGCGGCCGCCATCAGGACGGCGATCAGGGCAGCGTGGAACCAGCGATGCTTGTTCACTAGACGAACCTGATCTTGCGTGCGGCGAACCAACACATGCGCAGCAGTATCCAGCCGTGGCGAAACCGGGAGATATTGGTTTCGCCGTAGACCCGCGCCGCGTAGTGTACGGGCATATCGACGATCTTCAGATTGAGCCGCGCCGCCCCGAACAGCAAGTCAAAGTCGCCAAAGGGGTCGGGGCTTCCGAGTGAGGCCATGTCGGCCTCGATGCGGTGGTAATGACTGCGCCGAAGCACTTTTGTCCCGCAGAGAGTGTCACGAAACCGCTGGAGCAGAAGATAGGTGAAGACGGCTCCGAAGAACTTGTTTCCGAGCAGGTTCAAGAATCGCATGGCCCGCTGCTGCATCGGGTAGACCAATCGCGAACCGTTGACGAACTCGGCTTTTCCCGAAGCGAGCGTGTCGTAGAAGGCTGGCAACTCTTCCGGCGGGACACTGATGTCCGCGTCGAGGATCATCACAACGTCGCCAGTGGCGCGTTCGAAGCCCTCCTGAACGGCATTTCGCTTCCCAACGCCGGACTGCTGCATGCAGGAGACATCGAACGGGCCGCGGTACGCTAGAACGACTTCTTGAATACGCGACCAGGTGTCGTCGGTACTGTTTCCTTCGACGAAGATGACCTGCTGACGGTCTGCGAGGCGTGGTATTCGTTGGAGGAGTGGCTCGATGTGCCCCGCTTCGTTTCGGGCGGGAACGACAATGGAGACGCTCTCGGGTTTGTTCCGTTCGAGAACGTATGGTTCCACGGGACGGGCGACCAGAACATAGTTGAGCCCCAAATGGTGGATTCCCGGGAGGTTGCCGACGAATCGATTCAGAAAGGCGCTGACACCGGGGATGTAGACCGGTGCAATCGTCATTCCGAATCGGGCGACCGTTTCGAAATCGGACAGCGCGAGAAGACTGCGGGCTTCATCCGAAGGGACCCAGTTCTGCTGTGGGCTGCGTGGTTTGAGTCGAAGCCACTCGGCGAGTTTCAGGGCCGGTTGCCATATGCGACTGTGATGGACGATGACGAGTCGCGTTCCCGCGTGGCAAACGGACTGAATGGATCGAAAGAGAGTTCGCAGGTCGTAGATGTCGCCGAGTGTCTGGCTGAGCACGACGAAGTCGAACGTTTCCTCGAGTCGGCTGACCTCCTCACCGCGCATGCGGTGGAATCCCAGATGGGGATGGCGGCGGCGCGCCGCCTGGACGACGCGTTCTCTGAGATCGACGCCGACTCCGGTCGCCGGCTGCAACTGTGCAAGGAGGTCTCCGTTACCACAGCCGATGTCGAGAACGCTGGCGCCCGGGCGGATGATGCCGGCGAGGCGGCGGGCGATTCGGCTTCGGTAATACCGCGCCAATCGCGGCGTCTCGTCGGTGGATTCACGATCGTATGTTTCGATCAGTGAGGTCCGCCACTGGCTGGCTGCTACGGTATCTTCAACCGCGTCGCGTTGCGGCGTTTTCGCTACCGGCAGATCGATCGGTTCGATCGTGTGCGGCGCGGTTTTCTTTCGTTCGAGCGTAGAGGTAATGGGCATCGGTGTCCTTGATGAGGGCTGGTGAGCCCGGTCGCTGGGGGATCCACGTTTGCGGACCGACCGCAGAACGATCCCATAGCGACTGAATTATCGGCCTTGCGCAGGCGCCACTTTCGCTGGGCGTAGGGCCTCTTCTCCAAAACCGGGCGCCATAACGTCGGCCATATCAAGCCCGCAGTGGCGTCATCCGATAATGCGTGCGACAGCCTTGTAGGAGCGTAGTGCGCGGATGAGCACGAAACTGGCCACTCTGGATCCGGCGTCCGAGAATGCATCGGGCGGCGCTGCGCCGATTTTGTGGTTTGGTGCGATCATCTGCTGCTGTGTTGTCACGCTCGTGGCGATGGCATGGACTCTGGGTGTGGGGCTGGTCGACGACTCGTACATCTTTCTCCGCTACGCCCGAAACTTCGCACAAGGGAATGGCGCGGTCTTCAACGTGGGGGAGCGGGTAGAAGGGTTTTCGTCTCCGCTGTGGACATTGATGCTCGGTACGGCCGGAATGATGCTCCCGCGATTCGAGACATTGGCGTACGTGCTCGGCCTGGCGTGCGGGATCGGGATCGTGATCGTTCTACTGTTCGGGGTTCGCCGTTGGGCACCGAGTCTTGGACGGGGCGAACTGTTCGTTCTCGGCATGGGAACGGCGACCTGCCCGATACTGGTCTTCTGGTCGGCGTCGGGGATGGATACGGCGCTGTTCGTACTCCTTATCACGGCGGCACTCGTCTCGCTGACGCGTGACAGCGAAAAGACCGGGTTGTCGAAGCGCACGACGCTGCTCTTGATCCTGGCGACCCTGGCGCGGATGGAGGCCGTGCTGTTGGTCGGACTGGCTGCTTTCGTTTTTGCTGCGCAGCGGCGATCGGTCCGCGCCTTGTGGGGATATGGATTGTCGGTCGGCGCGTTGTTGCTGATCCGGTATTCGTATTACGGTTCGTGGGTTCCGAACACTTACCACGCGAAGGTGACGTTCGGACTTGCTCAGCGATTGTCGAACGGTTTGTCCTATGGATGGCCGGCGCTGTGGGCCAACGTTCTGTTGGTGGCGGCCTTGGCGTGCGCGGTGCTGCTCGTAGGGCGCCGTCGGTCGGCGCGTACGGCGCCGACGGTTTGGCTGGCGGCGGGGTGGGTCGTCGTCTGGTGCGCGTATGTCGTGTACGTCGGCGGGGATAACTTCGCGCTGTTCCGTTTCCTCCTTCCTCTGATCCCGGCGCTGTTTCTCCTTGCGGCCATGGGCTGGTCGAGCGTGCGCGTGCGACTGAGCGCGCGTAGGCGGTACGCGGTGCTGGTGGGCGTTGCGCTGATTCTCGGGATTTCGCATGTTCGAACGTTCCTCGCGCAGGCGGAGGGGTATTACGGCGACGCGAAGCTTGCGCAATCGTGGAAGACGGTCGGGGAATGGCTCGAACGCGAAACGCCACCGGACACGGTGATCGCGACGATCGTCCCGGGCGCGCTGGGGTACTTCGGATGTCGCCCGACGATCGATATGTTGGGGTTGACCGACGGGCGTGTCAGTCGTGAAGGTCAGGTGTTCGCAGGCGGAGGACATGGGCACGCGCGCTATCACACGGATTACATCTTCGAGCGGTCTCCCGACCTGGTTTTGTATCATTCGTCCGGTCGATTTCGGCAGCCGGTGTATGCGGACCCGAAGAACATTCCGGTGTGGAGCGGCTTTGCGTTGTTCGATTTCGTGACCGACCCGCGGTGTGCTGGGCAATACCGCTACACCACGGCGCGCCTCGAGAACGGAAAGTTGATAGAGATGTTGGAGAAGAGAAACCAGCTGTCGGTTGTTGATGTAGACGACGAGGGCTGATGATCCGGAAGTGAACCATGGAAGCAATCTCTGTCGTTAATGTACGGAATCCGGTGATCGCGCGGGCGTCTCGTCGCCGAAAGCTCGTGTTCGTCGTTGTCCTGTGTGGTGCGATTCTCGGCGCCGGGGAGTTGGCGGCGCGGCTACGCCTGACGATGGGTGGGCGGGATCACCAGGTCATGTACGCCTGGCACCGCAAGCATCGATTGTCGGGCGCGTGGGTGGAGCAGGATCGCGAACATCCGTATCTTCCCTACTATCCGAAGGTGAAGGCGCCGGACATCGAGATGCCGGGTCTGCGGTTGGCGGGTTCGGATGCGGTAAAGCCGCCTGATGTTTTCCGCATCTTCTGTCTTGGTGGGTCGACGACCTATTACGGATATCCGTCGAAGCTGCAGGCGGCACTCGAGTCCGATTTCTCGACGCGGGGACTTCGTCTGGAAGTAGTCAACGCGGCGGATGTCTCGTGGACGTCGGCGGAATCGCTCATCAACTTCTCGCTCCGCTGCCTTCCGTATGAGCCGGACGCGGTCATCGTCTACCACGCGGTGAACGACTGCTGGCCGGCGTTCGGGGAGGAGTGGCGGCCGGACTATTCGCACTGGCGTCGACGGCTGATCGACCGTCGAGCGCTGTGGTGGGATCACCTGCCAGGCGTCCTGGATCGGTCGGCCGCCTTCGTGCATGTTCGATCGTGGTTCGAGATCCCTGCGCGTTACGCCGGTTGGAAGCGCGCCATGATGCAGTACGTACCGGACTTCGAGACGGACACGTACCACGGCGTCGACCCGTATCGCAGGAACATATCGAGCATCGTCGCGATTGCGCAGGCCAACGATATACCGGTGCTGCTCTCGACCCAGGTCTACAACGCGGACGAGCCTCGCAAGCGCCTGGTCGATGCCATTCGGGACGTCAATCTGATCACGTGCGAACTGGCCGAGAAGTACCCGGGCGTGACGCTCATCGATGCGGCGAAAACGATCGCGGGGAGCGACGAGCTGATGATGGACATCTGTCACTTCCGGCGGGATCGAGACGGCGAAGATCAGCTCGTCGAGCTGTTTGCGGCGACGTTTCGCGAGCGTCTGGCGGACTTTCTCGGATCGGGGCGAACATTGGCCTCCAAGTAAAGCGCCATCGTCCACGGAGTGAAGGGCGCTCGCGGTAAGCGAAGCGGAGCCACGGGCGAATCGTACGCACACATCAGGGAGAACCGTCGAGCGCCACTTGAAACAGGGCGAAGTCGCGAAGGTCGACATGGCCGTCGCCGTTGTGGTCGAAGTCTCGTTTTGGCCCTGCGCACGCAGCGACGCGAAAACCGAAAGCGAGATTCTTGCTCGTCGGATTGGCGCTGGTGCGGTACGTTGCGCTAGCGGAGTGGGCTGTATTGTTGAACGACCCGCCGCGCAGACCACGCTCTGATCCGTCACCCAGGACGTCGGCCTCGATCCACTCCTTTAGGTTTCCAGCCTGATCAAACGTGCCAAAAGCGCTGTCGGCGACGCGGGCACCGCTCCCTGGAGGATCTTGAACATCGTAGGCGCCCACTTCCATCGTGTAGTAAGTCGTGTCGAGGAAGCCGCGATCGTAGGCATTGGCAGACCCGTTGAGGACATCCGTTCCGGGCGGAATCTCGGCCGTCGGGGCGGTGTCAGATTGTGTTGGGAAGTCAAAATAGGTTCCGTGGAGGTGATCGAGTCGGTTCCACGTCGGCATGTAATACGCCGCCTTGTACCACTCGTCCTCATTGGGTAGAAAGACGCGCGCGTCGGGCTTGCGAACGACGTTGGCACCAAGCGACATGTCATAGGCACCATCCTCGGTGGTCGACGCATCCTGTGCCCCGGAAATCTGTCCGTTGTGAAGCCAGTTGGCAAAACGAAGCGCGTCATACCAGTTTACGAAGTTCACGGGCCGATTCCCGCGATTCGGCCGAACCTTGTACTCCCAGGGGTCGAGTCGGTTGCCGAAACCGGTGCGGGAGATGCCGCCGGAGTTGAAGGTTCCCAGCCCACCGCCCATGTTCGTGGTGTACAACCGGTTTGGATCACCGAGCGTGGCCACGGCGTTGAGAAACTCGGTGTACTGGTTATTCGCGACTTCGTACTTGGCGATGAAGTAGCGGTATGAGACTGCGCCGTACCCGGGTGTTTCGTGGCGCGTGTCGGGTAGGTTTCCCTCATGGCCGATCGTGACCCAATCGATGGCCACTTGCGCCTGTACACCGGAAGCGAGGACCAGACCGAACGCCGCCAGTGGAACTGTGCTTGCTGCCATTCGCATGACACTCTCCTCCTGGTAGGACCAGCGATGTCGCGTGTTCGTGTCGTTCGACTGAGCATTCTAGTGCATTTGACTAGCGGATTCAAATGTAAGACATTTGTTACAATGTGATGTCCTCTGGGTCCCCGCCGCTGCATCGAGACTTGTCACGAATTCGAGATGAGACGCGGAGTTGAGACGCTTCCGCAAATCCTGGGTCGGCGTGCGTGCCGCCTACTCGCCGTCGCGAGAAGACGTTCTAAGGGGCTGACCGTCTGGCGCGGTAGTAGGCCTTGCGGTATTTCTTCGACGTCGGTCTCAGGTCGTAGGCTCGGGAGAGCTGTTCGAGCGCCAGCCCGTACTCACCCATCAGCGTATACGTCTTTCCCAGGGCATACGCGGCAGGGGCGCTATCGGGTTTCTCCTCAACCCTCCGCCGCGTGATCTGTAGCGCGTCCTGCAGGTGGACCTGTGCGCTCTCTCTATCGCCGAGCATGCGATAGGTTCTTACGAGCGATCGGCGCGTGGACGCACTTCCCGGTCGTCCCTCCAATCGCTGCAGATCGAACTCGAGCGCTTCGAGAAGGTATCGCTCGGCACGCTTGCGATCCCCCATATCGGAGGCACACTCGGCGAGCTTTCTCCGGATGGAGAGTCGCTCCGGCTCTTTTTCATGCACACGCTCATAAAGCTGGATGGCGGTTTCCCACTGCTCGAACCTGGCGTAGCGCCCGGCAAACTTCTCGACGCCGTTCTCAATGCGATTGTGAATCCTGGCGCGCCGCGGCGGGGACGCGTAGATGGCGCTGGTGGTTCCCAAGCTCAGTAGAAGGACCAGTGCGGTGGCCATGGCCAATCGACGGGCGAGTGTTCCCGGCGCAATGTCCACCGGCCCGGAGAGTTCGTCCGGCGAAACTCGGGGCGACGCGCGGCTTGCCACCCAACGCGGTCGAACGCAGGCATAGTGTACGGTCATCAACGTCAGCCCCATACCCACGAGGATCTCGGCGACCTCAGCCTCGTTGAATTTGAAGGGGCCGCATTCCAGAACCGCCGCGGTCACGAAGAAGGGCCAGAGATAGAGCGGGGGTGCGGCGAGACCGCGCGCATCCATCCACCGGGCAACGCGAAATCGCAACCAGAGTGAAGCCGGATAGACGAATCCGTAGACTGCCAGTGCTACCGCAAGGCCGTAGCTCAGAGAAGTCTTGAGCGTCGTTGCATAGGGTCCGGTCAACAGATTGTGGAGATTCGTCTCACTTTGAAGGTTCTTCGCTTTGAAGAACGTGGGAGAAGAGAAGCCGACAATTCGCTGGCCCCACGAGATCTCCTCCATCGCGACGTAGAAGCAACTCAACGAGAGCAGAGCAAAGAACCATCGGAATCGCCACCGCGCCACCGTCAAGCGAACGGAAATCGCGAGAGCGACCACCACGGACCAGACCTGGACCCACTCGCCCACGAGGTCCTCGTACGTCGCCCAGATGTAGACCATCGGGAAGCGTAGGGCGGCGACGGTGTAGAATCCAACGATCGCGACAAACAGCGCCCAAGCGAATAGAGCCTGCGGTTTGCTCTTGATACGGTACGGCACGGGTTGTCTCTCCTGGACCAGGCATTGCGAGCGGTGCCCTTCCGGTCGCCGGACACGCCGTCGCAATGTCACTCTTCGATGGCAGACGCGCAGCAGGAGAATGGGCGAATGTCGCTTCCTGCCGCCGGTCTGAACACGCTTTCTCCCAGAGGTATCGACCAGATCGGGCGCCCGGTGGCGAAAGGCGTGCTCATACCTTTATCGGTACGGGCTCAGGTGCGGCCGTCCGAGAATGGTCGACGGCCCGATGCGTCTGCACGCTGTTGGTCGACGCGCCGATCCGGGCGCGTTTGCGCAAACTGCGATCTGGAAGGCGATTCAATACGTGTTCCGTCAACGTGTCCGGACCTCCCCATATCGGGACCCACCTTCCCAGGCGGCTGAACGTGTCGTGGAGGATGAACCGGGCGACGGCGTGTTCCTCGTCCGTGCCTGTCGACAGGATTTGAATCGGAAAGGCCACGTTCCCGATGACCGGAAGCGTTCCAGTGCCCAGGGCAACCCACGGTCGCTCGCGTCCGCGGACTGCGTTTTGCAGTAGGCGTGCGAGGGTGTAGACGGATCGCGCGATGGAACCGCCGGCCAGCATGAAGAACGCTACCCAGAACTCACTGACCATACCGGCCATCCACAGGGCGGGCATGATCCAGAACTGCGCGATCTTCACGAGCGGTTTGACCGCCAGGTGGACGCCGAAATCGGTCAGATAGGCGCTGGACTCTTCGCCATGAACGCGCGCGCGGAGCGTCGCGGCATGTCGTTCGCTCATTTGACCTCGCGCCGCCCATTGGGTGACTCGCGCATCGACATACTCGCGGGCCATGCGCTCTCGATACGCCTGCGACCAGGTTGCCTTCCAGCAGGCCTTGACGGCACACGTGAGGTCGATCTGTCGAAGCTTGTTGATGATCCGGGTGAGCCCCGCAGACAATCTCTCCGGGGTGGATCGAAGGGCCTGACCGACCTCTCTCGAATACCAGTGGAGCGGGTGTTTTGCGTACCACTGGGCTTGCTTGTCGTCGATTGCACCCCTGGCGCGACGGTAGCCGATACTCCGCTGGAGCCGCGGAAGCGATTTCCATTCGCGCTGGGCCTCGGCGAGAGCGTCGACGTTCCGCTCGAACCGACGAAGACGCCGTGAGCCGAGCTTGCTGTGCAGATCACCTCGGTGTTTGGCGACATAGCGATGGAGTGCTCCAAAATCGACGTCGTCGAAGAGAGGACGACGGTGGCGCAGCGATCGGGGGAGGTAGAATCGCAGGAGGTCCAACGGGTTGAGGGGGAATAGAGCCGGTACGCCCGACTCCAAATCGATCCAGACCCAGCGGCTGGATCCTCGTCCATCGGAGCCTTCCCGCATGAAGTTATTCAGGGCGACCGGATTGCCTCTTCCCGCCTGCCAGACCAGCCCGTCAAAGCCCGATTCCTCGAGGTGGTCCTGGAGAGGCTTCATCACCTTCCGGCGAAGATCGGCAAGCTCCTGGTCCGCCGTGACGCTGAAGCAGTGGCGAAGTGCCACGTGACGTCCCTTGACGAGGTCACAGCGCATCTCGTACGCACGGACGTCCGGGTTCCACCGGTGGTCCAAGGCACGCGCCACACTGAGCTTGTCGCCGAACCAGTACCTCACGAGATCGGCAAGAATATGGCGTCGCAATACGGCCGAGCGAACCGCCGCCTCGCACCAGGCATACGGGTTCGGCGCGCCGAGGAGAACAATCTGAACGGCTTTTTCCAGCCCCGACGCACCGAACACCTTTCGTACGATGTGGTGTCCGGAAGCGTCTCGACTGGCGTAGACAACGCCCGACCTCCCGCGTCCGAGTTCTTGCTCCTCCTCGACGCCGTGGGTCGTGGGGGATTCGGTAAACCGATCCCTCGACGCGCCCCGCTCCTCACGATCACTGCGAGGTGATGGTGCGGGTGCGGCCTGAGGATCGAGGCGAGACGGCGGCGTAAGCACCGATGACCTGTCAGCCACGTAGAGTCTCCCTCCCTAGATCAAAGAAAAGGGTGAACGTTTCCGTGCCCGTACGGCGACGTTCACCCTTGGGCGTGTCACGGCCGGAGCGGTGACACCCGCTCGAAATCTTCGCTCACTACTCGATCAAGAAGAACCGAAGTTCCCGGTCAGACAGACAAGGGCCGATCAGGTCACCGTGTTTGATGTGGGCATTGAACACCGCGGGCTTTCCTACGGTGATGGTGTGGGCGTTCGCCGGGTTGCCCGGAGGAATGTGGCAAATCGTGATTTTCTTGTTCCCTTTTCCGCTACCGTTGTTCCCATTGTCCGAACCGTTCACGGTGCTGTCGTCGCTATCATCGCTGTGTCCGCCCTCGCTATCATCGCTGTCGTCACTGTCCCCGTTGGTGGAGCCGTCACTGTCTCCGGTATCGCTGTCGTCGCTATCGGCGCTGTCACCGAGCTCGCTGTCATCGCTGTCGTCACTGTCGCCGGCCGGGCAGTCACAGGGGCCGATCGTGTCTCCCCTGCGGATGAAGAACGGCGTGGCACCGGAATCGGCCAGAATCGTCCGCGGACCGTCGCTGTCCCCGAGACCGGCGTAGCCTTCACTGTCGCTATCGCCGCTGCCGCCGCTGTCGCTGTCGCCGCTGTCCACCGCACTGTCAGCGCTGTCACCGCTGTCGTTGCTGTCGTCACTGTCGTCACTGTCACCGGCGCTGCTGTCGTCACTGTCGTCCGGATCGCCGGCGTGAGCGCCGTCACTATCACCCGGCGAACTGTCGTCACTGTCGTCGCTATATCCTCCCTCGCTGTCATCGCTGTCGTCGCTGTCGCCGTAGTGACAGAGCATGATCTTCCCGTTGGGGACGGTGTGGTAGCAGTCGGCCTGCTCATAGGAGGTTTCGGCATACATGGCCACTGCCTCGGCCGAGACGTTTGTCATGCTCTCGCCAAGGAGCCCCGCAAAATAGAGCGGTAGTTGACCGTTCGGAGAGTCCTCGGTATGGCGAACAGCCACCCGAACCGCGTTGGTGGGAACGTCACCGGCCACGAAGTTGTAGCTGTTGGCCACTTGGTTGTAGTAGGCCCGGCCGAAGGCGACGTCGTCGCTGGCCACGATCGAGACGTCGTGTCCCATCACGGGATTGAGCCCGACAATGCGCGTGGCCAGATCCGTGGGCCCGGAGGTTCCGTTGACATTGCCATCGCCATAGGCGAACTCTGTGATGGCCGCCAGTGCTGCGGCATCTGCGGTACGCTGCAGATCGGTCCGTGCGTTGTACACGGCGCCCAAATCCACCGTGATCGCGGTGAAACCGACCAGGACCGGTAACGCGACCACGACGTGAACAGCCGCCACGGCGCGACGACGTTGCCTCAAGTTTGAATGAAACAACATGCCTCTCCCCTCCTTTTTCTTGGCGAGGTCCGATACCTCGCCGGGTTTCCATGCAACACCGGTTGGAAGAGCGGAGCGGTCGGGTTTGATGAACAGTGCTCCACGTGCATGCCCTCCAACGGAGAGTGCTGCTCCGTTGTGCAACGCGACCATCCCGGTTATTCGGTCGTGGCATCGCGAAGTGATCCATCCGGATCGCTTCCTTTGCACCGTCCTTCAAGTGGCCGGGACTCTGCGCTTTGCGTCCCACCCTCACGGATGGTTTGCCCACAGGGTCTAGTCCTACTCCTTGGATGTACGATTCATACTCCGATGCGCCAAATGGAAAAAGTGAGAACCACTCCCGACGGGGCCGCACTCCGGCCGAGGCGCTCAGCGATAGAGGATGCAAGGTTGGATGAACCGCGGAAGGGCCCCATCTTATTGTAGCGTGACTGAACATGCGTAGGGCCGAGGGTTCGCCCTGAACGAATCCTGGGCTCTCCCCGGTGGCCGCCGCTTCTGGATATGGGACGGAAGATCCCATGTCCGGACGTGCTTGAGACGATGGGGCTCTTGTGCCCATCAATGTCGGTCTGGGACGGCTGACGGGCGCTAGGATCTGACCATCGTGGTCAACAATGACACCTGTGAATTGCGCATGGCGGCTCGATCGCGCTGCCGAGGCCGAGGGTGAGAGAAGCAGTGGTGGAAGGGCCTCCGTTCCGCCTCAGGCCATTGCCAGACGCCCGGCATTGGAACAGCCGCAGTCGGTCCGCGTCCGCGTCAGTTCTTCCCACCTTTGAGACGGCTGCTTACATATACTCCCGTTCCTTCTGAGTGACTGTTTTCACACTTTTGGCTTGCGGGACTTGTGCCATGGTGGTAGTTTTGCAGCGTAGTTTTGTATGCCGGGCGATTCAGCAGACTGGCCGGCATTTGTTTTTGCGGTGATCGCATACAGCGACACCACGAGAAGTACCTTAGGAGACGACACCATGGCAAGAGCAACCCTTAAGTGTTCGAGATGTTCGAGAACGTTCAAGATGCCGGCGCACCTCGCGCGTCACATGAATAGTATTCATGGCGCAGGTGCGAAGCGCAAGGGCAAAGTCGGGCGCCCACGCGGTTCAGCGAACAAGCGAACGGTCCCCTCGGCGAGTGGCGGCGGTTCTGCGTTTGGCCTGGAAGCCGGGCGCTTCCTGAACGACATGCAGGCGTATTACGACATGCTGACCGCACAACGGAGTTCATTGGATGCCGAGATCGATTCCATCGCGGCTGCGATGAGCGCTCTGGGGACCGGCACCAGAAGGCAGCCGGGTCGCCCGGCCGGTGCGGTGAAGACCAAGGCGCGAGTAACAAGTGTGAAGCGAGGAAAGGGCGCTGGCGGTACTCGTCCGGGTTCGCTCAAAGACTATATCGTGCGCGTGCTCAGTCAGCACACCAAGCCTCTGAGCCCCAACGATTTGGGTTCCAAGGTCATCAGGGCCGGCTTCAAGACCAAGGCCAAGGACCTCACCAAGGCCATCAGTAACACACTGCCGACCATGACGAACATCAAACGCGTCGGCTTCGGCAAGTATCAACTGTCGCGGTGAAGCGGACCCGCAGTGCCCTGCACCGAACGGAGTTTTCGCTCTATCGGTCGTATCGCGGATGAATGATGGGCTGGACAGTAGGAGTCGTTGCATGCGGGGCATCCGGTTAGCGTTCCTGTGGGTGGTCGTGGCTTCGATGGCAACGGCAGGCGTATTACCTGCCGTTTCCGTCGCACAGCAGGGTGACCACAAACCGTCGCCGAAAAAGTACCGCGGCGTCCTGGGATCGAAGACCAAGAAGATCAAGCGGGAAGGTGGAAAGACGTACCTTTGGGCGGGGCCTCGCGGTGTCACACCGGACAGCCCCAACGCCAAATGGTATGACTTCACCGACGCGATGATCCCGGCTGAAGGGCTTCAGTTCGGTATCGGGAAAGACTCGATACCGGCGATCGATGACCCCCTGTTTGTCTCACCGGATGACCCTCGCCTGCTCGACCTGGGTCGAAATCCATACGACCCCGCGGAGGCGGCGCCGAAGACAGCGGATGACATTCCAGTCATTGGTTTTGCCATCGGGGACGATGTCCGGGCCTATCCAGTGAGGGTTCTCGACCGGCATGAACTGGTTAACGACCGGCTCGGCGGAAAGCCCGTCACGGTCGGTTGGTGACCGCTCGCCAAACTGTCCGTGGTTCACGGACGTCAAAGAACGGGTGAAACCGACAAGTTCGGTGTGAGCGGTTACGTCTACAAGAACGTGTTCCTGATTTTCGACCGAAAGACGGAAAGCCTCTGGTATCCGCTGGATGACGCGAAGTGGACGGCCATTGCCGGAGTCCGGAAGCGTGAGACGATTCCCTTCATCGGCGAAACACCGGTCATTACACTGGGCGAGTGGCGGAAGGAGCATCCCGGTACCGTTGTCCTTCTAGGATCCAAAGCCAAGGTCGAGGGTGGCGGTTCGCCGTCGGGTAGGTAGCCGGATCTCGACGCGCCGGGCGACGCGCACCGCCCAGTACAAATCTGCGTTCGGCCGACAGGCGATCGGGGTGGCGAGAGGAGCGTGCGCGCCGACCGAGAAGCCGGACTCTGCTTGAATCCCGCGACCTGCATTTGCGGAAACCGGACAACTGTGATACCTGGTTTACCGCAATGAAGATCGCTTACTTCGATTGCTTCAGTGGCGCGGGCGGCGATATGATCGTCGCCTCTCTGATCGACGCCGGGGTCGATCCGCACAGGCTGCGCGACTCTCTGGGATCACTGGACCTCAGCGGATACGAACTCGCAATAACACCGGTCACTAAGCAGGGCTTCGCCGCGACTCGGTTTTCCGTCCATCTGGACAACTCCCAGCTGGCGCCGCACCGGCATCTGCCGGATGTCCTGGCGATGATCGACGGCTCCTCATTGAGTGCCCCGACCAAGGCCAGAGCCGGGAGTATTTTCCGCCGGTTGGCACAGGCGGAGGCCACAGTCCACGGCACCGCCGTAGACCGGGTCCATTTTCATGAGGTCGGCGCCGTCGACGCCATACTGGACATCGTCGGGGCTGTGATTTGTTTCGAGTTGCTCGAGATAGAGCGCGTTGCTTGCTCGCCGATCGCCGTGGGATCAGGGACCGTTACCTGTGCGCATGGCGTGCTCCCGGTCCCCGCGCCGGCAACGGTCGAGCTTCTCCAGGGCGTTCCGCTGGCCCGCACGGAAGAGATCGGCGAGCTGACGACCCCGACGGCCGCTGCCGTGCTGACGACGGTCGCGGAGGACTTCGGGGCGGCTCCGTCGATGACGATCCAAAGCGTTGGCTACGGTGCGGGCAGCCGGGAGGGGCGCTCTACGCCCAACGTCCTTCGCGTGCTGATCGGCGAAGCGGATCACCGTGGCGATGTGGACGAAATCGTCGTTCTGGAGACAAATCTGGACGACGCGTCCCCCGAGCTGATTGGGCACTGCATGGCGCGTCTTCTGGACGAGGGTGCACTGGACGTCTACCTCGTGCCGATACACATGAAGAAGTCGCGAAGCGGTGTTCTGCTCACCGTTCTCTGTGAGCATAGTCGGCAGCGCGCGATGGAACGTATCCTCTTTGCCGAGACGACGACCTTCGGAATCCGTCGTCATCGGGCACAGCGGGTCAAGATGCGGCGCCGTTTCGAGGTTGTAAGCACGGACTTCGGCGAAATCCGAATGAAGGTCGGCGTCAGAGAGGGCGCTGAGACGGCGAGTCCGGAATTTGAAGACTGCAAGGAAGCTGCTGCGCGAAACGGCGTTTCGCTGCGCGTGGTCATGGCGGCTGCAGATTCGGCGTGGCGGACCGCACCTGAAAGCTAGCGCGCTGCGATGTAGCGTCGGACACCTACCAAGGACGGTGGTGCAGGGATGACGACAAGCCAAGTAGTCATGCTCGTACTGGCGGTCGTGTGCCTTACGGCCGTGATGCTGTCCACGCGGCGGCGCATTCGTGAGTCCAAAGCACTCGATCAGCCGTCCGCGCGCCGAAAGTGGGACACGTCTGTCGAACCACGAAGAGCTGCACGCGATCTCGAACAGGTCATGTTGGAGCTGGATCAACTCTCACGGCAGATTCACGGGCGCATTGACACGAAGCTCGCGAAGATCGAGACCCTGCTGCGCGACGCCGACGCGCGAATCGAGAAGTTGTCACGACTACGTACGGCCCTTGACAGCAGTAAGGATTCCGAGGATACGGCGTGCGGCGACGCCTCAGCGAGGCCACCGCTGCCTACGCCGTCACCGACGTCGAGAACCACCGGCTCGAAGCACTCGGTCATTCTCGAACTCGCCAAGGAGGGGCGATCCATGATCGAGATTGCGAGGGAAGTGGGCAAGACGCCGGGCGAAGTAGAGCTGGTGCTGGCACTGCGAGATTCGCAGAATCACTGAATTGGGCGGCCACGTAGCCAACGTTACCTAGCCTGCCTATGATCGCAAGGGAAGCGGAGCGGTGCAACGGGGCTTCGGGTCGCTCTCCGCCAAAGCGTGGTAATGCGTCGATGGGATTGTCTATTACGTTTGTGAGCGGTCCGCGAAGGTCCGGAAAGAGCACGCTGATCGATACCATGATCCGGCAGCTTTGGAGGACCGAGCCGCACTATATCCGGCTTGTGGGTACGGGATCCGGAAAGCGTCGACCGGACGCCGGCGACCCGCCTCCCCAGCAGTGCGGCGTCGCCAGTGCGCGCTGGCTTGAATACGACGACGAGCACATCTTCGAAATCCTCCCGCAGACGCTGGCGGGAATCCATCAGAAGGATCGATACGGTTCGGTCGTGATCGAGGCGGACGCGGACCCGTCCTTGCGGCATGCCTATCCGTACGATCATCGGGTCTTCATCATGCCGCTGCCACCGCGCATCGATGCCGTTTTTCGGCAGGCGCGCCGCGCCGCGACGGAACTTCAAAACGTACTCGACGACACGGCCGCCTTCGCATCGGAGATTTTCGGGCTCTTTACCGAGTGTGAGCAGGAAGACGCCGACCCTTCGGAGGTGCGCCCGGATCTAACGGATACGCAGCTTCGCGGTTTTCTGCACTCGCCCCTTGGCGATGAGCTGGCAACGCGTATTACGCTTCAGCCGCCCTATCACGGTCTGGTGGAAAGCGACATCATCGTCGTCAATTCCGGCGTCGGCGAGCGAGGTCCACAGACCGCCGAGTGCCTGCGCCGCATCGAGTGTTTGCTGGACCGCGTGCGCGGACTCACGCACCGAACCAGTGAGCTGTTTCTCTGCGATCCGCAAGACGGCGACGGCAAGGTGCGAAAAAGTCTGCTCAAGGCGCTAGCGCCGATGTGTCAGTCCGGTCGCTGAAGACTCCGCACCGGCGCATCGAATGGGCCGCGCTCCCCTCCGGAAACGCGGCCCATCGGTTGCCGACCCCCTCGGGGGAATCGGCGAATCCTCTACTGAATCAATTCGACCGGTCGAAGTCCTCCAAGCGTCTTGAAGATCTGGTCGAGCGTCGCACTGTAGTCCTCCACCGATCCGCCGGCGTGCATCGAGTATCCGCCCGCGATGTCCGCGATCTCCTGCATGAGCGACGTATCCGCGCTCCCTCCGACGCTGACCGTAAAGACCTGAATACCCTGATCCGCCGCAGCCTGGGCCATCGCCCGCGCGTGCGATTTCGCCGTCGGATAATCCGGACTCGCACTGTCGCGCGTCGCCTGCCCCGACAAGTCGTTGTAGTAGTTCGCCTTGCCGTCCGTCATCAGGATGATGACCTTCCGTGCGGCGCCGCGAACACGCGGACTCTGAAGCTCGAGGACAGCCTGTTCGAGCCCCGCATCGATGTTTGTGTACGCCACCGGCGTGTGATAGTAGGCCGGCTGCATCGCCGCGAGGCGATCGGCCACCGCGCGATCGGCAAGACCGGTGTTGAAATCGTACACCGGCGACAGTGGCGTTTCGAGCCGCGCGTCCGTGGCATACACCGCTAGCGCCAGCTGATCGCCGGTCTGGTATTCCTGGAGTCGATCGACCATGTGTCCGACCGCATCCTTAATGGCCTGTAACGGCTGAAGTGGTGTCGCGGCCAATTCGGGCGTCTCGCTGTGCGCTGCCGCTTTGACCGTCACATAATCGACGAAGGTCTTGATGCCGAACTGATAACGGAAGTTCCCCGCCGACGTGTTCATCGGGCTGCTGGACCGCGCGACATAATTGACAAACGCCTCCCACGACCCGACGTCGAACGGGTACGCCACTTCCTGCCAGAGCTCCTTCTTGTCCACCTGGTCGTCGGCGTTGCCCGGACCTCCCGTGAACTTGCTGTTGGGCAGCTTGCTCCGCCATCCGGAAAGGCCGAGCATCACCTTGGTCCGGTTGATGTACGATGTGTAATCACGGTCATACGCCGGACTGGTCAGCGCCGCCAGTTCGTCCGCGGAATACCCCGCTTGGATCAGATTCTCGAGAACGTCCGCATCCGTGGTCTGTTGATACCTCGGAATCTCGTAGAGTCCGACGTCGCCGGACGGTGTGTACGAACCCTGTGGATAGAGGTCATCGCCGTACCCGGTCAGCCAACCCCATCGCGGGCCGTGAGCGCCGCTCCCGTTAAACGGGGCCGCACCAGGATTGGGATTTCCGCCCTGGTTGGCCGGGCTTCCCGGACCGGTGCCGGGCTGGTCGTTCTCGCTGTGCGGGTTTCCCGGAGGTGGCGGGTCCGGTCCGTTGCCAACCCCGGCGTTCCCTTTCTGGATCGGAAACGCCGCCCAAACGTCGAACAGATTGATCTCGGTACCGTTCAACGCGTAGTGTCGCAACTGGCTGTCCCATGCGGTCGAGCCCGACAGGTCGGCGACGACGACGATGTCTCGCGGTAGCATCATCGCAACGGCGGACGCCGACACCTCGGATGCCGCGTTGCCATAAACCGACGCGAACATCAGCGGCAGTGCGCCGTTGGGCGAATCATTCGTCATGCGCACGCGCACCTTAACGGCGTTGGGCATGACCTCCGTCGGGGTGAACGAGAACGCGTTCATGGCGCTGTCGAAGATCGCTCGTCCGAAGATGACGTCCCGCTGGGCGGGATCCGAACTGCTCGTATTGAGTTGAAGCAATCGGCCGAGTACGGCGTTCTTGGCGACATACCGGCGAGCCTCGGCCGTCGCAACCGCCTTCGCATCGACGGGGTGTTCCGGAGAACCATAGTCTCCCAGGAGTGCCGCGGCCGCCAACGCCGCCGCGTCGGCCGTTCGCTGAAGATCACCCCTTGCGTTGTACATCATCCCGACGTCGACCGTGATGGCGGCAAACCCGACGATCGTCATCATCATGACGACAACCATCGCAGCCACCGCGCCTCGACGCCGTGGATCGTCTGGTACCCCTGTGTTGCGCTTCATCTCTCGCTCCTCCTTTGTGATGCAGACGGACTTGGGTGGACGCTGGGTTGGATCGGCGCGCAAGGCGGCGCCCTGGGTACGCTGAAAAGACGTGCAGCTCCATCGGTCAACCCTCCAACGGCATCGCGAATGCCGGTTGTGCAGCGCGACAATCCGCCACGCGGCGAATTCAACGCTTTGCGTCCCATTCTCGCGAATGGTTTGCCCACCGGATTGACTGCCACCTAATCTACGATATCCGAAGGACCCGCGCGGTTGACACAAATGGCTTTCTTTTCCCGGATGCCCAAAGCGGGCCGCAGGAGTGATAATGTCGGGGCTGGCACTGGACGCGGCGGAAGGACGTGGTCGTGCCGTCGACAGTGGCAGTCGGAAAGAAGGGGCTATCGGACAGAGAGCAACCGATTGCTGCCTCGGCCGCCATTCTCCGAAAACTCAAGACTCATTCTCTTCCTGGCGATTCACCCGCCGGATGACGGCTCGAACTCGCTTGAGCCACTCCGGCAGTTTTCGTACGGCCGCCTGCTCGCGGGCAAACCGCCGATGGTCCGTCGCCGGGTTTCCGCGAACGACGCTGCCCGCAGGAATATCGTTCGTTACCATAGACTTGGCAGCCACCTGAACGCCGTCCCCAACACGGCAGTGATCGACAATAGCCACTTGGCCGCCCAGAACCACGAAGTCGCCTAACGTGGCCGATCCGCCAATACCGCACTGCGCGACGATCATGCAATGCGCGCCGATCTGGACGTTGTGCCCGATCTGAACGTGGTTGTCGATTTTCGTTCCGCGACCGACACGCGTCACACCGCTTCGTGCCCGGTCGATGGCACTTCCTGCGCCGATCTCGACATCATCCTCGATGATGACCGTGCCGATTTGAGGAATCTTGCGATGTCGTCCATCTCGCTGGAGGTAACCGAAGCCGTCCGCACCGATCGACGCATTCAGATGAATCACGACGCGGTCACCGATCGTCACTCGTTCACGGACGACAGCGTTCGGCCACAACACGCAATCCGCGCCGAGCTTCGCCTGCGCACCCACGCATACTCCCGCGTGAATCTGTGTGCCGGACCCGATCACCGCGCCGGCGCCAACCGTCACGTGCGCGCCGATGGACGCACCATCGACGATGGCATCCGTGGCAACGCTCGCCGTAGGGTCAACACCTGCGGGCGGCACGTCGATAGGGGGGGCAAGGAGTTCCAGCGCGTCGCAGACCGATGCATCCGGGTCCGCCACGTGGATGACCGTTCTTTCGCCCGATAACCTGCAGCCTCGTGGGATCAGGATGACCCCGGCCTTGGACGCCTCGGCGCGGGGCAGGAAATCTGCGTTCGCCGCCCAAGAGAGCGACTGGGGCGTCGCCAGTTCGAGCGTGGTGACCTCATGGATCCGAATCGTCCCAGCGCCGCTCAGTTCGCCCCGGAGACGCGTGGCGAGTTCTGCCGCTGTCATGGTGGGTCCGTTAGACATGGCGTCGATCGCGACCGATACTCCACTCGTGACCTCACCCAACGGAAGGAGCGCCATGGGCGGAGTTGCGTTCCGCAACCTACCGAGGTACGCCCGTGATGACGCCCATGTGCCGAACGCCGACGCATGGCTCCGCGCATAACATGATGAACTCAGGCCCCTAAGATCATGCCATCCTGGCGTGGCGCCTGCAAGGGTCATTCTTGTTGGGCTGTCGCTGACCATGGGCCCCGCGCTCCCGCCCCCCTGAGACGAATGGGCCGAGCCGAACTTGCTCTATCTCCATGATGGCGACGGACCGTCCGGCGTCTTCGATCACGAGGCCCGGGCCATCTCCGCCCCCGTCGAAATCTCGAGGCGGCTGGCGGTCGGCGATCTGGATCCCGGCGGAGACCTCGATGTCGTGGTGTCCAGCGCCGAAACCCCGCCGCGAGTTTATCGCAACGATGCGCCGCCCCAGGGAGTTATCTCTCCAGCAGCGACCCCATCCACACTTCGGACAGGGAGGCGCCTCGCAAATTGCGCGAATTGAGGTAGAATAGCGGACCGGTCTGCGGGAGGCCTTCCTGCGTCATGAGGCCAACCGTGTCGTAGCGTTGTTTCGTGGTACCGGAAGTCGGATATGAATCCCAAAGGTCGAGAGAAGTCTGGCGTCAGCCGATCATCGGAAAATGTGGATGGGCGCGAACCACGCGGCCCCTTTTCCAATGGTGTTGTCGCTGGGCCAAGAGTAGTCGTTGTGCTCCTGGCGGTGTTGCTCTCGGGGGCGGTGGAGCCTCCGTCCCAAGACCCCAACGCCGCACCGGCCGCACCGAAGCACGAGACCGGTTCCGCACGCATACCCGTTCCCAATCCGATCACGGAGGACATGCCGTCGAGTGTGCGCTCCTACTTGCAGGTGATGCGTGAGACCGTTCTGACGCACAGGGACTCGGCGGCGTCCTGGGACGCCTTTGGCGTCGCCTGTGATGCGCACGGGCTCCATGAGTGCGCCGAGACCTGCTATCGTCGCGCGATCGCGTTGTCCCCGAAACACTTCTTTCACGTCTATCACTTGGCGGTGCTGCTGGATCGTACCAGGCCGGGCAGCGACGAGTGCGTTGCGAGCTTCCAAGCGGCGATCCGACTAAGACCGGGATACATTCCGGGGCTGTGGAGACTGGGCAGCGCGCTCCAGCGAAAGGGGAGGAACGACGAGGCGCTCGAGTTTTTTGAGCGAAGTGTTCAGATTGCTCCAGACTTTTCGCTCGGGTACCGCGGCATCGGCCAGATCTTGCTGGCGAAAGGCGATATCGCCCAGGCCATCGATCAGCTCAAACGGGCCGCCCAGCTCGAGCCCAAAGACGGTGCCGTATTTGCGGCGCTTTCACAGGCCTATGAGCGCGCGGGCGACGTCGAGCGCGCAAAGCGGTTCGCGGAGGAGTCACGCGGTCTCGAACCGGTCTACAGCGTCGAGGATCCGATCGCCGACTCCGTTCGCGCCAAGGCACGAGGTTCCGCGACGGCGCTGACGAGGGCCAAGGGAAACGTCGGCGCGGGCAACTTCGAGGCCGCCATTCCCGACCTGCTCCTATGTGCAAAGGCTACGCCGGACGACCCGATCGTCCATGCCTTCCTCGCGACGTGCTTCCGCGCGACCGACGATCTCCAACAGGCGGAGAAGCACGGTAAGAAGGCCCTGCAATTGGACGAGAGCCTCGTTTCTGCACATCTCGAACTCTCAGCCGTCTATATCAAGTCCGGCGACCTCTCCAAGGGCTATGCACATTATCAAACCGCACAAGATCTGGAGCCCGAAAACGGAAAGATCGATGCCTGGATCGCCGACATGCTCGTGCAGCGCGGATACCTCCGACCAGCCATCTCCGCATTCGCGCGCGCCAAGTCGCTCGGTGCGCTTGATGCCGATGCGCACTGGAAATGGGGGGTCGCGCTCGCGGAACAAGGCGATCTCGACGGCGCCATCAGGCACTTCAACGAATCGCTTCATTACGATTCCGAGTTTGTGAACTCCTACTACTCGCTAGGCTTCGCTTTCGAGCAACAGGGCCGCAGGGAAGAGGCGATCGAGCAATACCGCACGGCCGCTCGGATCGATCCGAAACACGCAGCTGCGGCGCGTCTTAAGGAACTCGAGGCCCAACAGCCATAGTCTGACGGAAACATGCGCTTCCTGGTACGGCGGAACGTAGCTACTGTGGGGCGCGAACGGTCTTATCGGGCTTTCAGCCAGGTTGAAGTTTTCAGCGCGGAAGGCTACCCTGTTTTTCTGACGATAGTGCGGCGGGAGGAGATGTCCGGAGCGTGGGAGGACCTCGCGGCGGGCGCGGCGACGTTGTGGATTCAGGCAACCCAGCGTCTATGCCTGTTCGGGCCATGAGCCAGCGCGATGGCGGGATGCCATGCTGCGGTCGCGCTTGACGGGGACGGAGTCTGCGCTCACCGCTCCTGAAGGACCCTTAGGAGCCCCTGGAACGACTCTGTCTGGCTGTCGGACCGACGTTCCAGTCGGTCATCTCAGGCGTCCCAGTGCGGGTCGACACCATGGAAGGTCTGTCCCGCCTACGTTGTCACCAGGCTGTTCGACGACAAATGACCCAACCATCGACCATAGTCATCGGCGCCGGACCCGCAGGACTCACCGCCGCATACGAACTCAATAAGCAAGGCGTCAGCTCGACCGTGCTCGAGGGGGACGATCTTGTCGGTGGGATTTCTCGGACCGTCGACTTCAAGGGGTATCGATTCGACATCGGCGGGCACCGCTTCTTCTCCAAGGTGCCCATCATCAACGAACTCTGGACAGAGATGCTCGACGAGGACTTTCTCGTCCGGTCCAGGATGTCACGCATTCACTATCGCGGACACTTCTTCGACTACCCACTCAAACCCATGAACGCCTTTTCCGGATTGGGACCGCTCGAAGCGATGCGCATCTGCGCGAGCTACGCCAAGACAAAGGTCTTTCCGCGACGACAGGAAGAGACGTTCGAACAGTGGGTCGCCAACCGCTTCGGGTACCGCCTCTATTCGATCTTCTTCAAAACCTATACCGAGAAAGTCTGGGGCATTCCTTGCAGTGAAATCTCCGCCGACTGGGCGGCGCAGCGCATCAAGAACCTCTCGCTCACCGAAGCCGTGCGAAACGCCATCTTCGGCGCAGGCCGCTCGAGAGACGGCGAGGTCATCACCACGTTGATCGACCAGTTTCACTACCCCCGGTACGGTCCCGGTCAGATGTGGGAATGTTGCGAACGCCTTCTCGGCGAGGATGGAAACCCGACCTTACGAGGGGTTCGCGTCGAGAAGATCCGACATGCAGAGGGTAGGGTGCGTTGCGTGGAAGCCCGCGACCCCGACGGAAACCTCGTCGAATACGATGCGGCGCACTTCGTATCGAGCATGCCGCTGCGCGAACTCATTCTCTCGCTCGACCCGCCGCCGCCCGACGACATTGTCAAAGCCGCCAACCAACTCAGCTACCGCGACTATCTGACGTCCGTCCTGATCGTCAACCGCGAGGACGTCTTTCCGGACAACTGGATCTATATCCACTCGCCCGACGTCATGATGGGGCGTATCCAGAACTACAAGAACTGGAGCCCGGACATGGTCCCGGACCCAGCCCGCACCTCGCTGGGGCTCGAGTACTTCCTCTGGGATTCCGACGACGAGTGGACCTGGCCCGATGACAAACTCATCGACCTGGGTATCAAAGAGTGTGCGAAAATCGGCCTCATCGACCCCAAAGAAGTCGAAGACGGAACCGTCGTCCGCATGAAGAAAGCCTACCCCGTCTACGACCATACCTATCACCTCAGTGTCGATGTGATCCAGAAGTTCCTCGCAAACATCACAAACCTCCAGACCGTCGGGCGAAATGGGCTCCACCGTTACAACAATCAGGATCACTCGATGCTGACCGGCGTCTACGCCGCGCGCAATATCATGGGCGCCGAGTATAATGTCTGGGCCGTGAACACAGAACAGGAATATCACGAAGAAGGCGAAGTCGCCGAGACCGCCGGCGATCGAGCCGTTCCTGCCACGGTCGTCGTACCCGGCGACAAAGAACCCGAATCCGTCGATGCCGTCATCGAGGCCGCCTTCGCCCGCATCGACAGCGTTGCCTTCGGCCTCTCCGTCGGCCTGGTCGGCGGTTTCGGACTGTTCCTGGCGACCGCGGTCCTTCTCCTCAAGGGCGGCGTTCAGGTGGGCAAGACGCTCTCCCTACTCGGAAACTACCTTCCCGGCTATGCAGCGACCTGGACCGGCGCCGTCATCGGGCTCGCGGAAGCAGCCGTCGTAGGGTTCGCGCTCGGATTCGGACTGTCCGGTTTGCGGAACTGGGGCCTCTGGGCCTATGCTGCGCTGGCCAAACGCCGGGCCGAGGCGAAGGAAGGCAAAGACCTACTGGATCGCGTGTAACTCTTTGGATCGAACCCCATGACAAAACAAGACGACGCATCTCGGCAGGTCACCCGTGCTGTGGCTCGCCTGCAGGCGAGGATCCTCGCGCTCGTCCTCGGCACGATGTGCGGACTGGGTCTGTTTATCATGACCGCGTGGTTGGTCCTCAAGGGTGGACCGCAGGTGGGCTTGCACCTTCGCCTTCTTCGCCACTTCTTCATCGGATATGACGTCACCTGGCCGGGTGCGTTCATCGGGCTTGTCTACGGCGCATTGTCCGGCGCACTCATCGGCTGGGTGATCGGAAGAGTCTACAACCGAATCGTCGGCCTGCGAAACCGCTGACGCCGTTTCCCCGCCCGCATTTGCCCCGGTGGTTCTGACCGCAGTCAACGCCACAAACGCTCTCCACGAATGCGAATAGGAATAGACGCCACCTGTTGGTCGAACCGTCGGGGTTTCGGCCGCTTCACACGCGAACTCCTCCGCGCCGTTGCCGCTTTGAAGACCGGCGACGACTTCATACTCTTCTGCGACCGACAATCCGCCCAGCACGCCGAGTTCCCTGCGGGATGGCGCGTCGTCACCGCAGAAACCAAAGTCGCACCAACCCAGGCCGCCGCAGCCGATGGACGCCGTTCGATCTCCGACATGTGGGCCATGCGCCGTGTCGTACAGCGTGAACCGCTCGACCTCATGTTCTTCCCAGCCGTCTATTCGTACTTCCCCATCGGTGGGCGCGTCCCCTGCCTCGTCACATTCCACGACGTCATCGCCGAAACACTACCCCACCTCATCTTCGAATCTAGGAGAAGTCGCTTCTTCTGGTCCTTGAAAAGCAAACTGGCCGTACGACGCGCAAACGCCATCGTCACCGTCTCTCTCGCCTCCAAGCACGGCCTGATGCGACGATTCAAACTTAGAGACCAAAACGTCCGCACCGTGTCCGAAGCCCCCTCAGGTGCCTTCGTACCGGTCGACGTCGACGACCAAGAACACCGCGCCGCCCTCAATCGATGCGGCTTGACCCACGAGAGTCGATTCCTCCTGAGCGTCGGCGGCATCAGCCCCCACAAGAACCTCGACCGCCTCATCGACGCGTTCTCCGAGGTCGCCGCGATGCCCGATCAAAACGAACTGCAGCTCGTCATGGTGGGTGACTACAAAGGCGACGTCTTTCGAACCTGCTACGAAGAACTTCGCAGCCGCGCCCAGGCCAAAGGAACAGACGACCGCGTTCGCTTTGCCGGCTACGTCTCGGACGACGACCTCGCCCATCTCTACGCAGCCACTCAGGCGTTCGTCTTCCCCTCCTATCTCGAAGGATTCGGTCTGCCCGCCGTCGAAGCGATGGCCTGCGGAGCGCCCGTCATCGCCAGCACAGGTGGATCACTCCCGGAGGTGCTCGACGGCGCAGGCGAACTCTTCGATCCACACGATACGTCGGCAATCGTCGATCGCATTCAGCTGGTCCTGCGAGATCCAACCTATCGAAGCGAGCTGAAGCGCCGAAGCCTCGACCGAGCCCGCGCCTTCTCCTGGCAACGCTCTGCCACACAACTGGTCGAGCTGTTTCACGAGTATGGAAGCCGTTAACGACGTTGCCCGCGTGAGCCACCCCTTGCGATTCTGTCTGGTCACCACCTTCTATCCGCCCTACAACTTCGGCGGAGACGGCATCTACGCCCACCGCCTCGCCAACGGACTCGCGAGCCTCGGGCACGACGTCACCGTGGCCCACAGCCCGACGGCCTACGAAGCGCTCGCCGGGAAAGCACCCGACGGCGGATACGACGATCACGAAAACGTTACGGTCAAGCCGATTCACACGCCGCTGGGCAAGCTCGGCCTCCTAGCCGTTCAGCAGACGGGGCGCCCCTGTTTTCAGGGCCCCGCGCTAAAGTCCGCATTGGAACACCAAAACTACGACGTCATCCACTACAACAACGTCTCACTGCTCGGCGGACCGCACGCCTTTCGCCTCGGCACAGGCCTCAAACTCTGCACACTGATCGAACACTGGCTCGTCTGCCCCATGCACGTGCTCTGGAAGTTCAACCGGGAGGTCTGCACGAAACCCAGTTGCCTCCGCTGCACGCTGCACGGTAGGCGCCCGCCGCAAGTCTGGCGATACACTGGACTGATGCGCCGCGCCACGCGCCACATCGACGCGTTCATAGGCCCAAGCCTCTTCACCATGCGCATGCATCGCGAGCGCGGCATCCGCGGAACGATGGTGCAGCTTCCGCTGTTCCACCCCGAGCCCCCGACACCCCCGGCACAGACCAAGCCTGTCAACGAAGGGCGCCCCTACTTCCTCTTCGTCGGGCGCCTCGAGAAGATCAAGGGCGTTCAAACCGTAATCCCGACCTTTAAAGGCATGCCCGACATCGACCTTCTCATCGCCGGATCAGGCACCTACGAGGATGAGCTTCGCCGCCTCGCCGACGGCGCCGCAAACATTCGATTCGTTGGACGCGTTGGGCATGTCGAACTTCAGGCGCTCTATCGCGATGCGATCGCAGCACTCGTCCCATCACTCTGCTATGAGACGTTCGGAGTCGTCGTCGCTGAAGCCTACTCCGCCTCCACGCCCGTCATCGTCTACGCCCAAAGCTCCGTCGAAGAGATCGTCCGCGAGAACGGCGGCGGACTGCTCTACCGCACCGAAGAACAACTTCGCGACGCTATTCAGCGCCTCTGCACCGACCCTTCACTCAAAGAACGTCTCGGTCGCGAGGGACGCACAGCCTACGACACCGAGTTCGCCGAGCAACCGTTCCTCGCGAACTACCTCGCCGTCGTTGACGACCTACTGCAAAAGAAACGCGCGGGTCGCCCGGAGCACGCAATTCCCGCCATAGCAGAGTCCATGTTGGCGGGGCGCCAAGTGCTCCCTTGATGCGCAGACCGCAAGAACCCGCGCCCACGCGATAGAGTGAAAGACATCACACCAAACGAAAGCCCATCCCAAAGCGACCCGAGTGCCGCAGGCCCGGCACTCTCCGTCATCGTACCGGCCTACAACGCCGCGCGCGATCTCCAGCGCTGCCTCCCAGCCATCGCCGCGTCCGATTTCGATGATTTCGAGGTGATTGTCGTTGACGACGGCTCCACCGAACCGATCGAACCGGTCGTTGGCGAACACGACTACAGATACCTCCGAATCGAAGGCCCCGGGGGCCCCGGCCGCGCGCGAAACCGAGGCGTCGAGCAAGCCCGGGGGATCTACGTCGTTTTCGTCGACGCCGATGTGCTCGTCCACGCCGACACGCTCCGCCGAATCGCCGAACGCCTCACCGCGGACCCCACCATCGACGCACTCATCGGAACCTACGACGACACACCCGGCGATCGCAGCTTCCTCTCCCAATACAAGAACCTCTTCCACCATTACGTCCACAAAGACTCCCACGGCGAAGTCAGCACCTTCTGGAGCGGTTGCGGTGCCATCCGGCGCGACCTCTTCCAGTCATTCGGCGGCTTCGACGAAGTGCGTTACGCACGACCCGCCATCGAAGACATCGAGCTGGGAACCTGGATCAGCGCCGCCGGCCACCGCATCGTGCTGGACCAGAGCGTGCAATGCACGCACCTCAAACGCTGGACCCTCCGCAACCTGATAAAGACCGACGTCATCGACCGCGGGATACCCTGGACCCGCCTCATGCTTCGCGCCGGCAACCTCCCCAACACGCTCAACGTCAAGTCGACGCAGCGCCTCAGCGTTGCCCTCGTCTACCTGACCTTTGCATTGCTCGCCGCCTGCATCTGGTCTCCACTGGCCGGGATCGCCGCCGCTGCAGCGGTCGTCGCCGTGACCTTGCTCAACCTCGATTTCTACCGCTACATGTTCGCTCGACGCGGATTCTTCTTCACCATCCGCGTCTTCCCCGTGCATTGGCTCTATTTCGCCTATTGTGGCATCGCCTTCGGAATGGGCACACTACTCCACTACGTCGATCGAAAACCCGACGCCGGACCTCCGCAGCCCACACCTCTTGCCGCCGAGCGTTCAAACGGTTAGACAGGATATACGGATGTCCCAACCTGATCTTTCAGTCATTATCGCGTCGTGTGTCGGACCACCCTTTATCACGCGCTGCCTCGAGTCACTCGATGCGCAGCGAGACCGGGGCATGCTCGAATTCATTGTGATCGATCGTGCGGGCGGTGAGGTCGCAGACAACATCGAGCGACGGTTCCCCTGGGTTACGTTGATCCGCCGCCAACCCGGTGAGAGCGTCCCGGACCTGCGGCGCTGCGGCATTGAACAAGCCACCGCCAAATACGTTGCCATCATCGAAGAGCACTGCACCGCCGCCCCAAACTGGATCGCCACGATACTCGAGTCGATCCAAGACAATCCCGCCGCCATCGGCGGTGTCGTCGCCGACAACGACTATCCCCGGCTCATGGACTGGGCCGTCTACTTCACCGAGTACAACGGCTACATGCCTCCCATCCAGCGCGGTCGCACCTGGGACGTCTGCGCCGCGAACTGCGTCTACCGTCGAGACCTTCTCCTCGAGAATCTTCCCGCCAAGGGAAGCGGTTACTGGGAGGCAGGACTCAACGCCGCCCTCCTGCAAAAAGGCGAGGAATTCACCGGTGACCCCGACCTGGTCGTCCACCACACCGGTCCCTTCGGACTCTTCTACTACCTCGGTCAGAGATTCCTCTTCAGCCGAGCATTCGCCGGTACACGCCGCGAGCACAAGTCGATGGGCTATCGCCTGGTCTACCTGGTCGCCGCGCCGTTGTTGGTACCGCTCCTCTGGGCCAGAATGGCCTCACGCGTCTGGTCCAAGAAGCACCGCGTCTCAAAGTTCGCGCTCGTGACGCCGCTCATGATTCCGATCACCATCACTTACGTCCTCGGCGAGTGGGTTGGATTCCTCGCCGGCCGTGGCGATAGCCTGTCCCGTATCGAATAATGAGTACGACGGCAGACAATACCGATTCCCCCGTAATCTCGATCGTCGTCGGGCTGATCGCAGGCGGGCGTCAACCCACAGAAGCCTGCCTGACCGCGTTGGAGCCCAGCCTCGCCGATCATAACGTCGAGTGCATCGTCCCGTACGACGCCCGACTCACCGACGTCGAAGGGCTCGCACAGCGCTTTCCCTGGGCGGACTTCATCGATGCTCGCGATCGCGTCGACGCCGCCTACTTCGGCGACCACAGCCGCGAACACCACGACATCCTCCGAGCTGTCGGCCTGCTCCGCGCACGCGGCCGGATCATCGCCTTGCTCGAAGACCATGGAACGCCATCACCCGGTTGGATGGACGCGGTCCGGCTCGCTCATCAAGGACCCGAGGCGGCGATTGGCGGCGCCGTCGAGAACGGCGTCAACCGAATCCTCAACTGGGCCGTCTATTACTGCGATTTCGGGCGCTATCAAAACCCGGTTCCACCCGGCGACGCCGAGTTCCTCAGCGACAGCAACACCTCCTACAAACGTGAAGCGCTCGACGCCGTTCGCGAACTGTGGACAGACGCGTTCCACGAAACATCCGTCAACTGGGAACTCCGCCGACGAGGCGAAAAACTGCGACTCGACCCCGCCATGGTCGTCTACCAGACGCGCAGTACGCTCCGCTTCTGGCCCGCCTTGCGAGAGCGATTCGTCTGGGGACGGTCCTTCGCCGGTACACGGACGACGGAGACCTCGTCGGCGACGCGGGCCAAACTGATCGTGTTGTCCTTTCTTCTGCCGGTCGTGTTGACCGCACGAATTGTGCTGCTGGCATTGCGCAAGGGACGACACCGCAGCAAGCTGCTCCTCGCCCTACCCCTTGTCGCGCTACTGCAGGTGTTCTGGTCGCTCGGCGAGTTCGTCGGCTATGTGACCGGCCGAACCGGCGGTCCCCAACGCGATGGCTGAGCGCAAACCCAGCGACCGCTTGGCGATCCTCGCCTATCATTCAATCGACGAGACCGGATCGGTCGTATCCGTCTCGCCACGGCGATTCGCCGACCACATGAATGCCATCGCCGAGGCCGACTTTCGAGCCGTTACGCTTGCAGATGCCGAAGAACACCGGGCCTCCTCAGGAAAGTGGCCCGACCGTGCAGTCGTGATCACGTTCGACGACGCTTTCAGCAACGTCCACGAACTCGCGCTTCCCGTGCTTCAAGAACATGGGTTCACCGCGACCGTGTTTGTCATCAACGACTACATCGACAGCGCCAATGAGTGGGAACGCTCGCCTCCGGGACTGGGCCGACAAACAACCATGAACGAGGCACAGCTCGCTGCGCTCGCCACTGAGGGATGGGAGATCGGCGCCCACACAAAGACACACCCCGACCTGCGCGAACTGTCCGACGCGCAACTGGAAGAGCAGATCGTCGGTTCGCGCACGGACTTGGAGCAGCGACTCGGACGTAGCGTCGAGAGCTTCGCCTATCCCTATGGCATGTTCGATCAGCGCGCGGAACGCATCGCCGCCGACCATTACCGCGCAGCCTGCACGACGCGACTTCAACGTGCCGGGAGTGACACACGCTCGCGGTTGCCCCGCATCGACACCTACTACGTGCGCGATCAAGCGATGATGCGGCGTCTGCTACTGGGACAGCTCGACGGTTATCTGACGATCCGCAGATGGGCCCGCGCCATTCGACCCACAAAGAGGCGCGAACCAATCAGTGACTAGTGCCGGAATCGCGCTATACTCTTTGAATGATGACGCCACGACCCCAGAATCGTAGGGCAGGTGGTTCTCCCGCGCGATGCGGGCGGTTCACCTGCCGGGAAAGCTATCCGTGAATGCCATAAAGCGTATCGCAAAGCACCTGCGCCTGCAGTGGAAGAACCTCTCCATCCCGACGGTTCCCAGCCCGCCGTTCGTCATTCTGTTCATCAATTCCATCTGCAACATGAAATGCGAGCACTGCTTCTACTGGCAGCAACTCAACAGCCCCGACGATCTGACCTTCGACGAACTTGTCGGACTTTCACGCCAACTCGGTCCGATCGAGAATCTCAACCTCTCCGGCGGTGAGCCCTTTCTGCGAAAGGACTTCGGCGCAGTCTGCCGCCAGTTCATCACGCACAACGGCGTCAAGGAGATCTACGTACCGACCAACGGCTTCTACACCGAAAAGACCGTCACGCAGATTCGTGAATCATTGAAAGAGCCCAGCCTTCGCCTCTTCGCCGTGGAACTCTCGCTCGACGGAATGCCTGAGTTTCACGACAAGTTCCGCGTGACCAAGGACGCCTTCAAGAACGCCATGGAAACCTACGACGCGCTCGAAGAGCTGCAGCGCGAAGACGATCGACTCCACATTCACGCTATCTCGACAGCCACCGATACGAACATGGACGACATTCGTCGCCTGACGACCTTCCTTTTCGATCGATGCCCCAACATGTCCCACCACAACCTGGCCATCATCCGCGGAGATCGAAAGGACCCGTCACTGCAGGGCCCGCAGCTTGCGCAGTATCAGGAACTGGCCGATTACGTGCGCCGTCTCTGGGCGCCTCGTGAATCCAGCAGAACAGGAAGCGTGGTCGAACCGATGCTCCAATGGGCGAAAGTCAAAACCGCCGAGCAACGACGACAGGTCGTCCCCTGTCGTGCCGGTGTCCTCAGCGTCGTCATCTACCACAACGGAAAGGTCAGCGCCTGCGAGTCCCTGGAACCGCTCGGGAGCATCAGAGAGAACTCGTTTCAGGAGATCTGGCACTCCGATGCCGCCAAGCGACTGCGAGCCTCCATTCGAGCCAAAGACTGTCACTGCACCAACGAAATCTTCTTGTGGCCAAGCATCACGTTCCAGCCGTTCCAACTTCTCCGTGCCCTGATCGGCGCCAAGGTTTGGCGCAAACCCGCCCCGATACGTGATGAGGAACGAGCCGACTGGTCGAAGCACGCTGGGGATATTCCGCTCCCTGTGTACTCGTCACGGCGTTGACCCAACAAGAGAAAGCCGCGAACCCGTTGGCACTTGGATTCCGACAGTAGTTCCCACGGAGCCATTCTCCATGCGGATATACGAACATCGAGAGGGTCTCAGCCGCCTTCTCTTCTTCATTCGCTGGAAGCTCGTTCCGGTACTCTTAGCCACGGGGGGACACACGGCCTTTGCGCTCCGAGGCTTGCGCGATCCACGAAATGGCGTTTGGGCACGTCTGGGATTGGTCTGTAAGACCGTGCGGATTCATCTTGAAGTCCCCTGTCCGCACGCACCCTTGGAGGCCCTGGAGATCATCGAAGATATCCTCACGCTATCGCCCGCGATGGAAGGCGTGTGTGTGGAATGTGGAACGTGGGTGGGAGGCAGTACCGCCAAGCTAAGCCACGCCGCCGCGATGACCGGCAGGCGCCTGATTGTGTGCGACTCCTTCATGGGCCTGCCGGAAACGCAAGACGTGGATGACGTCGAGGGGATGGATCCGTTTGAGACCGGCACCTTCTCCGCTCGTCTCGAACAAGTCCGGTACAACGTCAACAAGTACGGTACTCCCAAGGGTGTTGAGTACATTGCCGGCTGGTACAACGAGACCCTGCACCAGCTGAAGAACACACCCATCGCCTGCCTCTTTCTGGATGTAGATCTCCAGAGCTCCATCAAGGATTGCCTCGTGGCACTCTGGAATCAAGTCGTACCGGGATGCAAAGTGTATGTGCATGACGCCGATCGCCAACCCGTCGTCGATCCGTTCCAGGACGAAGCGTGGTGGAATCAGAACATCGGCGGAAAAGTACCGGAGTTCCATGGCGCTCTGACGGGTCTTGGATGGTTGAAGGAGAAGCTGGGGTATGCCCGCAAACGGTCGGAAGCGCCGACTTGACGGTGGAAGAGAACGCCGAGAGATCTGGGGCAGGGACCCCTTCCCTTGCAGACGCCGGATCCTGTCGATGTCTCGGTTGTGGATGCTGACCATTGGAACGGAGCGCGACGTGCTTGCCACGTTGCGCCATTTCTCGTGACCCGGAAGGCGTAGTCCTTGGAACACACCTCCGCGACAGAATGTGGGCCCGCCGTGTCCGCTGAGTCAGACGATGGACATCCGGCTTCGGCACCCGTTCGCATCCGCCTTGCGCGTAACTTCATCACACTGGCCGGTGCGGAGTTGGCAAGCAAGATCCTCACCTTCATCACGTTTGCCTACTTGGCCCGAATGCTCGGTGTCATCGAATTCGGATACGTCGAGTTTGCCGTGGCCGTCTCGTTGTGTGCAGGGCTGATCGTCGATCTGGGTTTCGCACCGTATGGCGCAAGGGAGATCGCCAAGGACTCCGGTCGTACGCGCGACCTCGTAAGCGATATTGTCGTCGCGCGGGGGCTTCTGGCGTGCAGTGCCTACGGCGTCGTGTTGGTCATCGCATTTGTGATGGACCTGGCACCGCCGCTCCGATCGTTGTTGATCTTATACGGGTTGAGTCTGTTTCCCATGTGCCTTCTTCTGCAATGGGTCTTCCAAGGCTACGACCGAATGCAGACGGTTGCGATGGCAAACGTGCTGAGGCAAGTCCTCTTTGCGGTTGTCGTGCTCGCGCTTCTCCGCAGCGCCGAGCGATTGTGGCTGGTGGCCGTGGCGGAAATCGTAGCCGTAACCGGCTCGGCGGCGTATTGTCTGTGGGCCTACCGGAAGCACCTCAAGCTGAACCTGCGCCTCCGGCTACACCTTTCGAAGCAGCTCTTCCTGGAAGGCATTCCCATTGGACTCAGCCAAATCTTCTGGGCGCTTCGATTATACGGCGGGACACTGATCCTGGGGTTGATTGTCGAGAAGGAACAAGCGGGTGATGTGGGGCTGTTCGGCGGTGCATTGAGGATTTTGATAGCTGCCCATACGTTTGTCTGGCTGTATTACTACAATTTGCTTCCTTCGTTCTCTCGCGCCTGGCGAAAGTGCCCGGAGGATTTACGGCGAATCGCCCATCGATCCATGCATGTGGTTGCCTGGGGTAGCTCGGCGTTGGGTCTTTGCTGGCTGCTGTTGGCACCGCGGCTGATGACCCTGGCCTATGGTGACGAGTTCCACAAGGGCGGAATTGTACTCCAGTGGCTTGCAGCAGTCTGCATCTTGGCGGCGTTGAGCGGAAACGCTCGGTTCGCGCTGGTTGCGGCGAACCGGCAAACCTTGGGCATGATTGCCGCTGGCGTTGGTGCAGCCGTGACGTTCGTGTTGATCCCGATCGGATACCATCAATTCGGATTGACCGGAGCGGCATTAGGGCTGGTAGCTGCCGAAACGGTGGCATCGGTCGCAGCGTGGTGGTTCGCGCATCGCACGCTACAGTTGACGGGACAGAGTCGCTGCCTCGTGAGCCCGGCCTTTGCGACCGTTCTGGCGTCGTTCATCCTGTGGCTTGTGCCCGTCTCATCGGACATCGCGCAATGTGTGATCGCGGTGGGTGTGCTGGCGCTGTGCCTTTGGTTGTTCGACAAACCATTTCGAAATCCTGCGTGGCGATAGACTCCCCCAGCGTGAGGCGAGAGGCCTTTGAGCAGTCAGCTTTCTTCTAACCCGACCTGGCATCGCTCGACACGATCTACCGCATGCCGTCTGTTCCTGACATGCTGGATCGTCTACGTTCTTCATTTCGCAACGAACATCGTGCGCGAAGTCTATCCCGCGTTGTCACTGGGTGACCACCTGAGCTTCGATGTTTCAGAGTATGAGGGTCTGCACCCGGACATCTTCGAGCTTGAAGGCCACGGTACGTTCATCAACAACAATCCCGGCGCATCGATGGTCGGGGCGATACCGTATCTGCTCGCGCGGCCGGTCATCGATCGGGTAACACGCGCGGTGCTCGAGCGTCGGAAGGCAGGCGGCGCGCAGGAACAGGGGACGTATGAATCCCCGTGGCCTATGGCGCGTGAGTTCTATCGCCGCGCGCATGCGCGGGGTCTGGATGTGAAATTCGGACTGGCGGCGGGCTTCATGCAGGCTCTGGCGATGGCGCCGCTATCCGCGATGAGCGTCGTCGTGATGTTCTATGTTCTTCGCGGACTCGGGTCTTCGACACGATCGGGGCTCTGGATTTCGCTGCTCTACGCGTTCGCGACGCCCGTATTCTACCGAACGGCACAGCTCAATCAGAATCTGCTTACGGCGCACTTCGCTTTTCTGGGGTTCGTTCTGCTTTGGCGGCCGTGGGATCGGCCGGAAGAACCTCACCGGCCTTGGTATTTCTGGGCCGGCGCTGCGTGCGGCTGGGCGGTCGTCTGCGATTACAGCGGTGTCATCGCGGTTGTCGTTCTGGCAACCTATGGGCTGATGCGACGCGCGTCCCTGCCTGCCTCGGCAAAAGCGAGGAGCGACGCGTGGCGGTTTGCGGCGGGCGTCATCGTTTGCGCGCTCGTGTTGATGGGGTACCAATGGTCGAGCTTCGGCCACCCGCTCCTTCCGGCGCAACACTATATGCCGGCGGCCAACTTCACCGACCGCGGCTACGTCGGGTTTGACTGGCCTCGGCTTGATCTGCTGTGGGCGACGGCGTTCGACCTTCGATACGGGTTGTTTACGGCGGCGCCATTCCTGCTGCTGGCGCTCTGGATTCCGGGGTGGCTGGGGCGGGACGTCGGAAACCTGGGGCGGCGCGAGCGGGTGTTCATCGTGGTGTTTGCGGCGGCGTTCTTTTTGTTCTGTAGTGCGAATCAGTACGGCCGCATGCAATTCAACACGGGTGTTCGCCATGTGATCGCCGTCGTGCCGTTTCTGTTTCTTCTTGCGGCGGTCGTGTTGCGCCGGTGTCCGATTGTGTTCGGCGCTGTGTTCGGCGTTGCTTCGACGTATTGGATGTGGTGCTTGTGCATGTATCGCGACGTGGAGCGGGGCCTGGGGATTCTCGAATCGCCGATTCACATAACGCTCGGCGGCTTTGAGCTTCCGTGGTTGACGACGTTGGAGCGCATGGGTGGCCAGTATCCGGCGTACTTTCCACACGGCGTCTCGGCGGTTCCGATCCTGGTCGTGGCGGGCGCGGTGATCGCCGCACTGTGGTGGCGCGGTGCAGAGAGGATCGACTGAACGGTGGCGGCGGATCGACCACTCCTTACATCCGATCGGAGTGACAAGGTGAGCCTCGTCGACGCACCATCCGTGGAGCAAGCCAGGCGTTTGCAGCGCCTCAGTGCCGCGCTGTTGGCGGTCGCCTTCGTCATCTACTTTGTCAACGTCTGGCGCTATTCGCTGCAGATGTGGGACGATGCGTTTATCTCGTTTCGCTTTGCACGCAATCTCGCGGAGGGATATGGGCTGTGTTGGAACATCGGCGGGGAGCGTGTCGAGGGCTTCACCAACATGCTCCAGGTCCTACTACTGGCGGCGGGAGCGCGACTGGGAATGGCACCGGAGTGGTTCGCGCTGGGCATTGCCGTAACGTCCGTGGTGGGAACGGTGTTACTCCTGATCGGTGTGCTCCGCCGTGTCTTCGGATTCGTTCACCCCGTGGCTGCGGCGCTGCTGGCGATCTACCTGGTCGATTGGACGACGACCATCCACACGACGAGTGGTTTGGAGACACAACTCTTCATCTTTCTGCTTTGCTCGGCGTATGCATGTGCGTTGTCGTTTGTCGCGCGTCCCTCGATGCGCAACGCGCTCTTGTTGACGGTGAGCGTGTTTCTATCGGTCATGTGCCGCCCCGAGGGCGTTCTGTTTGGCGGTGTACTGATCTTTGTACTGTGTTTGTGGGCGATCATCGAGATCGCTCGTCATCATTGCCCGGTGGCGCCGGCGCGCATGCTGTTGGCGGCCATTGGCGCGCTACTGCTGTTGGGCTCGGTCTATGCGGTGTGCAAGTATCGGTATTTCGGATACCTGCTTCCCAACTCGCTGTACGTCAAATCGCATGATTATGATCTTCATGGCGCCACGAATGTCGCTCGGTTTCTCGTTCACGCAGCCAAATGGCTGGGACCGGTACTCGTGCTCGTCGCTCTATTCACGCCACGTCGGCGACTGTTGTCGATCCTGCGATCGGAGAGGGCGTGGATTCTCTCTCTTTTGACGCTTGCTCCGGCGGTTGCCGCCCTGGGCTTCTACTGTTTGATCGTCCACGAAGTCGGCGGTGCTCACCGGTTTTCGTATCCGACGTATTTCTACCTTCTGATGGCCGCGTGCGGCGCCTCGACGACGGCCGTCCTGTCGATGCGCGAACCGTGGCGCGGACGTGTGACGTCGGGCATCTCCGTTCTATGCTTGGTAGGCATGTGCGTTTGGGCGATCTCGTCACTTCGGCCGTTGCGGCAGCTCTCATACAGCGGCTTTCCACAGTATCACCACGACATCGCCGACGCGCTGAGGGTGACGGGTCTGGAACACCGAGCGACCGTGATCTGTGTCGCTGCGGGCGTCATTCCCTACGTCAGCGGATTCAGTCAGATCGATCCCGTCGGGTTGACGGACAATTATCTTTCCGGGCGCGTAACGCGGAGCATGGCGGAGCGCGACGCTTACCTCTGGAGCCGCCAGGCGGATGTGTACGTCGGGTTCGAACCGCCGGCGAGCGCGTCGTCCAGGTCGGTGGAGACGGACAGCAATCTCCGATCGTCCTATGTCACCGAGTTCCTGGTGGGCCGGGCGGAGGATCCGATCGGAGATCGATTCCTACTGAAGGATCCCGCGCTACTCTATCGCCGGATGGTCGAGCTCCGCGATCGTTGGGTGTGGGTGGGAGAGACCGGTTGGCCCGGATGGAAGGCGTTCGAGCTTCGTAGCTTTGTGTATGTGCGTAAGGCGTCGCCACATCGAGCGACGCTGGTGTCGGCACTGGATCGCTTGGTCGACGCGCCGCCGGGAGCGATCGATCTGAACGACGGAACGGGCGGACCGTGAAAGGGCCGCGTCATATCGCGTCAACCTGGTACCGTGTCTCAGGAGTTGCACGACGATCGGTTGGGTGCAAAGCCCAAGCGTAGCGCGGCCATGTTGACCACATCCCTACAGCGCATGCCCGCGCCTCCGGGCTGGGCATGGCACCATGCTCGCGCAGTCGCGCGACTTCTGAAACACAGTACCAGCCACATTTTCTTGGATGCACTCTCTTGACTCAGGGGACATCGATACCGGGTAGCGCCAAGCCCGCAGTAGCCTCCGGCTTACTTCAATTCGGATGTTGGGCCGGCGGTATTGCGCTTCTCCTGTGGGCGCTGCTGTCTCCGCGGTTTCGAGATGGGGAAGGGTTATTCGATTCGGGTGTGTGCCTTCCCCTCTCGAGTGGCGTAGCACTTCTGGTCCTCGGGGCGGTGGCGTCGGGGCGATGGGTGAGGTTCCGGCGTTCGGTGTTCTGGTTCGCGCTGGCGCTGATCGGTCAGGCCGTTCATTTGCAGATGATCGATGCCGGAACAAACGTCGCGTATCAGCACCTCCGCAGCCCGAGAGCGATTCTGACGGAGTTGCCCCTGATTCTCGTGGGGGCAGTCGCCTTTCAGACATTGGCGGTGTTGTGGGGACTCCGCAACGTCATCGGGTCAAGCATCGGATGGATCAGAAAGCGGCTGGGCTGGTGGTCGGCGGCGTGCATCGGCGCGCTGTTTGTTCTGACGAGTGGAACGAAGATCAATGTCCCCGTTCCCGTTTTCGCAGTGGAACTCTTCTGCGCGACGTTCATTCAGATACTGGGCGTGGCCACGATCGTACTGGGCGCACTGGAATTGCCGTCGGCCGGCAGCCCCGGCGACAAGGCGCCAGTAGGCTGGCTGGACAGTCTGGTGTCGGGCGTACGCTCCGGCGACGCTGGCGCTCGAAGGATCGATCGGTTCGCGATCGTCGGTGCGCTTTGGGTCGTCGTGGCGTCGTACGGGCTGTGCGTGCTGTCGTACGAACGGCACCCGCACATTCCCGACGAAGTGCTCTACCTGATGCACGCGCGATACTTCGCGGAAGGCGAGCTGACGCTCTCCGCACCACCGGTCCCCGACGCGATTCAACTCTACCTGATGGAGCTGGAGGCGGATCGCTGGTATTCGCCGGTTCCACCGGGCTGGCCCGCGGTTCTGGCGATCGGCGTGTTTTTCGGCGCGCCGTGGTTTGTGAATCCCGTGCTGGCAGGACTGACGGTTCTGGGTGCCTATGTGCTGTTACAGAAGCTCTACGATCGTCGAACGGCACGATTTGCGGTGCTCCTTGTTTGTACGTCGCCGTGGTTCTTGTTTCTGGCGATGAGCCTGATGACGCATACGTTGACGCTTGCTTGCGGCGTCGGGGCGACCTTGGCCATCGTGTGGGCGAGAGAGCAGGATCGTGCGGTGTGGGGTTGGGTCGGCGGGGTGGCGCTGGGGATCATTGGTCTGATCCGACCGCTGGAGGGGTTGGCGATGGCGAGTCTGCTGGGGCTTTGGTCGATCGGCGTCGGGGGACGCCGCTTGAAAGTCTCAGCGATCGTCGGGCTGGTTCTGGGGGCGGCGTTGACGGGAGCGATTGTGCTTCCGTACAACAAGTCTCTTACCGGCGATCCGCTGAAGTTTCCGATCATGGCATACGTCGACAAGCACTTCGGACCGGGCAAGAACTCGCTGGGTTTCGGTCCGGACAAAGGTCTCGGTTGGCGAGGCGTGGATCCGTTTGAAGGACACGGTGCGATCGACGTAGCGATGAACGCCCATCTGAACACCCACTCGGTGAATACGGAGCTGCACGGATGGTGTACGGGTTCGCTGCTATTGATCTCGCTGGCCGTCTTCGGCGCGCGAATGAACCGTAGCGATCGGTTGATGCTGGCGGCGATCGTCGTCGTGGTAGGGTTGCACAGCCTCTATTGGTACAGCGGCGGACCCGACTTCGGGGCGAGGTATTGGTATTTAATCTTCATCCCGTGCATCGCGTTGTCGGTGCGCGGGATGGACTGGATCGCAAGAGGTGCTAACGGAAACGGTTCGCGCTCTCCGTTGTCGGATCGGCGCGGTGTCGCATCCGTACTGGCGCTGTGCGCGATTTCGCTGGTGACCTACCTTCCTTGGCGTGCGATCGACAAGTACCACCACTTTCGCCGGATGCGACCGGACATACGAGACCTGGCCGAGGAACATTCGTTCGGGCGGAGCCTCGTGTTGATCCGCGGCAACGGCCGTGACGATTATGCGTCGGCGTTCGTCTACAATCCGATCGACCTGCAGGCCGACGTCCCGATCTACGCTTGGGATCGTGGTGATGAGATTCGCCAGGAACTGCTGAAGGTCTACACAGATCGACCGGTGTGGATCGTCGAGGGACCGTCGATCACGGGCGGATCGTTTCGCGTTGCGGCAGGGCCGCTCCGGCCGGATGACCTGATGAGTGAAGGGACTCCGTGACCTCGACAGGCCATTCCTCGGGTGGAAGCCCGCCGGTGCTGAGCGCCTATCGTCATGCGCGGGCAGTCGTGCTTGGCGCGACGGGGTCCATCGGCCGATGGGTGGCGCGCGGACTTACGGCGCACGGCGCGAACCTCCATGTCGTCGTTCGAGACGCCCCGTCGGCAGCCGGGGTGTTGGAGCGGTACGACATTCGCGGTACCATATACCAACTCGATGTGCTCCAGGAGGATGAGGTATCGACGCTCTTGAAGTCGCTTCAGCCGTCGATCGTATTCAATCTGATCGGGTATGGAGTAGATCGATCGGAACGCGACGAACACAGTGCGTATCGAACGAACGGGGAGTTTCCCGGTTCGTTGGTTCGGGCGATGGCGGATGCGGGCCGAGGCGGCAGCTGGGCTGGTCAACAACTGATACATGTGGGCACGGCCGCGGAGTAT
>JAJDDV010000031.1 GCA_029260135.1 Phycisphaerae bacterium | reverse complement strand
ACCTGCTCCAAGGGCGTTTGCTCGGGGTACACCAACGAAACGCGTGAATAGGCTGCACGAAATCCCGCGCGCTCCGCGTTTCGTTGGCTGACACCCGCGGGCGCGGCGGTCATGACGGCGAGTCGAGCGCCAAGCGCACGGGCGACGCGCAGGTCACGGAGGGTTTTACCGGCTTGCGCGACGGCATTGGCGGCGGCCAGGTCAAACGACTCAGGGCTGGTGCCCACCAGCTCGATCACTTTGTACACGCTGTCCGACATGGCCTGTTCCTTTCGAGTTTGTCTTGCGGGCGATGCCCGCCCTGCGACCTCGCGACCTTCCCGTGGACCTCCAAAGAAGGAGAGAACCCGGCTCCTATACCTCCCCAGCCCGCCGCATCGGCTGGGGCTTCCAGTAACTCAGCGACCGCCACATCCACTCCGCCGGTCCGAACCGATAAACACGAAGCCACACGTTGGACAGCGCGATGAGCACCGCCCAAACGGCGACGACGACCAGAATCTGCTGCGTTCGCGGCAGCTGCCCGAACAAACCGAACCCGTGCCCATAAAAGAGCGTCGTGCAGATGACCGTCTGCAGCAGATAGTTCGTAAACGCCATCCGGCCCACAGCCGCCAGACCACGCGTGACGACAGGTACGATCTCGAGTTTGCAGAGCAGCATGACCAACCCGACCCAACCCAGCGCGACCGGAAGACTCCCCCAGTAGTTGAACTGCGCGCCGAGGTAGAAGCTTCGCTCAAACGCCCACCCGGCTGCGAAGTTGCGATACACACCAAGGCAGATCAACGGTACGCCGACGACAACGGCGATGGCCACAGTCTTCGCGTAAGCGGCCGTCGATCGCTTCGCGCTGAAGAAATCGAGCTTGAAAAGACCCATCCCCACCAGCATCAGCCCGCCCGCCCGCCAGGCGTTCTCAATCAGGAAGATGAACGTCTGAAAGAACACAGCCATCGTCGCTCGCGCAGGAAGCTGCCCGATCCAGCCGCCGCGATAGACCGCCAGCTCCTTCGCCGTGGTCTCAGTGGAGGGGTTCCAGAATTTGGAGACCTCCTCCACGTTTTCGGGGGGCCAGTACGGGATCGAATAGTGAAACAACATCGCCAACGCCGACGGCAGAGCGATCGAAAGTACACCGAGCTTGATCAGTGTACGAGGCTTCTTACGGCGAAACAGAAAGACAATCATCCCGCACATCGCATAGCAGTGAAGAATGTCGCCGTACCACAGCAGATACCCGTGAAGGACGCCGATCAGCAAGAGCACCGTCATCCGGCGATAGTGAACACCCCTCGCCCGGCCGTCCCCCTCTTCCTGTCGTGACGCCATCAGCATGATTCCTGCGCCGAACAGCAGGCTGAAGATCGTCATGAACTTTCGGTCTGCCAGAATGTGACTGGATAACCAAACGGCGAAGTTCGCGCCGCTCAAATCGCCGTACGCGGTCGGATTGAGATACGCCGCACCGACCATCGAGAACGACTGGATGTTCATCACCAGGATGCCCAGCACAGCCACTCCGCGCAGTACATCGATCGACGTGATGCGCTCGGCCTGAGTCACCGGACCGACGAGCGACGGCTGAGGCTGCAGTTCATCCATCACAGACAATTCCTTCGAAGGAGACGTTCCGCGCCGCGGCGATCGCCACGTCACCGCTGTCTGTGCTATGACAATACCGCGATCCGACGGTTAGAGTAAGCGCCGCTCGCGCAGATTGGCAACCTGGGCGCTTCAGCGGTTTATCTCTAGAACCTACCCAGGTTGGTCCGCCCGAACAGGGCGCGGAGGTGGCTTGCCGTCCGTCAGCCAGAGGTACGCCAGTCGAGGACGAATGCTGGGCGGCAGCGCGATGCGTACCGCCAACCGGGCGATCGCTCGCCCGAACAGAATGCCCGCAACGCCGCCAAGGAGCTGCAGACCTGTGTGTGCGAGGATATAGGGCAGACCCCAGTCAAACAGGTGCGGGGCTTCGTAACTCCACGAAATCGCAACGATCGCATTGGCCACAATCGGCAGCATCAGCACCAGCGCAAAATACCCCGCGCGCCGCCAATGCGGAAACACGACGACCGCGAAGATGCCCGAGAGACAGGCCGTCAGAAAGGAAAGGCCGATGAAAAGGCACTTGAACCACCGATCCTCCGGAAACTGCTCGCGAACCTCCAGAGGCCCGTAGCTGCTCGTCCACGTTCGGATCGTCGTGTTGTTCACCCGCTGCACGGTGGAACCGCTGTGGGTGGTCAACTCATCAAGCGTAATATAACTCCACGCGCCTTCCGCAAAACCGGCGTGGAAGAACACCGCCACGAGCATGAACATCCAGGCCGCCAGAACCAACAGCGTCGCCCGATCCCTCCACGGTCGAAGCGCCGTAGCCGTGTCGTTCGCCGCCTGAAACTTTCCGCATTCCGTGCAGCGCACGACCGGAATCCCGGTCCGTGCGTCACGAAACACAGGAAGCGTACGCAGGTTGTACCCGCACCCGGCGCAGAACCGGTCCAGCTCGACGCTGGCAACGGGCGATCCGTCGGGCCGTTCCTGCTGGGGAAGAGTACCCGCGTCCGTCTGAATCTGCTGGTCAATGAGTTCCATCGTCTTCATACGCTATATCGGCTGCAACCGCGCCACTTGGCGATTGACCCACGCGCGGAGTCTACCTTCGGCGCGCTTCGCTATCGTTGTATTCGGGTCGGCGGACGGAAGATTTCCACGAAAACTCGCGCGACCGGCGCCCCTCAGCTGCGGGGCGTCAGATCGGCGAAGCGGGACCGCCCTCACCGGAGCGTGATGATAGATCTCCAAGGCCGGTCTCGAGGCTTCTGGCCTTCTCCGCAGCGGTCTTAAACGCGTTCTTATAGCGAGTGAGCAGGCGAACGTACCAAAGGAAGAGAATCAAGACCACGATCGCCACAACACACATCCCTCCCGCGACGATCGTACCGGGTGCTGCCGCAGGCGCGGGAACTGCGGTCGCCACGGAAGCGGCGATCAAACCTCCGACGACGGCAAGGACCGTAATCACCGGGATCGTCCACATCAAGATCTTCGTCGATTTCGCCAGCTTCAGGTCGGGAATCCGAAGAGCAAAGCGGCGGAAGTAGAGCAGCTCACCGAACAGCGTCACCGCACCCGCCAAACCAAGGAGTTGGCCGATGAATGCCAGGACAGTTCCAATGTCACCGCTCGTGCGGCCAACCTCCAGCAGCTCACCGGCGAACCCTATGACCGCAAACGTCCGCACGATCTTCCGAAGTGTAACGGCGTCCTCCTGAAGCGATATCCGAGGCTCCTGCGTCGTGATCGCAAATGACGCCCACAACCCCAGTGCGCCTCCGACGATCCCCAGGAACGAAAGAAGGTACATGGGAAACCCGAAGATGCCCACCAGGCCGCCGGCAAGTAGTCCGACGATGATCATGAGTGCAATGTTCCAGAGCTTCAGCGAAGCACCGAAACGCAAACGCTCCAGCCAATCGGCGTCGGCGAACTCGAGACGATCGCCGCGCAACGCATCCGAAATCGGCCGGCCGCACTCAGGGCACAACCCCTCCGGCGATAACCCGCGCAGGTTATACCCGCAACCCATGCACGAAAGATCTTTGTCGAGTGTTCCTGACCCGTTCTGAGGGGAATCTGGCATAGGACTCGGCGCTCCCGAACGATCTTCTCCTGCAAACTTGGACCATGCGGACGCTGAATTGTCAACAAGCCGAGCCCGTCGACGTGATGTTGACCATCCTTCCTTGCGATTCTACACTCCTCTCCCGCATTCACTCAGGCCGGGACGAATGCGATTCGTTCACGAGTTCAAGCGAAAAGGAGAAGGGTATGACCGACGGCGCCGCCCAATCAGTCGATCCCGCGAAGGTCGAGGCCTTTACGGACACCATCGTCGGCGCCCTCAATGGTGGTGCGGTGACGCTCATGCTTTCCGTAGGACATCGCACCGGTCTCCTTGACGCAATGGCAGCGCTGCCGCCCTCAACCAGCCTCCAAATCGCCGAGAAATCAGGCCTCAACGAACGCTACGTGCGAGAATGGCTCGGTGCCATGGTCACCAGCAGAATCGTCTCCTTCGACGCGAAGGACACCACCTACGTACTCCCTCCCGAGCACGCCGCCGTACTGACCCGGGCCGCCAGCCCCGACAACCTCGCCGTCACCGCGCAGTGGATGCCCATCTTGGGGTCCGTCGAAGATGAGATCGTCGAGTGTTTTCGCAACGGTGGGGGAGTGCCCTATCCCTCATACCCTCGGTTCCATCAGACCATGGCCGAGGAAAGCGCCCAATCCGTCTTGGCCGTGCTGATCGAAAACATCGTTCCCTTGGTAGACGGTTTGCCCGAAGCCCTGGAAAGCGGAATCCGCGTGCTCGACATCGGTTGCGGTGCAGGACGAGCGATGAGCCTGTTGGCATCCGAGTTTCCGCGCAGCACGTTCTTCGGCTTTGACCTGTGTGACGAGGCCGTTCAACTCGCGCGCGATGAGGCCAAGCGGCGCGGTGTCGACAACGTACGATTCGAAGTGAAGGACATCGCCAACCTCGAGGAAGAGGAATCGTTCGACCTCATCACCGCCTTCGATGCGATCCACGACCAGGCCGCACCGGCCAGGGTACTAAGCGGAATCGCCAAGGCGCTTCGTCCCAGCGGCACGTTCCTCATGCAAGACATCCGCGCGTCCAGTCACCTCGAAAAGAACATGGATCACCCGATCGGTACGCTCTTGTACACGATCTCCTGCCTGCACTGCATGTCCGTCTCGCTGGCGCAGAACGGTGACGGCCTGGGAACCGTGTGGGGAGAGGAACTCGCGCTGCAGATGTTGCGCGACGCCGGCTTTCATGATGTCAGTGTCAAGCAACTGGCACACGACATCCAGAACAACTACTACATCGCCCGAAAGACGTAGCCTGCATCTGTGCAGCCTGAAGGGCTGCCAGAAGTTAACCGGTGGCAAGCGTAGGGCGCATCTCGATGCACCTGAACAACTCCGCCGCCGGGTGGCATGGCCAAGCGAAGCGCCGCCATGCTCCTTCCCGTATGCCACGCCGGGTGCCATGCCCAAGCCAACGGCGCGGGCATGCTCTGAGGCACCGGTTTTCAACCGGTGAGGTGCATTACGATGCACCTCCTGCAGCCTGAGGCTGCAAGGCCTTAGCCGGTGGCAAGACCGACGTAGTCGGACGCCCCAACCGGAGAATCCGGCGCCTCATTGAATCCCACCCGACAACCCTCAAGCCTGCCTGCCAAACCGGCAGCGGCAGCCGAAATCCCGCTCCTTGCCGGTCGGAGGCGAACGGTAAACCCTTGTGAGGAAAGGGGTTACGTGGTGCTTCTCGCTGGCGCGCCGCTTGTTCCCTTTGTACGGGTGACCCTGGGGGTCGACCGATTCGAGAAAGGGGAACACGATGATGACGGATCGTTTCACAGTCAAAGCCGCAGAGGCGCTTCAGAACGCCCAGCGCTACGCCGGCGAGATGAACCACCGTGAAGTCTCGACCCTGCACCTGCTCCACGTTCTCGTTCAGCCCGACCAGGACGCGGCCAACGGTGCAATCATCGTACCGCTGCTCGAAAAAGCAGGCGCAAACGTCGAGCAAGTCCGATCCATTCTGGAGTCCGTACTCAGCCGCTTGCCCAAGGTTTCCGGCGGATCGATGAGCGCGGCCTCGCCGTTGCAGGACGTTCTTCAAACCGCCCACCAGCACGCCGACCGCATGAAAGACCAGTACATCACCACCGAGCACCTCCTGCTGGCCATGTGCGAAGCGCCGTCCGAAGCGAAGGACATCCTGTCCGTCAACGGTGCAACGCCCGACGCGATCCTCAATGCCCTGAAGACGCTGCGCGGAGGTGCCAAGGTCACGTCACAAACCGCCGAAGACACCTACCAGGCACTCGAACGATTCGGCATCGACCTGGTCGCCCTCGCGCGACAGGGAAAGCTCGATCCGGTCATCGGCCGCGACGAGGAAATCCGCCGATGCGTGCAGGTCCTCGCCCGACGAACAAAGAACAACCCCGTATTGATCGGAGAAGCCGGCGTCGGAAAAACCGCCATCGTCGAAGGCCTCGCCCAGCGAATGCTCGAAGGTGATGTCCCTGACGTGCTCAAGAACAAACGCGTGGTCGCCCTGGACATGGGCGCCCTCATCGCCGGCGCTAAGTATCGCGGCGAGTTCGAAGAACGCCTCAAAGCCGTGATGCGCGAGGTCACCGAATCCGATGGCCGGATCATCCTCTTCATCGACGAACTACACACCGTCGTCGGCGCCGGCAAGGTCGAGGGCGCCGTTGACGCCGGCAACCTGCTCAAACCCGCCCTCGCCCGTGGCGAGCTTCGCTGCATCGGCGCGACCACCGTCGACGAATACCGTCAGCACATCGAGAAAGACAAAGCACTCGAACGCCGCTTCCAAACGCTCTACGTCAACGAACCCACAGTCGAGGAGACCATCGCAATCCTCCGTGGCCTCAAAGCTCGCTACGACGCACACCACGGCGTACGCATCCAAGACGCCGCGCTCGTCGCCGCCGCAACGCTCGCGCATCGCTACGTCACCGACCGGAAGCTGCCCGACAAAGCCATCGACCTGATCGACGAAGCCGCATCACGACTCCGCATCGAGAACGATTCGCTTCCGGCTGAACTCGACCAACTCCGCCGCGCGATCCTCCAACTCGAAATCGAGCGTGAAGCCCTCAAGAAAGAAAAGGACGACGCCAGCAAGCAGCAACTCGCCGCGTTGGAGAAGACCCTGGCGGACCTGCAGGAAAAGAACACGCAGCTCTCAGCGCGGTGGGACGGCGAGAAACGCGAACTCGGAGCCATCAAGGCGGTCAAACAACAGATCGCCGAAAAGCAGACCGAGCTCGACGACGCTCAGCGAAGCGGTGACCTCGAACGCGCCGCACGCATCCGCTACGGTGAACTCAGAGAACTCAACGATGCGTTGGAAACGCGAGAGCGAAGACTCACCGAACTTCACCATCAACAGCCCGGACTCCTACGCGAAGAAGTCACCGCCGAAGAGATCGCCGATGTCGTCGGAAAGGCGACCGGTATCCCTGTGTCACGCCTGCTCGAAGGTGACCGCGAGAAACTCATCAAGATGGACGAGCGCCTCCACGATCGCGTCGTCGGGCAGGGCGTTGCCGTGCAAGCCGTTTCCGACGCCGTCCGCCGCAACCGCGCAGGCCTCGGCGATCGCGATCGTCCCATCGGCTCCTTCCTCTTCCTGGGTCCCACCGGTGTCGGAAAGACCGAATTGTGCAAAGCCCTGGCCGCCTTCCTCTTCGATGACGAGTCCGCATTCATCCGCCTCGACATGAGCGAGTTCATGGAGCAGCACAGCGTCGCAAGGCTGATCGGCGCGCCTCCGGGATACGTCGGTTACGAAGAAGGCGGCCGCCTGACCGAAGCCGTCCACCGAAAGCCCTACAGTGTGGTCCTGTTCGACGAAATCGAAAAGGCACACCCGGACGTCTTCAACCTCCTGCTGCAAGTGCTCGATGACGGCCGCCTCACCGACGGACACGGTCGAACCGTCGACTTCAAGAACACCCTCGTCGTCATGACCAGCAACATCGGCAGTGAGTTCATTCAGCAGCTCATCGAAGGCGGCACCGAGGAATCACCCGCCGCCGATATCGAGATCGAAATGCAGGTCAAAGAGGCCCTCAAGACCCACTTCCGCCCCGAGTTCCTCAACCGCATCGACGAGACGATCATCTTCCACCAGCTCTCGCGCGAACACCTCGCCCGAATCGCCGAAATCCAGATGCGCTCCCTGTGCCGGCGACTGGCCGATCGTGACATCACACTGAACTTGACCGACGCCGCCCTCGTCCGACTCGCCAAAGACGGCTTCGACCCACGATACGGGGCAAGACCCCTCAAACGACTGATCCAACAGGAGATCGAGAATCCCCTGGCCAGGCGCATCGTGTCGGGCGAGTTCACCTGTGGAGATGCCGTCACCGTGGATCTGAACGGTGAGGCGTTTGCATTCGAGAAAATGGAGTTGGCAGTGCCAGTGGGATAGGTGGGGGAGTTGGAGTATGATATTGCCACCATGAAGGCGTTTGCCACCGAAACGGTAGATCCTCTCGAGCTCCATCCGCTTCATCGGCGCATGGTGGAGGAGATCCAGAGGATCGTGGCGTCGCTTCCACAGAGCTGTGTGCAGGCTGGATGGACCGAAGCGGAATGTGCTCGAGGTCGGCGCAAACCGCCCGACAAGGGAATGACCCTGGAACTCCTGCCCACGAACCAGAAGACGGCGTCCATCCGGATCACATTCTGGCGTGAGGGGATTGACCCGCATTTTCCACCGAACGTTGTCGTCTGTTCCGGTCGAGACTTCAGCTACGACGTCATCGACTGGACGTACTATACCCTGAAACCCAATCCGGATGCCGTTGGGCTGCTTCGTCGAATTGTCCTCGGGATCATCAAGGGGAAATACACGGAAGAGCTGAGTTACCTCGGCAGTAACCTCCTAAAGTCCAAACATATCATTGCGGACTCACCGAAGCCGTTCGGGACGAGCCACATCTACGGATTCGGGTTGTTCTCTTGGCGGAAACGACGAACGGAAGCGCACAGCTACGAACCGTATGTGGGCTCAGAGTAGCGCGGGGTCGCGGAAGGCCTCCGCACAGTTCCTAGGCGATTCGCCGTCAAACGGTCGATGCCAGCGCGTGCTCCTCGGCCGCCAGCTCCGGCTCGCGTGGCACGGAGAACGTCACCGCCGTCTGCCGACCGACCTCGCTCTCGATGCGGATCGTCCCCCCGAGCCCCTGTGCCACCTGGTGGCAGATCCAAAGTCCAAGACCCGTACCCGCCCCCGCTTCCTTGGTCGTGAAGAACGGCTCAAACGCCTGCATGATCTGATCGTCGGTCATGCCCAAGCCGTTGTCCTGGAACGTGACCTCGACCCGATCACCGATCGCCCGTGTCGAGATGGAAAGAACGCCCTCGTCGCGACCGCCCGCGCTGATCGCATCGAGTGCGTTGATCATGATATTCGTGAACACCAGCAGAAGCCTGTCGGTGTCCGCACGAATCGGACCCACGTCCGGATCATGCTCCCGCGTGATCGCGACCTTGCGCGCGCGAGGATCGTATCCCACCAGCGTCGTGGCATACTCGATCAGTTCATCCAGCTTCACGAAAACCGGCTTCTCCGTCGGAAGCGGCCGCGAGAACACCTGAAGGTCACGAAGGACCTGCGAAATCCGCGCCGTCTCCTTCAAGATCAGCGAGATCTGTTCCTCCTGTTCCTTCGACGTGTTTCTCCCACGCATCAACTGCACGATCGACGATATGCTCGCCAGTGGATTGAGAACTTCATGCGCCACACCCGCCGCGAGCTTACCCACAGCCGCCAGCTTCTCCGCGTGCAGAATGCTCTCATGAGCCCGGCGAATGTCGTCGTACGCCTGGTTGAACGCATCGGCGAGGACCCGAAACTCCTTGTCGCCCTGAACGGAAAGCCGATGGTTTACATCGCCCTGATGGATCCGACGAATCCCGCCCAGCAGCGCTCGAACAGGGTGGGTCAGGCTCCGCTCGAGATGGAACGCCACCAGGATTCCAAACGCCAGCGCCACGCCCAACGTCCAAAGTAGGACGCGACTCGCACTGCCGACACCGGCCGCCGCGTGCGTGCTTCGAGTCATCAGGTGAGCGCTCGCCCGGTCCGCCGTTTCCGTCGCCTCATGAACGAGCTGTTCCCCGGTCTCGATGGTTCTGCGCTCGAGCCGTTGCGACGCTGTTCGATCCTCCAGCGCGTAGAGTACCTTCGCTTGTTGCTGAAACGTCTCGTGGATGTCGTGGAGGCTGCTGAGCTGCGCGGCGATGTCAGGCTCATGATGGCACGCCGAGCACGAATGAAGTGACTCATCGAGTCGTCGCTCGTTCTCCAGACGCATCGCGATCGGCCGGGAATGTCCGGAGAGTTCCGCGAGCAAATCCGATTCCACGCGGACGCTGGCCGCCAACAGGTGCTCGCGAATCGCCTGGATCCGGTGCGATTCGACAAGCGCCCCGAGCTGGTGCGTGCTCTGGTGGAGCGCGAGAATTGCGGCTGCGTCTCCAAGTAGACACAGGCACAGCAACAATCCCAAGCTGATAACAACGCGGTGCCTCATGGGTCAATCCCCGCAGCAAGTCGACGGAACCGCACGGTACGGGTGCTTGTAGGGCCGATAATCCCGAACACGCTCAGTGCCATAGTCATTCCCAGCAATACTGATTCCAGCATCCGTCGATCGGCCCTATTTCAAGCTCTCCAATCCTGCCGAGACCAACATCTCATGGCGCACGAGACCGGACGCCACCACATCAATCTTCTGTGGATGGCCCCGTGACATACCGGGAACGCAAATGGGAAGGGGCCCTCAACGGTGTGGCGAAGCGGTGGCAGGGGTCACGACGTCGCGGAGGATGAGCGGTCCGCCGGCCCCAAAAAGCCCTCCAGTGTGGCCAAATCGCGTCGGCAGAACTCCACCGTCATATCGGATACCGCCCGAAAATAAGGATGACGCGATTTTTCGTGAATCTTGCCTTTGAGTCGATCGACCCAGCAGACGGGGTGAGACGCCAGAAAATCTCGCTGCATTTCGCGCGATCGTTGGGTCTTCTCGTTGTCGCCGGACGTGATGAACGCATGCTCTTTGGCGCAAAGGTGCGCGAGGAAGCTCAGTTCCATGCAGATGTGGTCGGGAAGAAACTCGGCCTCCTCGCGTACCTCGACCGCCCCCAGGCGATACCACTTCTGCACCTCGATCGCCGACGGGCCCATGAGAAGCCCCGGTGTCTGGCGCCCGGCAATGTCCCGCGAATCGCGATAGACCGATTCGTACGGCGTCACATACTGAGCGCCCGGAACGCGAAAGAGATTCATGAACTCCTGATTCGCGTCCTGCCGAAACTTCGGCTTGTCTTCTCTGGCGGCTGCCAACGCGCGCATGGAACGGAGGACGCCCGCACTGAAAAGGCGGGCGGCCCAACACAGAAACGACTCATCTCCAAGCGTGGAGAGTGTCTCTTCTGAGGGAGGCGCTGCGAAGGCGTGGCTCAAAAACGCATAGGCTTGTTGCCGCGCCGGTGCGATGGAGGCCAGTTCCACGCTCTGATTCGGGGCCATGGGGCGCTGTCCTTGAACCTGAAGGAGACAACGGTGTGGATCTCCATCGGATCATGCGCAACCGCGCACGGCGTGTCAAGTAGACAGGAGACCGCGATCTCATGAAGGGATCGGGCGGGCGGAACGCTGCCCGCTAGAACCGGCGCTGAACGATGAACTCGGCCATCGTCGTCAGCGACGTCCGGGCGTCGCTCTCGGGAAGAAGCTCGAGCTGTCGCAGGGCGTCACCGACGCAACGCGACGCGACCGACTCGGCGTATTCCACGCTCTCGGTTTCCGCCAGCCACGCCCGGATGAGCCCACTTTCCCAGGGGGCCTTCCCATGGACGACGTCGTGAAGCTGACGCGCCGTATCCGGCGCTGCGTGGGTCAGGCAGTGAATCGTCGGCAGCGTCAGCTTGCCCAGCGCAAGGTCACGATGCAGCGTCTTACCCACCTCACGCTGATCGCCGACCAGGTCGAGCACGTCGTCGATGATCTGAAACGCGATCCCCGCGGACAAACCGTACGCATACATCGCCGCCGTCACTGCGGCGTCCGCACCCGCGTAGTGCGCCCCCAGCTCACACGATACCGCAGTCAATGCCCCGGTCTTGCGCCGGATGATCTCAAAGTAATCCGACTCGGTCAGGCGATCATTGTACCGAAGGTGGTTCTGGAGAAGTTCACCTTCGCAAACGGTGTTCGTCGTGTCGCCGATGCGAAGCCCCGCCATCGCACTCTCGACCTGGCTGCACAATCGGTACGCATGGCTGATCAGGTAATCACCGAGAAGAACCGCCGCCACATTGCCGTCTGTCGAGCAGATGGTGGGCTGACGCCGTCGTTCGTCCGCCTCGTCCAGTACGTCATCGTGAACGAGCGTCGACATGTGAACGATTTCTACAACCGCCGCCAGCGTGTGGTGGGTCTTGTTGACACCGCCGGCGGCCCGCCCGCAGAGAAGGAGCAACGCCGGACGCAACATCTTCCCGCGATACGAGCGAACCCGTTCGCACAAGCGATTGACGAAGTCCAACTCGCTTGTCAGTTCCTCTTCAAAGATCCGTTGCGCGACGATCAAATCCTCGCGGATCGGAGCGTAGAGATCCGTCAATGGGGGAGCCACCGAGCTCATGGGAAAAGCCGTACTGTTGTGAACATTGCCGCGACGCATGGGAACCACTCCCGGACGCCCATCGGCATGCCCTTCTAACACAAGTGGACCACGCGTTACAGTCGTTTTCAAACCTTTTGAAAAGAACCGGAGGTACGCCCCTCAGGACGTGCCGCTCGACGAACGGTGATAGTCGCCGCTCTTACCGCCCGTCTTGTCCTCAAGCTGAATCGGACCGATGACAATCGACTTGTCCGCGGCCTTGCCCATGTCGTAAAGTGTCAACGCCGCCACCGATGCCCCCGTAAGGGCCTCCATCTCCACGCCGGTTCTCGCCGTCGTCTTGGCCGTGCATCGGACGAAGAGCTCTCCGGGGTCGCCGCGAAGAAACTCGAGGCGCACCCAGTCCAGACTCAGCGGGTGACACAGTGGGATCCACTCACAGGTTCGCTTGGCGCCGAGGATCCCCGCCACCCGTGCCGTCGCCAGCGCATCACCCTTGGGCAGATCGCCTCGCAGGAGTGCGTCGAGCACGTCGGGCCGCATCCGCACGACCGCCGATGCCGTCGCCTCGCGCGCCGTGACGCCTTTCTCTGAGACATCAACCATCCGAGCGTCGCCGCCCGGTCCGATATGGGAAAGATCCGCTGCTTGGGCCTTGTCCTTCATAGACCACCATTCTGGAGTCGCCGCCCCCGCAAAGCAATGCAATCGCCGCAACTCGAGCGTGAAACGTCACCGCGCCGTCTTCCGCACGACGCGTTCACGCTCGAGAAGAACCTGCGAGACAGCCCCGAAACTCCCCTAGCAGCCTGTTGAAGAAGTCGCTTTCGGTTGCCCAGGTGTAGCGCCACCCCTTGTGGGTGGCGTCTTACTGTGGTTTTCGTCGCCCACAAGGGGCGACGCTACATTTTTCAACGGCCTGCTAGGGTCGCCCTGGCCGTCGCCCCCCGACCCCGCTTCGCTTATCGGCCGTTCAACCATGTTTTCGCCGATCATCCCGCACACGATGCCCGCCGATAGACGATGCGTGGGATCAAGCCCGGCTACCCTTCTTCCCGGTGGACTCGTTCCGGAGTTCCGCGCGCACCACCCCTGGACCCGGCGACTGGTCCACTGGGCGGTTTCCGCTCGATCTCACAGGATCATCTGCCTCGTCCTGGGCATCTGGCTCTTCAACGCCTTTGACCTGGCCTTCACCGTTCTCTCGCATCAGCAGGGTATGTTGCACGAAGAGAACCCCCTGGCCCGATTCATGCTCGAACGTGGCATCGCTTCCATCGTGCTCTTCAAGACCGGGCTCGTGCTGATCGGGAGTTACCCCCTGCTGAGATTCCGCACCACAAGGATCGCCGAACTCGCGGCCTATCTCATCTTCGCCGCCTATGTTCTGTTGGCCATCCGTTGGTCGGTGTGTTACGAACTCTACGCCTTCACCGCCCCCGGCGACACCAACCTCGCCGACATCGAAGCCCTCCGCACGACAACGTATTGACGCTACGTGCCATAGCGCTGGCCCACTTCGCTTGAGCATCGCGCCGGTGCGTGCCATGCCCAAGCCGCCTGGTGCCATGCCCAAGCTGCCTGGTGCCATGCCCAAGCTGCCTGGTGCCATGCCCAAGCCGAAGGCGCGGGCATGAAATCCCCCCTCCCATGTTCAAGCCCTGTAGGGTGCATCTTGATGCACCTTCTCCTCGCTCCCCCCTTGCCAAGGGGGGATCCAGGGGTGTGTGTCATTTGCGGATAACTGAAGAGCCTATCCCAAAACCCCTGAGCCGCGGGCTTCAGCCCGCGCGAGCTCGTTTGAGGGCGGGTGGCCCAGGTCGTTAGCGAAGCGCTGACCTGGGGGAATGATTATTCGCAACGCCGAGCACAACGCCGGGGCGAAGATCACTGCCTAGCCCGTAGGGTCCGCTGTGCGGACCATTTGTTCCCCCGTTTACTGAGGG
>JAJDDV010000004.1 GCA_029260135.1 Phycisphaerae bacterium | reverse complement strand
GTTGATGGCCGTGCCGTCGTTGAACGTGAAGGTCGTCGTCTCGTCGGCGGGGATCGGTCGATCGAGGACAATCTCCACCGTGTCCGGCTCGTCGTTTTCGCGGCGGCGGGTTTGGATGACGTTTGGCGCGATGCCGCCGGTGACGGCAACGGACACCTCATCGACGTAGACGTAGTTGGCAGCGTCGAAGGTTACGGTGAAACGGTCGAGGTTACCGTATTGAGCGCTGTCGACCGTGCCCGCCGGCGGATCGGAAGCGATGATCTGCTCACCGTGCGAGATTGTCCCGTAACGCACGAAATCCCACTCATTGACCGTGTTGCGAAACCCGTCGCAACCGCCCTTGCCGCGGAGCTGAAGATAGTGAGCGCCGAGGGGATCGCCATCGAATCCAACATCAATGATCACCACGCCATCCACGGATACCCGGTAGCCCCTACCGTCCAGACTTTCGTAGCGATAGGTGTGCAGTTCGTCGACGTCCAAGCCGAAGACCGCATGGTCACCCGTCTGCGAGATCGCAGCATCGCCGTACATGTGGACGATCTCAAGGGTCTGTCGATATCGAATCTTGAACTGTCCATCACAGTTATAGTAGTTCGGGCCGATCGGATGATTGGATCGGAATCGCCACTCGACCCAGAGCGTCGGGGGGGGGGGATCCTCCGCGAACGCGATCCATAGGTGGTAGCTTGCGGAGTCGCCGCCGCCATCAAATCGGAGTACGAAGTGGCCGTCCTCGACCGATTCGCTACAGGGAGGAAGGCAGCGATCACCGATTATCCACCCTGTAGTCGGATCGAGAACGTGAACATCCCCTTCGTATCGGTGAAGCGTCTCATCGGCCCGCGCAACGACGGCTGCTGTCACGATTGCGGCGATGAGTAAGATGACACGTATGGGCATGGCCTCGTTTCCCGGTGAATGGCCTTTACGAGTGTATAGGGTAGCAGAACGGGGGGAGTGATCCAAGGGGGAGTAGTGATCAGTTGTCAGTTATCAGTAATCAGCGACAAGAACGAAGCGAAGAAGAAACACAAAAGAAACAGACCCCCCTGAATCCCCCCTTAACAAAGGCCGGAGCGGTTGGTCCGCACAGCGGACCCTACAGATTGGCAAGGGGGGAGCGCAGAGAAGGTGCATCAGGATGCACGCTATGTGCTCTTCGACCCTTACAGGGTCGGATGACATGAGGGGTCACGTCATCCGTGGGCGTCGCTGCGCTCTGCCCACGGCTATCTTCTGGCAGCCTTACCGGCTGCCCCACCGGCGAAGATCCGGGGTCACGACCAGAGACAGCACGGTGGGTGGCAGCCCAAACCAACCGTGCTCCCATGCCGTCGCAGAATGCTCCCCGTGGTGGCTCTTGCAGCCTTACAGGCTGCACACGGGCGGACAGATCGACGGTGCCCGAGGTATTCTCACAGAGTTCCTACACAGGCCGACGGCGCGGCTACGCCGTTGCAGAGTGCTTCCCGTGGCGGCTCTCGCAGGCCGAAGGTCTTGCAGGATCATAGCCGGTGGCAAGACCGCCGAAGGCGGGTGCCGCCACCGGGTCAAGCCCACCCCTCATCAAAGCGACCCTGTAGGGTCGAAGACGTGAAAGATGCATCGCGGTGCACCTCCCGCAGGCTTCAAGGCTGCCCACCCGTGGCGTCATCCAACCGCGCTCACCAAATAACCCGATTCAACCGATCACCCGCAATGTTCTTCCAGTAGGAGCCGATCCGCCAATGCCCGTATCACACCGCAGACCACGCGCCACTGCCCAAAACGCCCACCATTCCACCGCCCCACGCGCCCCAAGGCATGACCGGTCATCCGACATCCGCCCCAGCAGGGCCTGGTCGGCAGATTCGTTGCCAAAAGTGCCACATGGTGACACCTTGGTGAAAAAACGTATATGCGAAACGAACCCACCGACGCCCGATCATCCCGCCCGTAGGGTGCATCTGAGTGCGCTTCACTCGGTGAGCGCGTGCCCCATTGCTGCGAAGCAAGGCTGGAGGACTCTGCCGTCAAACGACCGGCGTCGGCTGGCATGGCCAGACGCAGCACTGGGTCCCGATGCTCCGGGCATGCCCTAGAGCACACAGCATCGTCTCCCCCATGTCCGAAGGACAGGGGCCACCCCACCCGCGGCTCGGGAGCTACCGCACGTTGAAGTACTTGGCTTGCTGGTGATGGACGATCAGGGCGGTGGTGCTCTGCTCGGGTTCGAGCTGGAACTCCTCGCTGAGCGTGACGCCGATGCGCTCGGGCTTGAGCAGCGGCCAGAGCTTGACCTGGTCTTCGAGACGCGGGCAGGCGGGATAACCGAAGCTGTAACGCGAGCCGCGGTAACGCTGCTTGAAGATGTCCTGCTTGTCGCGGGCGTCGTCACCGGCGATGCCCCACTCCATGCGGACCTGCTTGTGGATATACTCCGCGAGCGCCTCGGCCAGCTCTACACCGAGCCCGTGGAGGTGGAGGTAGTCGAGATAGCGATCGGCTTCGAACCACTGCCGTGCCACGTCACTGACACGACGACCCGCGGTGACGATCATCAGGGCGGCGACGTCCATGACGCCACTGGAGAGCGGGCGAAAGAAATCGCTGAGACACCAGTAGGGCGGTTTGCCCATACGCGGGAACTCGAAGCGTGCGGCTTCGACGTCTCGGTCGTCGGGATCATAGAGGATGAGGGTGTCGCCCTCGGACTGCGCGGGCCAAAATCCGTAGACCGCTTGCGGTTGAAGGATGTCCTCCTGCTCGCAGGTATCGAGCAGAGCGCGAAGTGTCGGGCGGATCTCCCCATCGATGTACTGCTCGAATTCCTTGGCGCTGCGACGCTGCTTGCGGTATCCCCACTGGACCTGGAAGAGCATGTTCTCGTTGGTGTAGGCGAGCGCGGCACGGGGCTCGATGCGCTGGACGACCCGCGCCCCCCAAAACGGTGGATCGGGTACGGGCTCGTCCCGGGAAATGTTCGAGACGGGCGGGACGTATCCGTGGCGCTGCGAAGCTTCGTCGTGAAGGTCCCGCGAGCCCGGGCCGAGTCGCTGCTCGGCGCGATCCCCACCGCGGAATCCCACGCCGGCGGCCGGTGCGGCAGCGGCGGCGGGTCGGCTGATTTGACCGGACGCGATCAGCTCCATCGTGTTCAAGCCGGCGAAGGCGTCCTTCGCGTAGAACAACGGCCCTTCAAACTCCGGCCGGAGCGTATGTTCGACGTAGCGCCGCGTCAGCGCGGCGCCGCCGAGAATGACGGGAACGTCCACGCCTCGTTCGTTGAGGACCGCCAGGTTCTCGCGCATGACAACCGTCGACTTCACGAGCAGACCGGACATGCCGATCGCGTCGGCGTGGTGCTGTTCGCAAGCTTCGATGATGTTGTTGATCGGCTGCTTGATCCCGAGGTTGTGAACGGTGTAGCCGTTGTTGGTCAGGATGATGTCGACGAGGTTCTTGCCGATGTCGTGGACGTCGCCGCGGACGGTGGCGAGCACGATGGTTCCCTTGCGTCGGTCTTCGGCCTTGTCGAGGAAGGGCTCCAGGTGAGTCACGGAGGCCTTCATCGTCTCGGCGGACTGCAGAACGAACGGGAGCTGCATTTGCCCCGCGCCGAAGAGGTCCCCGACGGTCTTCATGCCGTCGAGGAGAATATCGTTGATGATGTCGAGGGGGCGGCGGGTGAGCATCGCCTCATCGAGGTCTTCTTCGAGCCCGGCGCGGTCGCCGTTGATGATCCGCAGCTTGAGGCGGTCTTCGACGCTCTTGGGGGCCTTGTCTTCCTCGTCGGATGGCGTTTGTACGTCTTCAAACGCCTTGAGCAGCTCCTGGAGCGGGTCGTACCCGTCACGGCGGCGATCGAAGATGAGATCTTCAGCCAAGCGGCGATGGGTCTCGTCGATCTTGAAGAGCGGAACGATACCGGTGGCGTGGAGGATCGCGGCGTCGAGGCCTTGCTCGCGGGCGTGGTGCAGGAAGACGCTGTTGAGTACGCGACGAGCGGGCGGGCGAACGCCGAAGCTGATGTTGCTCAAACCCAGCAACGTGTGAACGCCGGGGCAGACTTCCTTGATTCGGTCCAGCGCGGTGAGCGTTTCGGTTCCCAACCGGCGGTCGTCCTCGTTACCGGTGCAGATGGTGAAGGTCAGCGGGTCGAAGACGAGGTTTTCGGGTTTGATGCCGTGGCGCTGTGTGACCAGGTCGTAGATGCGGCGCGCGACCTCAACCTTTCGATCGCACGTCTTGGCCATGCCTTCTTCGTCGATGGTCAGCGCGATGAGTGCGGCGCCGTGTCGCCGGGCGAGTCGACAGACGGTGTCGAGGCGTTCCTCACCGTCTTCAAGGTTGATCGAATTGATGATGCACTTTCCACCGGCCAGCTTGAGCGACGCCTCGATGACGGGGACCTCGGTACTGTCGATGACGAGCGGAACGGTGACGTCAGTCACGAATCGCGCGAGCAACTGAGTCATGTCGCGGACTTCGTCCCGGTCGACGCACGCGGCGCAGACGTCGAGCAGGTGGCTTCCGTGGCTGACTTGGTCACGGGCCATCTTAACCATGCCGTCAACGTCATCGGCGGCGAGCAGCTCGCGAAACTTCTTCGATCCGTTGGCGTTGGTTCGTTCGCCGATGGCGAGAATGGCGTTTTCCTGCCGGATCGGAATGGCCTGATAAAGGCTGCTGACCGCCGGTTCGCAGTGGACGGTACGCTTCCTGGGGGTCTTTGCGGAGACGGCGTCGACGACGGCGGCCATGTGTTCGGGCGTGGTTCCGCAACATCCGCCGACGATGTTCACGCCGTCGACGTCGATGAACTCGAGCAGCCAGCGGGCCAGCTCCGCGGGGGTCAAGGTGTAATGGGGTTTGCCGTCGACGAGTTGCGGCAGACCGGCGTTGGGCTGGACGATGAGCGGCCGATCGCAATTGGCGCTGAGATAGCGGAGGTGTTCGCTCATCTCCTGCGGCCCGGTCGCGCAGTTCAAACCGATGGCGGCGACCTCGTCGTAGGCTTGAAGTGCAGTCAGCGCGGCCGCGATGTCGGTTCCCACGAGCATCGTGCCCGTCGTCTCGATGGTCACGGTGCAGAGGATGGGAATGTGCGTATCCGCTTCGTTCATCGCGTCGGTCGCGGCGACGATGGCCGCCTTGGCTTGGAGAATGTCCTGGCAGGTCTCGATCAGGACGGCATCGGCGCCGCCGTCGATCAAGCCCCTCACCTGCTCGGTGTAGCTGTCGAGCAGAAGGTCCCAGGTCGTCTGCTGAAGCGAGGGCAGCCGGGTACCGGGTCCGACCGAACCGATCGCGAAACGTGGCTGCGAGGGTCTGTGGAACGTGTCGCAGGCCTCTCGGGCGATCTGGGCGGCGAGCCGGTTGATCTCGCGGGTTTGCTCCTCCAAGCCGAAGTCGGCCAGCAGCAACTTGCTCCCGCCGAACGTGTTGGTGAGAACCGCATCACAGCCGACGGCCAGGAACGAACGGTGGATGTCGAGCACGACATCCGGACGCGTGAGCACCAGAACCTCGGAGCAGTTCTCGAGGTTTCGATAGTCGCTCAAGGGAAGGTCTTTCTGATGGAGACTCGTCCCCATGGCCCCGTCAAAGACGAGAGCCCGCTGCGCTGCGATGTCCAATAATCGGGATTGTGCCATGCTGTTTCACCCGCCCACGGTCAGCGGACCCTTCACTCCGACGTCCACCACCTCACCACAGTATCTTCGGATATCGAAGCGAAGATCCACGGTCCGGGTGCGAATGATTCTTCCCGAACTCAGCAGCGTCGACATCGACGAGATGGTTTCTACCGCGACGTAAGGACCGTCCGTGGACCTATATTTTGAGGGTCTCACGGAAATAGTCAACCGTGCGGCGAAGTCCTTCGGTCAATTCGGTGCGCGGTTGCCAGCTCAGGCGCTGCTGGGCTCGCGTCGTATCCGGGCGCCGACGGACGGGATCGTTTTCGGGGAGTGGGTGATGGGCGATGTCGAGCTTTCGGCCAAGGACTTCGCTCAGGCACGAAACGACCTCGTTCATCGAGCGCTCATCGCCGCTACCGATGTTGACCGGTTCGGCGCTGTCATTGCCCTCGTATTGCATCAACGCGACCAGGCCGTCGATCATGTCGTCGACGTAGCAGAAGCAGCGCGTCTGGGAGCCGTCGCCGTAGACCGTCAGGGTCTCGCCGCGCAACGCCTGGACGACGAAGTTAGAAATGACACGGCCGTCGCCGACGGCCATGCGCGGCCCGTAAGTGTTGAAGATGCGCACGATGCGAACATCGACATCGTTCTGGCGGTGGTAGTCCATCATCAACGTTTCGGCGACGCGTTTCCCTTCGTCGTAGCAGCTTCGCGGGCCGATGGGGTTGACGTTTCCCCAATACGACTCCGTTTGTGGGTGTTCGGTAGGATTGCCGTAGATTTCACTGGTCGACGCCTGGAGCATTCTCGCACGCACGCGCTTCGCCATCCCGAGCATGTTGAGCGTGCCCATGACCGAGGTCTTCACGGTCTTGACGGGGTTGTACTGATAATGAATCGGCGACGCCGGACAGGCCAGGTTGAAGATCCAGTCGACCTCGAGAAGGATCGGGTTAACGACGTCGTGGCGGATGAACTCGAAATCCGGTCGGTTGAGCAAATGCGCAATGGTTCCTTTGGAACCGGTGAAGAGGTTGTCCAGCGCGATAACCTCATGCCCGCCGCTGAGCAATCGATCGCAAAGGTGACTTCCGAGGAACCCGGCCCCGCCCGTAACGAGCACACGCATCTCGATTCTCCATGGCCGCCAGACGGCCGATCCTTGCACGCTCTACGATTGTCCGATCGTCGCACCCGCCTGAGGTTTTGCTTCGGTTGTTGACGCATGGAACTCGCGAATGAGCGAGGCGACGCGATCCGGGTCCGTCTCTCCCAACATCGGATGGCAGGGCAGTGACAGTATTCGCTCGCAGGTCCGCTCGGTGACGGGCAACGACCCCTTACGATACCCCAACGTCGAGAAGCACTGTTGCAGGTGAAGACCGAGGGGATAATAGACGCCGGTGTCCACGCCGCGCTCGCGCAGCCAAGCGGCGAGTTCGTCGCGGCGATCCGTGAGGATGGAGTATTGGTGGTACACGGCGTGCTGATGGCCGTCGACAAAGGGTGTTTCGACCGGCGTGTCCGCGAGCAGCTCGTCATAGCGCGAAGCGTTCTGTCGTCGACGGCGAGTAAACTCCTCGAACCGTTTCAGCTTGACCAAGAGAATGGCTGCTTTCATCGTGTCGAAGCGGAAGTTGCCGCCGACGCGATCGTGAAAGTAGCGAGAGGATTCGCCGTGATTCCGCAGCGTGCGGATCGTAGCCGCCAGTGTGTCGTCGCCGACGAAGGTCATTCCTCCTTCGCCGAAACCACCGAGGTTCTTCGTCGGGTAGAAGGAAAGACAGGCGACATCGCCCAGCGTGCCGGCCGATCGGCCGTGATAACGGGCGCCCAGGGCCTGCGCGGCATCCTCGACCATGGCGAGGTTGTGGCGCTGCGCGATGTCGTTGATCTCATCCATCTCAGCACATTGTCCGAAAAGGTGCGCGACGACGATGGCCTTGGTCTTGGGTGTGACCGCAGCTTCAACGCACTTTGGATCGAGATTGAAGGTGCGCGGATCGATGTCGACAAAGACCGGTCTGGCACCGAGGCGCCAGACGGACCCTGCGGTTGCGAAGAAGGTGAACGACGGAAGGATCACCTCGTCACCGGCGCCGAGGCCAAGTCCCATCATCGCACAGACGAGCGCATCGGTACCGCTGCTGACGGCAACAGCGTGATTGGTGCCGATCCGTTCGCAGAGTGTCTGTTCGAGTTCTGCGATGGCGGGCCCACCGATGAAACGCTGACTCTCCAGTACGGCGTCCACCGCCTCGCGAATCTGGTCTCTGAATAGTTGATACTCGCCATGAAGGTCGAGCATGCGGATTGGCTGCATGGGGCACCCGGTGTTTCAAGGTCGTTTCGGCGTCACACACCGTGCGCTACGCGTGCGCACCAACGTCAGCGCCGAGGAGTATCGTCGGCATTATAGGATGGGCTTCGATGCGGTACAACGTGTCGTGCCATCGACGGCGATTTGCGTCAGCCGGTCCATCTACGCGTCAGACGAGGGCGGCGTCGACGGAAGCGGCTTGTTCTTTCCTCCACCAGCCGTGTCGACCTGGTAGTCATAGTACGCGCGGAGCTGTTCACGGAAATAGCCACCTCGTGTGACCTGGGCCGCGTTGAGAACAGCTCCGAACAGTCGCACGTCGGCATGGCTCAGCAGATTGCAGGCCCGCCGGGCAACGCCGCGCGAATTCTGATGGGCTCGGACCACCAGCACCACGCCGTCGACGGCGGTGGCGAGGACTACGGCATCGCTGGCCAGCAGCACCGGTGGCGTGTCGATGATGACCTGGTCGTATTGCGACATGGCCTCTTTCAGCACGGCGCGGAAACGCTCACTACCGAGCAGTTCGGCGGGGTTGGGTGGCGTCGGACCGCTTCCGAGCACGTCGAGCCCGGTGGTCGGCGTTGACACCGTGCATGACGCAAGGGCATCGTCACCGACGAGCAAGTTGCTGAGACCCTGTGGTTTGACGCCCTCGAAGAGCGCCTGGAGACTCGGGCGGCGGAAGTTGGCATCGATCAGCAGGACGCGTCGGCCGGCCTGGGCGAGCGCGATGGCCACATTGCAGGCGACGGTTGTTTTTCCGTCCTCCGGCCGCGCGCTGGTGATCAGAATACATCGCTGCCGATCGATCGGCGCGCTAAACTGGAGGTTCGCGCGAATGTGACGGAACGCTTCAGCCACCATCGATTGCGGTGCATCGTGAGCGGCGGTTTCGACGCGTTGGATGGAGAGTTCTTCGTCGTCGGTATGGGGAACGAGCCCGAGAAGCGCAACGCCGAGGTGGTGCACCACATCATGGGACGTCCGCATCGACTTGTCGACCAATTCAAGTCCCAGGGCGATTCCGGTGGATGCGAGCAGCGCCAGGACAATCCCCACGGGCAGTAGGAGCAGCGATGGGCTGCTGCGCCGGAGTGGATCGGTGGCCTGCTGCGCGACGTTGACGTTGATCGCGGTTCGCTGTGTTTTGACCCGGCGAAGACCGGCGATGTAATCCGCCAGCTCGACGCTCCGTTCGAGCTTTCGCTCCAACTCCGCTTCGAGATCCACGTAGTCGAATAGAAGGGCATCCTGATCCTGCAACGAGGCGGCGGACCTGAGCAGGTTTTCTTCGGCAAGGAAGAGCGAGTGCTGCGTATTGTCGTAGGCGGTGTTTGCAGCTTCCCGAATGTCCGCGCGGCGCTGATCGAGCTTCTCCATGCGAATCTGCGCCAGCTTTCCCAGGGCCGCTTCGATCTGGGCGTCGAGCTGCCGGAGGGCGCTGTGCGCGTCGCCGTAGACCTTCTCGTCGGCGGCGCGCTGTTGCTCTAACAGGAAAAGCGTTCGGGCGAGTTCGGCCACCTGGGGATTGGCCTCGACGACGGCGCGGTCTTCGGCGGTGACGGCCACTCCGGAGGGGTCGTTGTAGATCAGGCGGTATTGCTCGAGCTGGGCCCGTTCGAGCTGCAGGAGGGCCACCTGTTCACCGTATTGCTGGACCTGCTGGTTGGTAATGTTGCCGCCGGGATTCTGTCGAGCCCCGGCCGGGAGGCGGGTGGCGAGCGTTTTGAGGCGCTGGCGCAGGTTGGTGATGTCGGCATCGAGCGCCTCCAGCTCCTGGCGCGCGGCAGCCAGACCGACGTTGGCGAACTCGTCGGCAGAACGCTTCTTGACGGATTCGAACCACTCCCGGACGACCTCGTTGACGATGATCGCCGGGTCTTCGGGGTCTCGGCATTGCATACGGACCCGCAGGAAGTTGGTCCCACGGATCGGTGCAGCCCCCAACTCGTCCGTCAATTCAAGGAGATGTTGGTCATTCTTGACCGACGAGAACCACTGGGTCTCATGAACCGCGGTGACTTTCAGGGCCTCGCTGAGAATGCCCGGGCTCTTGAGCAGAAGGGCCTGGGTCATCACGAATCGCTCGTGCTCGTCCTGCCTGAGGCGGGATTGTTCCAGCGTAAGTTCGACATCGGGCACGTTCGAGATGCACTCGATCAACGCCTCCGATCGATATCCGGGGTAGTACTTCCACCAGGCGGCATATCCACCGGCGACCATCGCGGAAAGAAGGACGAACAGCACGACGATGAGTACGAGCCGGCGCCGGAGCATGGCCAGGATGTCAGCACCGGTCAGTGCCCCGCCGTCGCCGGGTGCGCGTTGTGTGGGTGTCGGTCGTGCGATCCGCTCTTGAACCGTTGTCGGCATCGAAGTCATGTTCGTCCGTCAATACCCTTCTGAAGCGATGCGACCTCGGCCTCGAAGGCTCGTCGTCGCCGCGTCGACTTCCGCTTTGCTATTCGTCCTTTCCGAGACACGTCAAACTCTCGACGCGCGATCCCTCGACGTCACACCGCACCCGCGGTTTGGGGTGCCTCGGTCTCCTCTTCCACGAACAATCGGCCGAGTACGGAACGCAACAGCGCAAACAGCCCCAACGCCAACACGAGCATCAGGATACCCAGTAACTGATGCGGCGTTCCACGCGCCCACGCGTCCTGGCCGGTCACAACCAACAGTCCGGTGATGGTGACACGAACGGCGTTGCAGAATACTGCGATCGGAATGCACATCAGCACCATCACCACGCGCTGCCAGAGCGGTCGATCACCGAGATAGGCCATGATGATCCCGAGCGTAACGAACGCCATCGTCAGGCGCATTCCGCTGCAGGCCTCCTCCACGTTGAGCGTGTCCGGCGCGCTGCCGGGAACGACATAGTCGATGACGACCGCCTGCGCTTCGGTGTGTAGACCGTTCACGAAGAGCGGCATCGCCGAGGCGGCGACCCACGCGGCGAGGCTCCGCAGCGGAAGGGTCAGACTCACGTAGAGGGTCTGAGGAAGCGGAACCGCCAGCAATAGAAAGAGAATCGGGAACCAGGTCAGACGAATCACCGGCCATCCGCCCAGCAAAAGCGTAACCCCGAAGATCGCCCCGATCATCGAAACACCCTGGGGATATCCCATGCGGAACCACCACGCACTCAGAAAGTAGACAGCGAGCGATCCAACCAGAACGACGGCACCGAAATAGCTCGGTTTGGCGCGGACGCAAAGAAGCGCCTCGCGCCGAAGCCAGAGAAAGTAGAGGCAGAACACCGGGATCAAAGGACCGTGTGACCAATTACCGTCCGTCATCCAGCGGGAAATCAGCAGACCGCGAATCGGTCCCAGATAGGCCAGAACCGCCAGCACCGCGACAACGGCAACCTGGATCAAGGCTGCGTTGGATAGACCGACCCCCGCTGATCGTGCTGTCGACAAACGGGATGGTGGGGTCGTCATCACGAAAATGGCCTACGGAAGCAGTGACGGGAAACGGTCCGGCGCGTTGTGCGGGTTCTGCCGGACGGAAAAGCTGTCGACGTCGGCGAAGTTTCGGCTGTAGACAAACCCGTAACCCACATTGGTCGTCGGGTTCGGGATGGTCGCACCGCGAATCGCCTGCAGGAAGGGTGCGAACGGGTGCGTTCCGACGTTGATGATGTCTCCTCGTCGAACGAAGAAGTCGGCGTCCTTTCCGGCGAAGATTCGGTCCAGATCGACCTGGATCATCTGCTCACGTTGCCCGATTCGGCGATAGACCGTGCAGCGGTCCGGCCAGGCGAGTCCGGTCAGCCCGCCCGCGGCGGCGATCGCACCCTTGAGCGTGACCTGTTCCGAGTTGAATCCGAACGGGCCCACACGGTTCACCTGTCCCATGACATAATAGACGCCGATCTCGCCGGTGACGATGCGAATGACATCGCCACCGCGGATGATCACATTGGCCTCCGGGTCACCGACACGCAGACGGTCCGCCGGTACGCGGATCACACGATGGCCTGCGTTTCCGGCGATGCGTTCCCAGTTGACGGCGGGCGTCCCCATGCCCAGCGGGGCGGCGGCCATGGGTGATTCACCCTCGGCTGCGGCGTATGCGGGATTGCGGACGTATCCACGTTCACGGTCGACAAAAATGAACGGGGCCATCGGCCCTGGTTTTGGCGCAGGCGCCCCGTCCTCGTCGTCCTTGTCGTCGGTGACATCGCGCGGCTTCTGCTCGGGTGGCTCTTCGCCGAGAACGGCGTCAAGGAGCTCCGTCTCGGGAGACGTAACGGCGTTACCGACGACCGGTTCGTCCGGACCGGGGTCGACCTCGAGGACCTCGGCTTCGCCGGAACTGGGGGTTTCATCCGCCGGAGGCGCATCGGACTTCGCAGCAGACGAGCGCGCCACCTTCCACGCCGGTTCATCGTGACGAAAGACGTAGATGTCGGTCACGAACTCGTTGAGTCCGCCGACCTGGTTGACAGCCTCGAGGACTCGCAGGTCGGGGCGACGAATGGGGAACGTTCCCGCGCGAAGCGGCGCGTTGTTGGATGCGCTCACACCGACCCCGAAGATCGAGTACGTAGCGAACTGCAAGAACAACGGGTTGACCGTCACTTGCGGATCGAGCAGAACGTCGAGACCGCGAAGGGACGACTTGAACTCATCCTCGAGTTCCCCAGGCGTCAGACCGGCGGCTTCCACCCGCCCGACGACGGGCAGGTTCACAAAGCCGGTATTGGTGACGAACACTTGCGCCTGAAACGGAACGCCTCGTTCGCGGAGTTCGTGAATCTCGACGGCCAACGTATCGCCCGGCGAGATCGGATAGTCCACGGGATCGACGATGAGGTCCTCACGCGTCGGGAGCACGGCGCCGGGAACGCCCCAAGGCGTGTCCTCCAGCGTAAGTGACGCGCGGATCTCCAGCGTGCTCGACTCCTTGAAGTTCCCGAGCACGGTGGGATCAAGCCAACCGTTCTTGACGGAATTGCAGCCGCCCAGCGCAACAAGTAGCGGCAGAACGTGCGATGCGTGGCGTAGTGTGGCCTGGCCTCGCCCGGCGTGTTGATTTGTTCTTTGTCTCAAGACGACCATTCCATGGAGGATATCGGCGATACCCTCGCCGAAGCGGACCCACGAACCAACCCCATCGGGAATTCGATAGACCGGTGCTAGGTTATCGGCGCGCGGACGACAACCGGTTTAAGCGGGTCCGGTCCGGATCGTCGAACGGGCCCCTCCAGGAACCCCGCCCAGCCGTGGGTCGGCACGGTGAGCGAACGCCGTCAGCCCGCACGTGGACTCCACCCGCCCAGCGCGTCCAAACGCCGCGACGATTACACTTAATCTCTTTCCACATAAGATGTTAGACGCCCGTTTCGTTTCACCCTACGCATTGAACCGCCTGCGAGTTTCGCTCGGAAACCGTATCGAAGATCCGGAAACTACCGTTCTCGGAGAGAGGTAGTTACCATATTGTCTGCAGCATACAAAGATGCCAAGACGCCTATCCGGCCATCGACAATTGTGAGCTGAGCATGAAAAGAGCGAGAAACACTATTCTCTTCACCGTTTTCGGACCTGTGACCGTCGCCGGAAACGGGTGTCAGCTGGATCTGCTCGGCGGGCTTCCGAACACCGGTTCGACGGGCGGGGGTGACGAAGTAACGGTTCCGGTCGTTGACCTCACGACCCGGAATCCTACGCCAGGGCTGTCAGAGTCGGTGGACTTGACCTGTCGCGTCACGTCGGGATCGACGGACGGAATTGCCTTTGAATTCAGCCCGGCTGACGGGCGGTTGTCCGTGAATCGTCAACTCGGCACGGCGACGTTCATCGTCACGGAGGCGGATTTGGGCGTTCTTATTTCGTATACCTGCCGCGCCTCGAATGCACAGGGTGAGGGTCCGGCATCTCGCGCGGTGATCATAAGCCCGACCCGATAACCGCCGACGCTTACGCGAGCGAGGCGATTTTGGCGTCGCCATTCCCACCCGTGTGACGATGCTGCGCGTCCGGACGGCATAATCAGCACAAACACCCACTGCGGTCCGGTTCTCCCAGCGTGGGCAAGTACCTGCCTCCAGCCCGTGATTATCGGCCGCCCTTCGAACCGTGACGCCGACCGTGTCGTGGTATGCGCCGTGGACTCTGTTTCACGTCCGGCGACGCATGAGCGTCGGAATCGAGGGGGAAGAGGCGTGACGTACGTGATTCCAGTCTATTGGTTCTTTCGGCGAAAGGCGAGGATCGTCTTTCTGGCCGCCGTCACGTATGCCGCGCTGTGCTAGCTAGCCCCCTGCAGCACTACTTCCGCGATGCCTCGCGAAAACAGGTCCATCGGCGGCAAGCACCATTGACCTCGGGCTCACCCCTTCTTCGCGGACCTGGACACCGGTTTAGGCTTCCTAACCGATTGCGATTGAGGTACGGCAAAGACCAGAGCCACGTGCTCCCGCCGAACGCACACCAACGCCCAGACGATCACGGGAACGATATAGGAAAGTGCATGACCTGCGCCGACGAAGTGGATTCCGGCGTTCCACGCCTTGTCCCAGAATGTCGGTACGCCACTCATCGAAGCGAGATCTCGGGCTGAGTAGACGAGGATGATGATCAGCAGTCTTCCCAGGATAAATCCACCAACGCCTGCAAGCCCGATGACCAGGGACCGCAGACGCCGCCCCCATCGGGCCGGCGTGGCGAGCGTCAGTGCCATAATGACGGCGGTGGGGAAGTAGGCCACCTCGCGGCTGTTCAGCCGCATCCACAACGTTCCGCCTGTCTGACGATGCCGCACATTGATCGTCACGTCCGCCGGGTCGTCTTCGTGATCGTACTTCTCAAACGCTGCCTCGTTGCCAGGCCCCAACGGTCCGAACACGGAGGCTCCGACGCCGACGAATAGGTCGCGGTAGCCATCGCGCACGCCAGGCCAGGGCGCCATCAAAAGCACATACACCACGAAAAACGTGATCAAGAAACGAATCATCGAGTTATGTGGAACTCTCTGCAGTCGAAGCCAGTTGACGCGTTACAGCCCAGCGCGCCCAGAGCAGCCAGCAGACGAGCACGGCGACGATAAGAATACCGGGCCACACATCCCAGTGTATCGTCTCGGCCGCCTCGGGATGGCGGATGCCAATCAGAAAGATCGACACAATGCGAAAGACATTGAAGACCATCAACGACAACGTACCCAGCGCCAGAAAAGCAAGGCGGGAAAGCCACGGTACCGGCGACGCCAGAACGGCGGACCCGAACAGTGCAAGTACCTCCATGCCGTCACAACCGGGGACGATCTTGAGACTATTGATCGGACCCACCACGCAACGCCCTTCGACACGCACCTCCTGGCCCAGAAGGCGCAGGCCGGCACAGACCGAATCGGCGATAAAAACAAGGTAGCCCCGATACGCCGACGACTGCGACACCGGAATGTAAATGGCGTAGAACACGGCCAGCAGCAGGCCAAACGTGATCCCAAACTTAATGGCCACGCGATGAGCTCTGATCCAGCCTGTCACACTGTGTTCTCTAGATGGCGCAATGGAAACCGCCCCCCCCGCTCGGTTGAGCGGAAGGAGGCGGTTATATTCTGGGAAGAATACTCCCCGCGCCCTGTTGGGCCTGTCACCAGCCCCCGCGACGCGGGCGGACCGGTCTTAAGCATTCGATCGTCTTTACTCGATCGACGCCTCGTCACTTACGCGGCGCGAAGGCGCCCGAAGACCACGGCACCACCGCCGAGCAGAAGAACGCTAAGCGCCAGCAGGCCCGCCTGAGGAAGCGTGGGAACCGGCGGCGGATCTTCGATCGTCATCGTGTAGTCGCCACAGGCCACGTCCTGCCAGACACCGATCTGAATCAGGACCCACTCGCCAGCCGTCAGGCCGTCGACCGTGATGTCACCGAGGTAACCCGAGGCACCACCCTCGTCACCACTGCACCAGTACGGGGTCCAGCCGGCTTGGTCGCAGACATCAGCCTGACCGACAAGCCAGACCAGATACGTCGAGTCGGTTCCGGCCGAGCCGAGGTCGGTACGGATACGAGCCGTGTCCGACGTGGCCTGGAACTTCGCCCAGTAGTCCAGCGTGGCGCCGGGATCACAGTAGACGCCCATTCCAAGGCCACCCGTCGGGGTGGTATCGTTACAGGGGTCACCGATGGCCACTCCGCCGCCGTTCTGCGTAATCGTGATTGCCGTCGCGCAATCGTCCTGAGCCATTGCCGGAACCGCAACGAGAACCAGCAGGCATGCAAACGCTCCAATAACCTTCCGTTCCATTGTTCTTCCCTTTCCTTAGCCTAAAAAGTTCCTCTTCGGGGTGTTGTGATGAGCCTTGCCCTCAGACCTCCTCACACGCAGAAGAGCGGAGTCACACGCGACTCCTCTTCCCCGTACCAAGCGATGCTATCTCCCATCCTAAGTCCCGTAGCCGAGCGTACCAACCCGCGGTCCTCGGCGCTTCGTAAAGTAGTATTACGGGATCCGTTTCGCTCTTTCCCACATCCTCGAACAAGCCACCGAACACGGGCGGCTCAAAAGCCCAACCGATCTTCTCGGCGGCGCGTCCCTTCCCGGAACCCTGACCGCTCCGCGGGACGAAGCGTCTTCACTCTATAGGACACCAAAGACCCACGAGTTAGAACGCATTATGACGCCATCGAAACAAAAATGCAACAACAAAGGCGACTTTTTTTGGCCCTATTTTGCCGCTTCGATCTTCGTTTCTCCTTCCCAAAGGGACTTTCTACATCGTCGTTTCCTACTTCAGATTCTCACGAAATCGACGGTACGCCCGATAAGATCGATCGTCGAAACCTATACGACGGCCTTGGAACTCGACACCTTCGGGAAGCCCAAGAGTGAGGCGGACCCAGGTGTAGATCAGCGCCGACATCGACCCGGCGGCAGGTGCCGTACTCTGGGGAAGATATGCTGAATGTGGTCAACGTCCCCCTTCGTACCGTCACGTGGTAGTGCAGCCAAGCGCCATCTCGTCGAGACGAAACCGCGTGTTTTCGTCCCAAACTCGGGTATCCGGCCGGGGCGATGAACGTCCGAACGACCGTGCAGCCCGGTAGACGCCCAGCGGCCCCGACGCCGGCCCGCACAGTCGACGTTTGATCTTCGACATCGGTCGCATGCCTTACCTTGGAAATGTGCCGCGAGGGAACTGTCACGAGCTTGGCACATGTTGACGCCATCGACTCCGCCTGCTCGGAACGGATCGCATCAAAGGCGCGACGGCGATAGAATTCCCCCGCGATGAGATCGGCCGCCCGAAACATGGATGCACGATGACCAAGCGCATTTCAAACAGCAAGAAGCAAGGAGACACATCGCTCCCCACCCGCAAGACATTCTCGATGCGACGTTGGGTGCTGGGGGGTATCGTCATCATCATGATGGGAGGCACGGCCGCATACCTTCGACCTGCCGGCCCCTCCGGCTGGCCGGCGGCGCTCGAACGCGGGTCAGCCGGCGGCTATAACGTCCTCATCATCACGCTCGACACCACC
>JAJDDV010000030.1 GCA_029260135.1 Phycisphaerae bacterium | reverse complement strand
CACGGTCTGCGATGCAACGGTCCGTAAGTATCGGGTACGGAAGCGCAATCCGCCATCGCAAACGTGGCGGACCTTCCTGGATAATCATCTGACCGACATCGTCGCTGTCGACTTTTTCACCGTCCCAACGGCGACGTTCCGTATCCTCTTTGTGTTCGCCGTTCTGCGCCATGACCGCCGGCACGTCGTACATTTCAACGTCACCGAGCATCCGACCGCTGAATGGACGGCCCAGCAGGTCGTCGAGGCGTTCCCTGGCGACGACGTCCCACGATTCCTCATTCGCGACCGAGGCTCGATCTACGGCGATTTCTTTCGCCAACGGATCAAGCACATGGGTATTGGGCAAGTTGTGACCGCATACCGCTCTCCATGGAAGTCACCGTACGTCGAGCGAATCATCGGATCGATCCGACGCGAGTGTTTGAATCGCGTCATCGTGTTGAACGAACGCCATCTCCGCCGAATCCTGTCCGACTATTTTGACTATTACATGCGTTCCCGAACGCATCTTTCCCTGGATCGCAACTCGCCGATCAAGCGGGAAGTCGAACCGCCGGAGCGTGGCAGAGTGATCGGCATTCCACAAGTCGGCGGGCTTCATCATCGTTATTGCCGCGCGGCCTGAGCATATACGCACCTAGCCGACCGAAACGTACGACGGTGGGAGTACGCGCAGGCAGGTCGAATCGCGCGAATCTATCACGACGTCGCTATATTGGATCGAGTCAGCAACGGCCTTTCGGCTCTGAACCGTTCTGGACCAAGGTCACCGTACACCTGGAACGGCGCCGGATGGAATTCTTGCCAGGGACAAGTATTCAGGAACCACAGGCGTCCCGCGCATTCAGTCGGAGCTCGCGCTGCCGGGACACGTGGTTCCACCGAATTGACTACCCGCTGCGCGTTTGTTGTTGCAGCTTCGCCAAAGCGGCAAGGGGGTGTGGCTGCAGCTTGAGTCGCCCCATCGTAGCTTCCCAGCGATACACACTGGTCGCTGAAACGTCCAGCTGCTGGGCGAATTTGGCCACCGAAAGCCCCAGTTGCCTGCGCAGGCGGGCCACCGACTTGCCCGTGGGGCGGATCTTCGGTGTAGCGCTCGACCGTACGGGTCTTTGCACCGCCGTGGGGTGGGATCTCTTCCGTGCCGCAGCCGAGGTGGTGGTCTTGCCAGCGCGTCGTTGTTTCTTCGGCCTAATGACCGGAGCAGGGTTTTCCTCGCCCGCAACATCAAGGTCGATGCCGAAGATGTCACCCAGCTGAGCGTCGTCGATGATATCGCCAGTTGTAACGGCGCCAGGTACTGCGATCTCCGTGGAGATCAACTCCTGTGCGTCGACATCACGGAGCAGGAACAACAGTTCCGGCTGGCTGTCGAGCCGACTGCCAACACCGTACAGCGCGGCCGCGACGTGTTTGCACATCACCGCCCAATCGGGGCAGCTGCAGGCGAGTTCGATCTCACTTGGCTTAGGAAAGAGGCCGCGCGCGCGGTCCGTTACGACGGTCATGACTTGGTCAGACAGCTTGCCCTGGAGTAATTCCAGCATTGAACCGATCTGTCCGGCGCACCTCTCCTTAACGGACTTCCAGACAGTCGGTTTCAGCCTCTTGATGCGGATGCTCGTGTTGTACAGCTCGGAGCCGCTAACGATGGCTTCAATGCGCCTTGAGCGGATGGATAGGTGGCAGACCGAGCCATTGCGGACATACGTTCGCCCCCGCGGAAGACGGTTCTCGAAGTCGGAGAACGATTCCAGATGATCGCACCAGCCCTTACCCCAAAAGCTCCGTGCGATCGTGCGCCCGTCGATCTCGACCGGCTGAATGTCCTTGCCCTTCTTGCGGAGCTTCTCCATTTTGCGCAAGGCTTTGGCACGTCGCTGAGCCACGGGAACGTACGGACTCCATTGTCTCCAAGCCGCCACGCCGCAACTCCCTACATCATCGCACGATTAACATCCAGACGAACCAGTTGCATCAGTTCGTCATCAGGCAATTCCGTCAGTTTAACCTCGCCATCGGTGGTGAGGATCTCGTTGGCCAGGTGTCGCTTCTCCGCGATCAGTTCATCAATCCGTTCCTCAATCGTACCGCTGGTGACGAACTTGTGCACCAGCACGTTTCGCTTCTGGCCGATGCGAAATGCGCGGTCCGTTGCTTGGTTCTCCACCGCCGGGTTCCACCAGCGGTCAAAGTGAATCACATGCGAAGCCGAAGTCAGATTCAGGCCCGTGCCGCCGGCCTTGAGCGACAGAATGAAAAACGGCGGGCCGTCGTCGTTCTGAAACTGCGCGACCACTACCTTGCGCTTCCGGACATTCGTTCCACCGTGCAGAACCAGCCCTGAGCGGCCGAAGACCGCAGTCAGGTGGTCTGCCAACGGATCGATGATCTCTCGGAACTGCGTGAAGATCAACACCTTCTCTTGGCGCTCCGCCAGCTCTTCGCAGATCTCGCCGAGGCGGAGGAACTTACCACTGTCGGAAGAACCGTAGGCGCCGTCGCCGGAAAGCTGGCTGGGGTGATTGCAGATCTGCTTCAGCCGCATCAGTGTCTGAAGCACCAGCCCGCGCCGCGCCATGCCATCGGCTGCTTCCAGGGCCGATCGCATTTGCCTTACTGTCTGCTCGTAGAGCTTGACCTGTGCCCTGGTCAGTTTGCAGTACCGGACCGTTTCGACTTTCTCGGGCAAGTCGGCGATCACGGAACGATCTGTTTTCAGGCGGCGCAGAATGTACGGTCCGACCAGCTGACGCAACGGCGCGAATCGGTTCTGCTCCCGTAATTCCAGACCCTTTACGAACGATTTGAATTCGCTCGCTGATCCGAGCAAGCCAGGGTTGAGGAAGTCGAACAGCGACCAAAGATCGCCCAAGCGATTCTCGACCGGTGTGCCGGTCAGGGCGATCCTCGCGTAGGCGGGGAGTTTCTTCACGGCCTTGCTCTGGCGCGTCGAGGAGTTCTTGATCGCCTGAGCCTCATCGAGAATCACGAAGCGCCAGTCCAATTCCATCAGCCAATCCTGCCTGGCCAACATGGAGTAAGTCGTGACAGCCATGTCGGTGTTGGAAAGCCACCGATCGGGAGACTCGGCGATGTTCGCAAGTGTTTGGCGATCTGTCTCTGCCGGATGCAGAAACGTCAGCTTCAGCGACGGCGCGAACCGCTCCGCCTCGCTGCGCCAGTTGCCCAGGAGCGAGGCCGGCACAACCAAAAGTGACGGCTTCTGCCGCTGTGCGGACTTTCCATCCCGACCACACAGGAATAGCGCGAGCACCTGGATCGTCTTGCCCAGTCCCATGTCGTCGGCCAGGCACGCTCCCAACCCCAGCGTCGTCAGGAAACGCAGCCATGCCAGCCCGTCGCACTGATACGGCCGGAGTGTCCCCTGCAACCCTCCGCAAAGCTCGACCTCATCCAGTTGCTCCGGCTCGCGCAGGCCGGCAAGAACCTCCCGCATCCCCTCACCGGCGTACACGTGCGCCCATTGGCGCTGCTCCTCCACTTGCTCTTCATGCTTGAGGTCTGCCGAAGCACCAGCCAGTAGGCGCATCCCCTCGACGAATGAGATCTCGCCGTCCGCCGCCTGAGTCTCCAGAGCTTGCCAGTGGTCGATGGCCTCCTGCAGTCTCTCACGATCGACCTCAACCCATTGGCCCTTTAGCAGTACCAACCCATCTGGGCCGGCCATCAACGAGGCCAGTTCCTCTGACGAAAGGGCCTCATCTCCGATCGCCATATTCACATTGAAATCCAGCACCGCCTTGGCCCCGAGCGTTGATTGCATCTGCTGGCCGATGGTCACCGACACCTGCGGACGCGAGCGTCTCTTCCACCAATCCGGAAGCCGGACCGACAGGCCGCTGTCCTCCAACTCCGGCGCTGACCGAAGCAACGTATACGATCGCTCAGCTGTCCACCGCATGGGGTGATAGACCTCCCCGGAATCCACCAGTTCCTTAACCCATTCGCAGCGTTCTGCCGCCTGCTGAACCGGAGCGAGCAGCTTGATCAGAGCCGAGCGGTTCTTTGCCCCCGCGTACTGCTCCAGCGCCTTACGGAGCGGCACGTGCTTCAACCGCCCCCCGGCGCCGAACCCCGTGGAATAGGTCGCCAGGAACGCAAACGGACGGGCCTGGTCGCTTTTGTTCTCAGCGAGGTGAAAACAGACGCGACCCACCTGATGCCACTTTGGTGCCCGTGCTTGCTGAAACGCCTTCAGCCCGCCGGCTGACTCGATGGCCTCCGTGGCCCACTCGTCCAGCGCACCGTGGATTTCCAGCAGAGTCTGCGTCGTCAGGTACTCACCACCCCGCATGGGTGGCGCCGTGAGCAGCCAAGTCGCGCATTCTGCCGGCGACGGTGACTCGACTTCGACGCGATCCGCAGATTCCGGAATGTGGCACAGCGCGGTGATATACCGCTCAGCCAGCCCTTGCCAGTAGCGCAGGGTCAGTGAATCGCAGATGCCCTTCTTCTCAGCCGCCAGCGTGAAGAGCCCTTCCCGCCAGTCAACAGAAAACAGCTTCCGCAACCCCGCCAGCCGCGCTGACTCGGCCTGATCCTCAGCAGACTCCCAGCACAGGTGCCCAGTCGGTGTAAGTCGGATTTCTGCCACAGCGCTCGCCTTCACTCCCTCGGGAAGCCCGCATCGTTCGCTAGTACACGACTTGGGATTCTACCGACCCAAACCACGCGGTACACTCACGTCTCGCCAACGTCCACGCAATCCCCTTGTCCATTTATGCGGCCAAGCGAGAAAGCCGACTGCGAGCAGCCAGGAATGAACGAAGAGCTGATCTCTTTGGAATCCGTAACTCCCGGAGCGCGCTCGCCCAGCGCCAGAATCCAGGTTATTCCCCGACGCTCGCTGGCTACGCCGCTTGGCGATAGTAGTAGCGAAGCAGGCCACCGAGGCGTTCGCGGCACTCAACCGAACCGTCCGCGGCGCCGACCTCTTCTTGGGGGTCGATTAGTCGATTGCCGAGGCCCTGGTGATTACGCTCATGATGGTAATACACCAGGAACTCGTTGATGGCTCTGCGAAGCGAATCCTCGCCAAAGAAGATCATTCGGTTCAGACAGCCTTCTTTGATCGTACGGACAAACCTCTCAGCGTATGCGTTCAAATTCGGCGACCGTGGCGGAAGGCGCACGGGTTTGATGCCCGCATTCTTGAGCAGGTCGCGGTATGTTGCGGTGAAGATGCTGTCGCGATCGAGGATCAAGTAGCGGATATCCAAGAGAAAGCCGTCGAAGGTGTCGGTCACATTGCGGCCAACCTGCTTCATCCACTCTCCGTGAGGATACTCCGTTATTCCGGCCAGGCGAACGCGCCGGTTCGACAGCTTGATGAAGAAGAGCACGTAGTACGTGGTGAGGCCAAATGGCGACCAGACCTCCACGGTAAACAGATCAGTAGCAGCAATGCAATCCCAATGCGACTTCAAGAACGTCGACCATGGCATGCGTTTCGATCGCTCCGGAGCTGGCTCGATGCCATGTTCTTTCAGGATGTTGCGGACTGTCTCACGAGCCACCACGTGGCCGAGGTTGTACAACGCTCCAAGGATGGTCGTGTAGCCCCATCCTGGATTCTCCTTTGCGAGCCTGACCGTCAACTGCGCGATCTCGTCCTTTACACGTGGACGACCCGGTCCCCGTCTCTCGCTGCAATCCCACTTCTGGGCGATCAACCTCTTGTGCCAACGCAGGATCGTGTCCGGCGTCACGATTGACCCGACCTCGCGGAGCACCTTCCGGCCCAGGACCCTCCCCTTCACGGCCAGGCGCCTGCGTTCATCGTCGGTGAAACGAATCCGCTTGCCCTTGAGTTTGCTCTTGAGGATCCGGTTCTCCTCTTGGATGTACGTGATGACGTCCTGCTGGTTGCGGTTGACCCAGCCGGCCAGCGTCACAAGAAGCAGTTGCCATGGTTGGAGCCCGTTCATGACCACGATTCTACCTGCCGGATGGCCTCTCGCAACGCCTGTACTGAGCATGACTTACGTTCGGCTGGATAAATGGACACTACGGCAGTCGATTGGCGAGTGCACGTCCGGATGGCATTATTGCCAGGGGCAGCAAGACCAGACGAATGCATGTGATCTTCTAGAGGCGCGCCAAACCCAATAGCTCCCAGTCCCACAAGAGGTTGCCATTCACAGACCACGTGC
>JAJDDV010000029.1 GCA_029260135.1 Phycisphaerae bacterium | reverse complement strand
CGCGCGAAGGTCGCCGGGAAACGACCACGCGATTGTGAACCGGATCACCTGTTTTTCCCTGTGATAGGCGCCGGGTGTCTATGCGATGCCGAGTCATCGGCTCCGCTGCCTGCGGCCCGTTCATACCTGTCACGTGTGTCGCTTAGATCTGCACGATTTGAATCAGGTTTCCGCACGTGTCCTCGAAGACCGCCACCGTCACTGGACCGGCCGCCGTCGGTTCCGTTCGAAACGCGACGCCGAGACCTTTGAGTCTCTCGTACTCCGATTGAATATCCGCCACAGCGAATGAGGTATGCGGAATTCCCGCCTCCAACAGGGCTTGTTGATACGTTTTGGCCGGTGCGAAGCACATGGGTTCGAGAAGTAATTCAACGTCGTCGTGCCCTTCCGGTGACACCACGGTAAGCCATCGGGCTTCGCCCATGGGAATGTCCTGTTTCTTCGTGAATCCCAGAACATCCGTATAGAAGTCGAGTGCTTTCTGCTGATCGTCCACCAAAACACTGGACAGGATGATCTTCATGTGAATCTCCTCATCTTCGGCTCTTAAGCCGACATTTCCCAATTGGCTCTGGCCCGAACGGCCAGGGATCGATGATATCGTTTTGGCCTCGTCGGCTCAAGGGTTTCCGTGCCTTTCCCGCCGCCATCCTCGTTGTTGTTGGCCTGTATTGCGGCGCTTACGAAGGCCCGAGCGCGCGAAATCGGTACTACCGTGTCGGTTAAACGCCCTTCCTTCAACCGTCACCGACGTCGCCGGTGAACCACCGTTGCCGCGCCGCCCGGCAGGCGAATGGCGTACGAGAAACCTGCCGCCTCGCAGTACTTGTAGATCTCCGGGCCGGCGGACGCCGCATCGTCGGGTCGACGCGGAGTCGGTCGGCCTCCGGCAACGTATCAGAGTGCGCAGCTGGTTTGCCTGCGACGGAATGCACCCCCCGCTCCCGACCTCCAGGCCGACGCTCGATAGGTGCAACCACTTGACGTGATGCGCGGATGCGGCAGAATCCACTGTACTCATGAAGCTCTACTCTTCACTGGCATCATGGTGGCCGTTGTTGTCTTCTCCGGCGGAATACGCGGACGAAGTCGAGAAGTATTGGCGCCTACTGTCCGACCACGCGGTCCGTCCGATTGAGACGTTGCTCGAACTTGGCTGTGGCGGTGGTAACAGTGCCGTGCACCTTAAACGTAAGTGTCAGCTGACGCTGACGGACGTGTCGCCGCACATGCTCGATGTCAGCCGGTCCTTGAATCCGGAGTGCGAACATGTCGAGGGAGACATGCGCACGCTCCGTTTGGACGGGCTGTTTGACGGCGTGTTCGTTCAAGATGCCATTCAGTACATGCTCACCGAGCGGGAGTTGCGTCAGGCGATAACCACCGCATTTGAACACTGCGCGTCCGGCGGTGTAGCCTTGTTCGTACCGGATTATACCGCGGAGACCTGGAGGGCCTGTACGGAACATGGCGGCCACGACGGCGAGGGGCGTTCGCTGCGATACCTGCAGTGGGACTGGGATCCCGACCCCGCGGATACTGAATATGTGGCGGACATGGTGTATGTTCTCAGGGAGGGCGAAGATCCTCCGCACGTAGAGTATGAACGGCATCGCCTCGGTCTGTTTTCGCGTTCGACCTGGATTCGATTGCTCGAGGAGGTGGGCTTTCGCGCGAGCGCCGAGGCGTGCCAAGGGACTCCGGACGAGACTCGCACGGTCTTCGTTGGCGTGAAGGCTCGCGATTCCGTTGCGCGCGAGCCGATCAACGCACGATCAGCTTAGGTCTATGGTCGCGGCGCGCGGACGCTCACTGGGCGGCGCTCACAGCGCGAGGGACTCCCGTTCCCCTGAGTCAATTGCCGACGGTCTTCATGACCCATTCGGTCGAGACGGACTTGGGACGGGTGATGGCCGTGCCGAGGGCGCGGTTGAGAATGAGCTGCGACAGCATGCCGATGGCGCGCGAGACCGAGAAGACCACGGTGTAGAAGGGGAACTCGGTCAGGCCGTAGTGATAGAGCAGTGCACCGGAGCCGGCGTCGACGTTCGGCCATGGGTTGGCGATCGGGTTCTTTCCTTCTTTGACGCGCATGGCGGAGTATTCTTCAAGGACCTTCGGGACGACGTTGAAAACGCGTTCGACGACCTGGAAGACGGGATCTTTGGCGAGATGCTCCTGACCGAACTCGAGGAAGCCCTGGAAGCGCGGGTCGACGACGCGAAGCACCGCGTGGCCGTAACCGGGGACGACCTTTCCGGAACGCAAGGTGTCAAACGCGTACTCGCGAAGTTGCTCTTCGGTGGGGACGCCGCCGAACTTTTCCATCGTCTCGATGATCCAGGCGAGGCACTCTTGATTGGCCAGGCCGTGGAGTGGACCGGCCAGTCCGTTGAGCCCGGCAGAGACGGAGTAGTAGGCGTCGGACAGGGAGGACCCGACCGTGTGACAGGTATTGGCTGAGACGTTTCCACCCTCATGGTCAGCGTGGAAGTTGAGGTACAACCGCATGAGCTTGGCGAAGCTGCCGGTGGGGTCGGCGAGCCCGAGCATGTTTGCGAAGTTGGCACCCCAGTCCAAACCGTGTGTCCATTGGTTGACACTGCCGTCTTTGTAGCGGATGCGGTAGATACCGGCAGCGACGACCGGCAGTCTCGCGAGGATGTTGAGCGCGTCGTCGAGCATGGGTACCCAGTACTCGTCTTTCTTCATGCCCTTGGTGTAGGACTGACGGAAGACGCTCTCGCGCTCCATGACGAGAATGGCGGTGTCGAGCATGCACATCGGGTGACTGTCGGGTGGCATGGCGCGCATGAGATCCCACACGTAAGACGGGACCTGTGATCGTCGATCGAACTCTTGCTGGAGGGCGGCCTTGGCTTTGTCGTCGGGGAGTTCGCCGGTCAGCAGGAGATAGAAAACTTCCTCGGGCCAGCGATCCTTGATGGTCAGCAGCGGTCGTCCGCGCACGATGAGGCCTTTGTCGGCCTCGACGACGGAGGTATCGCAGATCATCCCTTTGACGCCCCGCATGCCGCCGTAGGCTTGGGCGACGGTCACCTGCGAGATGACTTCGCTGCCGTACTTTTTGACTACGTTACGGACTTTGTCGCGGTACTGGGGAATCTGCTTTGCGAGGAGATCTTGGAGTGTAGCCATGGTTCACTCTCCCGATGCGAAAGGAGTCCAGATGGGGGTACCGTTGCATCGCCGACGGCGCAGCGGTCCTCCCGAGTTTCTTCACCCTGCAATCGTACCCCATGCACCCTGCAAGTTGAGTGCCAATAACGTCGAGGTGCGTTCCGGCGCAGGCGAGTCTTGCCGAACTTCCCGATCGATCTGCGTGGGTCCTGTGCCCATTTTCGCCTCAGACAAGCAGAGGGGGCGGTTCACCGCCAGAATTCTCAATTCTCGCAAACACGCCTGATCTCGTTCACAGGAACTTGGCTGTTTGACGGAGGAAAGGCGGGAGAATCACGTGAGGTTGCGCACTTCAAGCGTGCGGTTTGTCGGTGATTGTCGTGGCGGATCGAACGCTCGTTCGGTGGCGCCGCCGCGCTGAGGTGTGGTGCTCAGACGTTGCCCGCCCACGGCGTTTCGCGGTGCATCACTGGGTTGATTCACTCAGCGTCGTTCGCACGACTGCAAGGAACGGCGCCGGGTGGGAAGGGGTAGGTCCCCCCGATGAAAGCATCGATGACGAAGACAAACTCGAACGTCGTGATTTTGAAATCAACGACAGGGTCCGGACCCGAGACAACGCCGACAAGATCCACGGACGTTTTGCCCGGTGCGTCGGGCGCGGCGGAGAATTTCTGCACGGCACCCGTGATGTCGGCGATGGTGATCGCGTCATCCGGAGCGCGGAAGCCACCACCGGAAAGGACCGTGAGATCGGCCCAGCCGGCCGTCGTCAAGGGCAACGCAGGAGAGTAGCTTGCGGGAAGCGCCACGTCGCACGTTCGATCAATCACTTCGATCGTGTAGGACGCCGCATCACCCATTGGTCCGGACGTCGACAACAGTCGGCTGGGAACGATGGCTTCACCATACACATGAAGGATCGCGTCAGCGCAATCAACATCGCTGACGCAAGACGCGCCCGCATTCAGGCTTCCGGAGCAGCGCCCGTTGGCGCAAAAGCCCGACAAGTCCGACCACACGAAGTACAGCGGATCGCACTGCATCGGCGCAACCCACAGGCCGGGTTCCACAGACGATGGCTGGCACTCCTGTGCGAGCCCCGGCAGCTCGCAGAGGGCGATCGGCGTCCCAACCCACATTTGCACACCGTTCCAGGCGTCGAACGGTGGCGGCAGATCGACCAATGTCACACGAATGGCCTGCTCACGGCTGGAATCACCCGCGTGGAATGAGAGATATCGATTCTTCCTGGCGACGACCATGACACCACCCGCGTCTTCCGTGAGTTCGGCGACGGGCGGGGACGACACGACGCAGGCGCATTCGTCGGGAACGCCGTCCAGGTCGACGTCGAGCGAGGTCCCGTCGGCGATATCGCAGCTATCGGGGATCGTGTTTTCGTTGCAGTCTCCACTCGTACCGCCGGCGATATCGCAGGCGTCGGGAATGGCGTTGCCGTTGCAGTCGGAAGCACAGTTTCCGACGGTTCGATCAATGATATCGCACTCGTCGGGAACACCGTTTCCGTTGCAATCTAGACTCGTACCGGAACTGATATCCGCCGCATCGTCGACGCCGTTGATGTTACAGTCCGCCGGAATGTGCAAGAAGTAGACATCCTGCTCGCCGCTGAACGTGGCGGCGTAGGCCACGTGCGCGCCGCTGCTATCCGAGATCATGTCGTAATAGTCCCCCAGCTTATTCTGTTGGGGCCACCCCAGCGTGCTGTTGAATGACGGCGACACGGGGATGTTGGCCGTCCAGGTCACGCCCGCGTCCATCGAATAGGTATAGAACAGCTCCGAGATGATGGCGCTTCCGGAGTTTCGCGTGTCGTTGAAGACGACATCGATTCGCCCGTTCGGCGCGACGGACATCGTGCCGAACCACTGCCATGCACCGTTGTTTGTGGGGTCGTCGTTCACGCGGACCGGCGTACTCCACGTCGACCCGCCGTCTTCGGAACGAGTAAACATGACGTCGAGCGGATCGGTTCCCGGGGGGTCGACGGAGTTCAGGACGTAAATGTTGTCATGCGTCGGGCCACCGGACTGGTCCGTGGCGATCCAAACCTGGCCGAGCAGTCCCTGTGGATTCGGCGTGGAGCCGAGTCCGATGGTGCCGCCGAGGTTGATCGACGTTGGGACGTCAAAGGTCGGTGGCAGCAACGGGTCCTTCGCATCGGTGGACTTCGTGAAGAGGTGTCCCGCTCCGTTCAGCGTAGCACCGGCGAGGTAGAGCGTGCCGTCGGCACCGACGTCCATGGTTCCCCATTTCATGCTGGGCGTCGTGACCGCGTACGGGCCGTCAAATGATGCACCGGTGTCGGCTGAGCGCGTGAAGTCCTTGTTTGGACCCGGGGGGCCTGGACAGCAAGTGAACTGGACATTCCAGATCTGATAAATATGCCCCTTGCCCAGCCCGCATGTCCGCGCGACGGCGATCCACTGCTTATCTCCGCCGAAGGCGGGAACCGGTGCCGTCCACGTGACACCGCCATCAAAGGACGTGAAGAATTCGATCGAACTGAGCGAGCTGAGGCTCGAGTAATGGAACACGCCGTCGAGATCACTCGCCAACACGGGATCGCTTCGAAACTGGCCTGGATCGAGCACACCGGGAAAGGTCCAAGATTGGCCTCCGTCCTGGGTATACGCTAAACCGGCCTGACGGAAATTCGAAGTGATGGTGCTGAAATGGCGCCATCCGATCGCCATCTTGTTGGGGTCCGTCGGATCCACGGCAATGGACGGCTCGTTCGCGGCGTCGCCAATGACGTTTCCGCCGCCGCCTGCGACGTTGACCTGGACACTGACGTAGGGTCCGCGCGTGACCACCGTCGGCGCCGAGGCGCGGCGCAGCAGCGCAGGGGGAACGGCGGCTGGGTCGTCGAAGAACTCGAGCGGTTTCGATGCCAGGTCCTTGTCGTAGGTCGACGTCGGTTGTTGGCGCTGCGGCTGGGCGACGGTTGCCGCTTCCTGTGCCAGGGCGCTGTCGCTCCCGAACAGGCAAATACACAGCGTTACAGCCTTCGCCACGAGATGGTTCGACACGATGATAACCCCTATTGGAGGACCCGCGGCGCAAGCTCGCTAATGAACTTGGAGCGGATCACAACCCCTGTTTCCCTCGCCGGGCGCACACCGTGTACAACACGGCGCTGACAGGGAAAGTGTACCAGGAATGGGTGCGAAACGCAACGAACGAGCGGTCGTGCACGGGGCGCAACGCAAAGAAGGCGGGCGAACTGTGCCTGCGGAGGAACTGTAGAAAGTTGTCCGGCCGATTCCGTTTGTGGAACAGCAGTCTATTCCACCCGCCAGATCGTTCCGTCCGCTCGATCTTCCAATGTGATTTTCTGTTCCATCAACAGATCGCGGATCAGGTCGGCCGTTTCGAAGTCTTTCTTCTTACGAACGTGTTGACGCACCTGGAGCAAGACTTCCATGGCCTTGGAACCCAGTGCATCGGCGCCGGCGCTGTTTTCGCTCGGCGGTTCGATGAACAACCCGATGAGGCGAGCCGTACGAATCAAGCGGCTCGTCGCCGTCAGGGCGTTGCACTTCTGTTCATCGCTTGCACCGGTATCGAGTTTATTCTGCTCGACAAACCGATTGACCGCTGACGCAAAGTCGAAAAGGGCGGCAATCGCACCAGCCGTGTTGAAGTCGTCGTCCATCGCTCGCTCGAAGGCGGTGGTCAGCTCCTGGCAAGCCGTCTCGAACGCCGGGCATTCATTCGGCGCGCACGGTGCAGGCTTCCCATCGCTTCGCGCGTTGGCCATCTCATAGGGGGAGTTTCCGCACACGCGTTCGATGCGCTCGAACAACCGGTAGAACGTGTCAAGCCCCTTGCGCTTGCTGTCGATCTCCGCCTCGGAGTATTCGATCGGCCGGCGGTACTGCGTGCTGAGGACGAAGAACCGAATCAACTCGCCGGAGTACTCGTCGAGCAGATTGTGGAGCGTCATCTTTGCGAGGGCGGCCTGCATCTCGGGGTCGGCGTCCGACTTGGAGATTTTCTTCGTGTTCATCCGGGTGAGGCCGTTGTGCATCCACACGTTGGCAAACGGTTCACCCGTCGCGCCTTCTGACTGGGCGATTTCGTTTTCATGATGAGGGAAGATGAGATCCAACCCGCCGCCGTGGATGTCAAACGTATCGCCGAGATAGCGCATGGCCATGGCGGAGCACTCGATGTGCCAACCGGGTCGCCCCGCTCCCCAAGGCGAATCGAACTTGACCTCGTCGGGTTCTTCCGGCTTGGCTCCCTTCCACACGGCGAAGTCGGCCGGGTTGTGCTTCTCGCCGCTCTGAAGGTCTCGCTGCCCTTCCTGGTCGTCGACCCGTCGGTTCGAGAGCTTTCCATATCCGGGGTGCTTGGTGACGTCGAAGTAGACGTCGCCTCCGGACGCGTACGCGATCCCGCGCGAGATCAGCGTTTCGATAATGGAGATGATGTCCCCAATGTGCTCGGACGCCTTGGGCATGATGTCGATGCCGTCGACGTGCAGCGTCTTCATCGCGCTGAGATAATCCGCCGTGATGCGCTCGGCGAGTTCAAACGTCGTCGTGTTCTGTTTGGCGGCCTCGTCGATGAGCTTGTCGTCGACGTCGGTGATATTGACGACCCAGGTGACGTCAAAGCCGCGATAGACGAGATAGCGCTTGATGGCGTCGAAGATGATCGGTCCGACCGCGTGCCCGATGTGGCTGGGCTTGTAGACGGTCGGACCACAAAGGTAGATGCCGACCTTGCCCGGTGTTACCGGGTCGAATGGTTCTTTCTTTCTCGACAGTGTGTTGTAGACGGTCAAACCCATCGGTCGTCATCCTCGTACTGGCTTGGCTCGGTCTCAAACCCGGGCGAGCCGTTCCCGGTTCATCGGCCGTCGCACATTTCCGAGGGCAATCGCGCAAGGAGCACGGCGACGGTGCAGGCGATGGCGTTACCCGCGCCGATCGCTCCCAATCCCTCTTGCGTCTTGGCCTTGACACTGACGCGATCGGCATCCAACGCAAGCGTCGAAGCAATCGACTCGGCGATCGGACGCTTGAAGGGTGATAACTTCGGTGCCTCTGCATGAACCACAATGTCGAGATTCTGCACAGTATAGCAAAGCGAGCGGACCCGTCCGAACGCGTCCTGCAAGAGGGCACGACTATCGGCACCTCGGTAGGCTGGATCCGTGTCGGGAAACAGCTCGCCGATGTCGGGGAGTCCGGCCGCTCCGAGCAGCGCATCGGTCACCGCATGAAGAACGACGTCGGCGTCGCTATGTCCGACGAGCCCCTTTTCGTGCGAGATTTCGACGCCGCCGAGTATCAGTCGGCGTCCCGTTTCGAGGCGGTGAATATCGTATCCGAGACCGACCCGGAGTGATTCCGTCACGCAGCGGACCTTTCCATAGACTCGGGACGGAGCGGTTATCGGTTGCTCCCCCGAAAAGAAGCTGCTACCCTAGCTCGATTGAGACTAGGTTTCAAGCCTACGCCGGTGGGGCGCGTATCCGATAACCGGCGTTGATTTTCGAAACCCCTTGCCTTGCAACTTGGTGCGTGCCTAGAGTTGGTGCGGAGTGGAATCCTCCATGCACATTTTCTGGCATAAACCCTTGGAGGGCCGAACCGGTATGGCTTCGGTAGGAGAAGAGACGATGCGAACGATGGTAGAAAATTGGCGCAAAGAAGTTGGCTTTCTCGCGGTCGGGCTGGCGACCGTGATCGGTATCGCAGGGTGCCCGGCACCCCCGCCGACACCGCCGGACCCGCCGCCGGGGCAGACGCTGATCGAGGTCACGGTGGTCGGCGAAGAGGGTGGCGATGTCACGCAGACGGCCAACGCCGCTACGGTCACGTTGACCGCGGACGCGGCTGACGGCTGGCGTTTCGCGGGATGGTCAGCGCCCGATTTCCCCGCAAGCCAGAACCCGCTGACCGTCAGTGCGACGACGGTTCCGACGATTACGGCGACGTTCGAGCCTGTCGACCCGTCTCCTCCACTTCCGATTCCGGATTCGGATGCCGACGGTGACGGTGTTGCGGACGCGGATGACAATTGCCCGAATGATCGCAACGCCGATCAGGACGACGACGACAATGACGGCGTCGGCGACGCGTGCGAGGGCGATCAGGACGGTGACGGTGTTGCGGACGACGACGACAACTGTGTGGCCGTCGCCAATGTTCGTCAGGCCGATGCAGACGACGATGGGCTCGGCGACGACTGCGATAACTGTGCGAATGCCGCGAACCCGCTTCAGGCGGATGCGGATGGGGACAACGTCGGCGACGCGTGCGAGGGCGATCAGGACAGTGACGGCGTGGCCGACGACGATGACAATTGCGTCGACGCCGCCAACGCCGAACAGGCCGACGGTGATGATGACGCCATCGGCGATGCGTGCGACAACTGTGTGGCCGATGCGAACGCCGGACAGGAGAATCAGGACGGCGATGCGTTGGGCGACCTCTGCGATGATTGCGTCAACGACGCCGAGAACGACAAAGACGGCGACGGTGTTTGTGGTGACGTCGATGCGTGTCCCAACTCGCGCCTGGGTGCGGCCGTGGATGCCACCGGATGTCCGCCCGGAACGACGCCACCTCCGCCACCACCGCCGGGACCCAGTTGTGGTGACGGCAACGTCGATGTGGGTGAGGCTTGTGACGATGGCGGCGAATCGGCCACGTGCAACGTGAACTGCACGGTCCTGGCCTGCGGTGACGGCGTGCTCAACGCGACCGCCGGCGAAGCCTGCGACGATGGAAATACGGCCGACGGCGACGGCTGCAGCGCAACCTGTACCGTCGAGGCACTGACCAACGACAGCTGCCTCGCGCCGACCGTCGTGACCGACGGTGCGACGGACTTCGATACGAGTTCCGCGACGACGGACGGTGCCGCCTCGACGGCGTGCGACCTTCTGGGGAGCAATCAGATCGCCGCAGACCTCTGGTTTAGCTACACACCGACCTGTGCGACCGGCGAAACGATCATCGTCAGCCTGTGTGGAAGCCAGTACGACACCAAGTTGGCGGTGTATGCAGGCGCGGGTGCCTGCCCGAGTGGCGAGCCGGTTCGCTGCAGTGACGATGATTGCGGAGCCGGGGCGTCCGATTCACGGTTGAGCCTTGACGTTGCAGCCGGTCAGACGTACCTGATTCGGGTCGGCGGATACGGCGGTGCGAATCAGCAAGGCCGGGGGACGTTGACGATCACCTGTGGTGCGTCGCCCTGCGGTGCCGGTGCGACCGGTGATTGCCTGACGGCTCGACCCGGTGAGACCGGCTGTGACAGCGCGTCGGTCCCCGGAAGTGCGGACTGCTGTGGCGACGTTTGTGGTGCAGACCCCTATTGCTGCGACGTCGAGTGGGATGACGTCTGTGCCAGTGAGGCGGTCGGTCTGTGCAGTGCAGCCGGTTTCACATCCTGTGCGGCCGGTTCGGGCGACTGCAACTCCGGAAACGGTACGCCGGGCTGCGATGATGGCGGCAGCAGTTGCTGCAACAAGGTCTGTGCGGTCGATCCGTTCTGCTGTGTGAACACGTGGGACAACATCTGTGCGGGAACCGCCGCCGGTGTCTGTGCCACGACCTGTGGTGCCGGTGCGGGAAGTTGTACCGCCGCGGGCGGAAATGGTACGGCGGGCTGCGAGAAGCAGGCCTGCTGCGATGCGATCTGTATCGACGATCCGTTCTGCTGCAGTACTGAATGGGATGAGAACTGTGCGACCACGGCCGCGTCGACGGACAATCAGCCGGTGTGTCGCTAGGTCGGTCGCCAACAGAAAACGTAAGAAACGGATACCCCGTTCGCCTCGTATCGAGGCGGGCGGGATGTCCTTTGCGCGAAGACTCGATGGCCGATAAACGGCGAATCCTATTCCTCTGTACGGGAAACTGCTGTCGATCGCAGATGGCCGAGGCGCTGATGCGGCAGCTCGGCGGCGATCGATTCGAGGCGCTCAGCGCCGGCTCACGACCGGCGGGCTACATTCATCCACTGGCCAGCGAGGCGATGAAAGAGCGGGGTCTCTCGCTGGACGAACACCGCTCCAAAAGCTGGGAGGAGTTCGCCGAGGCGCCGGTCGATCTGGTCATCACGGTGTGTGACGCCGCCGCGGGTGCCATCTGCCCGACCTGGCCCGGAAGCCCGATCAGCGTTCACTGGTCCATGCCGGACCCTGCCGGTCATCCCGGAACCGAGGCGCAGAGACTCGCGCTAGCGATGCGCGTCGCCGAGCGGCTCGAGACCAAGATTCGCGGCTTGGTCGATCTGGATTGGTCACTGCCCCACGAAAAACTGGTCAAGCGGTTGCAGTTTCTGGGTGAAATCTGAGGGCCCACGTTCGATGGCTCCTTACCCAAACGACGATGAGCGGTTCATGCAGGCGGCGCTGCGCGAGGCGCAGGAGGCGCGCGAGGAGGGTGAGGTTCCGGTCGGGGCGGTGGTCGTGTGCGGCGGTCGCATCATAGGCCGGGGTCACAACCAAAGGGAACGTCTCAACGACCCGACAGCCCACGCCGAAATGCTCGCGCTGACTGCCGCAGCCACCGCCGTCGAGAGCTGGCGATTGGAGGGTTGCACGCTATACGTGACACTCGAACCGTGCGCTATGTGCGCCGGTGCCTTGGTATTGGCACGCTTGGCACGCCTGGTGTTCGGCGCCATGGACCCCAAGGCGGGAGCGTGCGTTTCCCTCTACTCCATTCCCACCGACGATCGGCTGAATCACCGTATCGATCTGACAAGCGGCGTTCTTGCCGACGAATGCGGAGGCATTCTCCGGGAGTTCTTCGCACACCAGCGTGCTCTGGGAAAGAAGTGACCGCCGCGCGGACACCGGCCCAGACGATTCCCGCCCGATGAGCCTCCGCGAGATTCGCCCGACTTTGCGCCGGAATAATCACGCTGTGCAGCCTGACGGGGAACTCGACGAGAGCATCCTAGCGCGATCGGTCTGCCAGGCCGTATCGAGCGAGCTTCTCTCTCTTGCCGGCACGGCTGCGCCGGCTACGGATCGGGCGGGGTGCTGCCCCGAGTCCGACCGACCGCGTTCGCCAACGAGTTGCAGAAGCCACCCCTGATCTTTGACAATCCTCAACGCTGCGTCGCCGACATCACACTTGCGCGTGAAGTTGTGGGCTGCGAGCCCAGAGCGAAGTTGGAGACGCCATCGATGAAGTGATCGCGCATCTGAAAGCCGCGCGAGAGTAGCACCGGGGGCGTCAAAGGGGTCTTTGGGTCGACGCCTCGTGTGATTGAGCTGGACTGTCGGTGCGGCATTTGGTACCTTTCTCCTGCAATGTGCCTTGGTCACTGAACTGCACCACAGCAGGCGTATTGGGGCTTAGCGACATGAGCGACGTACTTGCGGAGTATGGACGCCGGGTGGTGAATCGGCGTGTCGTGGCGTTGTTGCTTCTCCCATTCTTTTGGCCGTCGCTCGCCACGGGCGGCAATTTCAAATCTCGTTATTATATCATCGAAACGAACCTGTCGCCGGAGCGGGACGCCGTCGTCGGTGAGGTTATGGATGCGGCGGGCAAGGCGTACTCCACCATGTTCCGCGGTTTTCGCGGCTCGGTTCGGCGGAAGCTGCGCGTGCGGGTGTCCGCGACCAAGGAGGGGTATCTGGCTGCCTATGCGCGTTTCTGTGGAACACCGAACAAGAATGCGAGAGGCATCTATTGTGGGACCGATCAAACCGTCTACACCTACGACGGCGATGGGGTGGAGAGGGTCCTCAAACACGAGTGCCTTCACCAGTTCGTGGATCACGTCGTCGGTGGGAGGCTGCCGATTTGGACGAACGAGGGGCTCGCGGAGTACTTCGAAGAGAGTACGTTGGACAAGCGCTCCGGACAGCTCCGCCTGGGGCGCGTACCGGCGTGGCGGCTCAAGGCACTCCGCAAGGCGAAGAAGAAAGGTACGTGGATGCCGGTATCACGACTGCTGGCCATCGGCGGGCGGGAATGGTCCGACAATGTTCGACGTGGGTCGTCTAATGCACAGTACGGCCAGGCTTGGCTGCTCTGCCATTTCTTGATTCACGGCGATGGCGGAGCGTACACCAAGCTGTTTGATCGCTACCTGGGCTTGTTGGACGAATCGGTGGGCGGGGAGGCTGCGTTCAAACGGGTGTTTGGCGGTGACCTCGCTCCGCTCGAGAGCAAGCTGGGGGCGTACCTGGGTAGTCTGAAGGCGAAGGGCGGCGGGTGAGCCTCGGACAGTGGTTGCCGCGCATCGCAGCGATCGGCCACGGCGTAACGGGTCACCGACTGGTATCCGCTTCCACTGGCTCGCCTGTTCGTGTCGACCTTTTCGATCGAAGATCCCCATGAGTGAGACGCCGGACCGACAGCCCGTCAGCGGCACCCGCGTGGACTGGGCGAAGGTCGGCGTGGAACATTCCGGGCTTGCGGTTTTTTCCGAGACCGCCCATAACCTCCTCATGGAAAGGACGAGACCGGTAACGTGAGCGAGAAATCCGAATCCTTTGAGACCCTCCGGGGGAAGTTCCTGGTTCTCGACGGTCCCGACGGTGCGGGTAAGAGCACGATCGCAAAGCGAGTCGCCCAGCGGCTCTGTAGTGCCGGGCTGACCGTCCAAGACTGCCGCGACCCCGGGGGAACGTGCATCGGCGATCGCATCCGAGGTGTCCTCCTCGATCATGACCTCAGCGACATGGCCGTGGGGTGCGAAGTGCTTCTGTTCATGGCCTCCAGGGCGCAGCTCCTTCACGAGGTAATCCACCCTGCGTTGAAGGCCGGAAACGTGGTCCTCTGTGACAGGTTCGTGTCATCCACGGTCGCCTACCAAGGCGCGTGCGGCGCCCGTCCGGAAGACATTCTCGACCTGGCGCGCCATGCGATCGGCGACACGTGGCCGGACCTGACGATCGTACTCGATGTGAGACCGGACGTCGGCTTTGACCGGATCTCTCGAGATCGAACACCGCCTGGCGCGGCCGCCGGCGAAGGGCTCCTCGACGGGATGGAGCGCCGGTCTCGCGATTTTCATGAGACTGTTCGTGCCAACTTCCTGGAACTTCCGGCGCAATATCCCACGCCGGTCGAGATTGTCGACGCTTCCGTTTCGCTGGATGAGGTGGTCGACGCCGTGCTGGCTTGTCTCGATCGATTTGCGCGAGGGACTTTGTAGGCGTCGTCGATCCGTACCGGCACACCGTTCGAGGTCCTCAAAAACGAAGCCGTTTCGCAAGCCACCTGAGTGACGGAAGGATCTGGGGGTCGCCCGCCGTTGGCGATGGGGCATGACGCGCCGTTCCACCTCCGATATAACTTCGCACATCAGCAGGCGTTTCCCGACGTTCCCACCGGACGATGGAACTTCGGCGCCTGCCGGCTGGTGAAAGGCACCTGTTTGTCGGAGAGCTTGCTTCCTTACCTGGCAGGAATCGTCGTACTGGGCGTAGCCGCGCAATGGCTCGCCTGGCGCGTGGGGCTGCCGTCCATCTTGCTGTTGCTGGTCCTAGGAATCATCGCGGGACCGGCCGTGACGAGCTGGCTCGATCCCGATGCCGTCTTCGGTGATCTTCTCTTCCCGGTCGTTTCCCTTTCCGTGGCGCTGATCCTCTACGAGGGCGGTCTAAGCCTTCGCCTGCGCGAGCTGAAGTCGTCGGGCGCCGTCGTTCGCAACCTCGTTTCGGTGGGTGCCCTGTTGACCTGGGCAGGCGCTGCACTGGCGGCGTACATCATCCTGCAGCTCAGCTTGGCCCTGTCGATTCTGCTGGGCGCGGTGCTCGTCGTAACCGGCCCTACGGTGATCTCGCCGCTCCTGAGGACGATCCGTCCGACCGGGCCGGTCGGCCCCATCCTGAAATGGGAAGGCGTCGTCATCGATCCGATCGGCGCGCTGCTGGCGGTCCTCGTGTTTGAGGCCATGGTCATTGGCGTGGCGTCGGACGCCGCGGCATACATTGTTGTCGCCGTCGCGAAGACGGCCGTCGTTGGGGGCGGCCTGGGAATGGCGGCGGCGTTGCTCTTCGTGTTGTTGTCCCATCGCCGCTGGATTTCGGATCATCTCGAAAATCCCGTGTCGCTCATGTTGGTGGTGGCCGTTTTTTCGTTGTCCAACCATCTGCAGCACGAGTCGGGCCTTCTCGCCGTCATCGTGATGGGGTTTGTCCTCGCCAACCAGCGGTGGGTCGATGTTGAGCACCTGATCGAGTTCAAAGAGAACCTCCGCGTCCTCTTGATATCCAGTCTGTTCATCGTCCTGGCCGCGAGAGTCGATGCCGCAGACCTTGTCCGACTCGCGCCGGCGGGACTCTTGTTCGTCGCGGGTCTGGTTTTCGTGGTCAGACCGGCGAGCGTCTGGGTCTCGACCATAGGCTCTCGGCTTTCGATGAGCGAGCGAGTCTTTCTGGCTTGGATGGCGCCCCGCGGACTCGTGGCCGCCGCCGTGTCGTCGATTTTCGCGATCCGCTTGGAGGCACTGGGGCTTGCCGACGCGGGCGTTCTCGTTCCGATGACGTTCATCACCATCATCGCGACCATCACGGTGTATGGACTATCCGCGCCGATCGCCGCGCGCAAGTTGGGATTGGCCGAGGCGAATCCCCAGGGCATTCTGTTCGTCGGTGCCCAAAACTGGGTCAAAGAGCTGGCAGGCGTGTTGCAGCGGGAGGGGTTCCGCGTGCTCCTGGTCGACAACAACCGGGATCACACGTACGACGCGCGCATGGCCGGCTTGCCAACCTTCGCGGGCAGTATTCTGGCGGAACACACGCTGGACGAGATTGACCTCGGCGGGATCGGACGCGTACTGGCTGTGACCCCCAACGACTGGGTCAATGTTCTAACGGTTCAGCGATTTCACCGAGTCTTCGGGAAAGCCAACTGCTTTCAGCTTCCGCCGCAGCCATCACGCGGCGGTCACGCCAAGCCCTCAAAGCAGGAAGACAGCCCGTACAAGTACCTGCAAGGCCGTTGGCTCTTCGACCAACGGGCCACCCATTCCGCGCTCGAGCGGCGCGTCGAGGAGGGCTACGCCGCCAAAGCCACCCGCCTGACGGAAGAGTTCGATTATGCTGCATTGCTCGCACGTTATGGAAGCGATGTGATCCCGCTGTTTGTCATTGAACCCGGAAACCGCTTGACGCCGGTCGAACCGCCGAAGGATGCTGCCGACACGTCGAACGAGCCGGCGAAACCGGGGCAGACCCTTGTCAGCCTCGTCAGGCCCGAAACGACAACGGATAAACGCGAGGAATAGGACGGATTCCCTGGCGTTTCAGGCCACGGTGTAGTTCACAATATTCCCGCCCGCGATGGATGCATTCGGTACGACAATCTTCTTGCCTTCGTCGGCCTTGAGTGTCGTGGCGAAAACGTGGATCTCGGTCACGACGCCGCTGACGCCGGCCGCGTCGATGCGATCCCCGATGTTGAACGGTCGCAGAGCGATCAGAATGACCCCGGAGGCGAAGTTGCTCAGCGTGCCCTTCAACGCCAGACCGATCGCCAAACCCGCAGCCCCGACCACCGCCGCGAAGGACACAGCCGGAAAGCCGAACTTGTCCAAAGCGGTGATCACCACGAGCGTCAGCATGGTGATGTACGCCAGGTTGGCGCAGAACGCGGCGGCGGTCTCGTCGACCCGAGCGCCGCGCAGAACGCGCCGGACGGCCACGGTGAGTGCGCGCGCCACGACCCACCCGACCAACAGCGTGGCGATACCAGCCGCAACGTTTGATCCATACGTGGCCATTCTCGGGCCTGCCCATTCATACAGTTGATCCATGGTGTTCCAACTCCACTGGGTTGCTGAGGGCCCGCCTGGGGCGGGATCCGCCAAACGACGCATACGGTCAGGGTACGGTCCTTCAATCTCGCCGGTTCGGCAAGATCGCCGCGAAGGATTCCCGGTCGATCCGGGCGGCCGATCATTCTGAGCGCAATCCTGGCCGGCGTATCTGGTTCGCCTTCAGGGGATTTCCGGTTATAATGACCGAGCATGTCCACGACCCGGATGAGCGAGCTACGTGACTTTCGCACGCAATTGCTGGCGTATTCCCGCCGGGTTGCCCGTGCAGCGCTCGGCGCGGCGCCGATTCCTGCAATGACCGAACCGGATGTCCATCTCGACCAGGGTCCCGATTCGTTGCCGACGGATACCGAAGAGCTCAGCGGACTTGGAGCGACCGGTTGCTTCGGGGGTCTTTTTGTGACCTTCTGGAGGGGAAGTGACCTTCGCGGCTGTGTCGGATCGTTCGCGCCGATCCGGGTCGGGCAGGTGGCGGCTTCGGTCGCGGAGGTGACGCAGGCATCGCTTCGAGATTCGCGCTTCACGCGGAATCCGATCACGACGGAAGAGCTCGATGAACTCACGATAGAGATTTCGCTACTTTCGGACCCGACGCCGACCGACGATCCGCTTTCACTCGTGCCAGGTGAGCATGGAATCATCGTCCGCCAGGGGATGAGGTCGGGTTGCTTCCTCCCGAAGGTCGCGACCGATCGCGGCTGGTCGGCCGAGGAATTCCTCTCGACTTGCTGTACGATGAAAGCGGGACTGCCGGCCGACGCCTGGCGATCGCCCCAGACCCAGGTCCTGATCTTCCGAGCCGAGGTCTTTTCTGATGCCGCTTGAGCCTCGCGGTTCGTCGGCGCAGGCCAACCGGCCTGTAACATGGAAGGAGAGGAATCTAAGCGATGCGTTCCGTTCGGATTCAAGCGGTCGACCATGTCAACATTGAGGCTCCGCTGGGAATTCAGGACGCACTTCGCTGGTTCTATGGCGAGGTGGCTCTTCTCGATGAGCTTCCCGGTGACGGCGAAGAATTGTGTATCTGCTTTACATCGGATCAGATCGAACTTCGGATCCGGCTGGTGGAAAAGCCGAAAATCGTAGCCGTGGCGACCCGTGTAACGCTGGCCGTTCCCTCATTGGATGACGCCGCCTGCAAGCTGGACGACAGCTCGATACCCTACGAGCGAACCACCGGTATCACTTGGACGGACAGGCGCCTATCGACGCAAGACCCTGCGGGTAACCGCGTCGAGTTCAAAACGATCGCCCGGTACCGGCCGCTCTGAGATGGCTGGAGGCCCGTTGGGGTCCGCACGAAATTCGTAGGAATGGGGGTGACAGGCCGATCCGGTTGCTGTATAGACTCGGGCTTGGAACACGTGAATCGCTGGTGCGGTCGGGTCTTCCGCCGTCCGGCAGGCCCCCCAACGCTTTTCGGGGTACACCCGGGCTGGTTGCCTTTGTCGCCGATCCACCCAGCACGAACAAAGCCGATCATCGGTCTCGCCGGCGGGATCGGTGCGGGTAAGTCAGCAGTCGCCGACGTCCTTCAGGAGTTCGGCGCCGCCGTCATCAACTTCGATCGGCTAAGCCACGAATTGCTCGCGGATCCGGACGTGATCGGCGAGTTGAAGACCTGGTGGGGGGGCGGCATTTGCCGTCCGACGGGCGAGCCGGACAGAGCGGCGATCGCGCGGATTGTCTTTGCCGATCCCGACGAACTGGCTCGCCTCGAGGGGGTTCTGTATCCCAGGATCGCACGGCGTCGCGAGACGCTGATGACGGCCCACGCCCAGGATCCCGGCGCGGGGGCCGTCGTGCTCGATGCTCCGAAGCTTTTTGAAACCGGACTGCACGAGCTTTGTGATGCAGTGATTTTCGTGGATACGGGCTGGCCGGTTCGGCTGCAACGCGTGCGGGAGTCGCGTGGCTGGACCGAGTCGGTTCTACGCCAGAGGGAAAACTTGCTGAATCCACTGGACAGTAAGCGGGCGATGTCCGATTATGTAGTGGTAAACCATGTGAGCATTGAGGACTTGCGGGTTCAGCTTCAGCGAGTATACTCCCAGATTCTGGCGTCCACCACGTAGGTACGTGCAAGACGGCTCCCCGAGGACGATCTCCGTTATCCGTTTAATGTAGAGCGAGTACCATCAGGCCTGTGAGCCTGCCCCCGTGTAGGCAGAGCCCATATCTCAAGTCAGGAGGAACATTCCATGGCGAAAGCCACCACCGGAAAGGTGCGTAGCGCTAAGAAGAAGACTTCATCATCCAGCTCGGCGAAGTCAACGACCGAAAAACCGGAAACGCCCGATGCCGAGGTCGAGCCCGAACAGAAGACCGTCGCGACCCAGACGTCGGAAGAGGAGTTCGCCGGCCCGATAGACGCCGAAACGCACGCGAAATACGAAGAAATCAAGCGCGGCGATATTCACATCACCGCCTTACAGAAGATGAACGTCCAGGAGCTGCACGAGGTCGCCAAGCAGGAGAGTCTCGAAGACTACACCGGCCTCAAAAAGCAGGACCTGATCTTCAAAATCCTCAAAGAACGAATCAACCGTGACGGGTTGATGTTCGGCGAAGGCGTACTGGAAATCCTACCGGACGGGTTCGGTTTCCTCCGTAGCCCCGAATATAACTACCTTCCCTGCCCCGACGATATCTACATCAGCCCGTCGCAGATTCGCCGATTCGGACTGCGCACCGGCCATATTGTCGCAGGGCAAATCAGACCGCCCAAAGAGTCCGAACGATACTTCGCCTTGCTCCGCGTGGAAGCCATCAACTACGAGGACCCGAACATGGTCACCGAAAAGACCAACTTTGAGGACCTCACCGCGCTACACCCGGAACAGCGCTTGGTGCTCGAGACCGCACATGACGAACTCAACATGCGTATCGTCGATATGGTCACGCCGATCGGCATGGGACAGCGAATGCTGATCGTCGCGCCCCCGCGGACCGGTAAGACGATCCTACTGCAGAAAATGGCCAACGCCGTCTCCCACAATCACCCCGACGCCTATGTCTTCGTCCTGTTGATCGACGAGCGACCCGAGGAAGTGACCGACATGCAGCGGAACACCTCCGCCGAGGTCGTCAGCTCGACGTTCGATGAACCCGCCAGCCGCCACGTTCAGGTCGCAGAGATGGTGATCGAAAAGGCGCGGCGACTGGTCGAATACGGGCGCGACGTCGTCATCCTTCTCGACTCCATCACACGACTCGCCAGGGCATACAACACCGAGATCCCACACTCCGGAAAGATCCTCTCCGGAGGTATCGACGCCAACGCCCTGCAGCCGCCCAAGCGGTTCTTCGGCGCAGCCAGAAATATCGAGGAGGGCGGATCCCTGACCATCATCGGTACGGCACTGGTCGACACCGGATCCAAAATGGACGAGGTCATCTTCGAAGAGTTCAAGGGTACCGGAAACTCCGAACTCCACCTCGACCGGCGACTGGTCGAGCGACGCGTATGGCCCGCCATCGACATCGCCGGGTCCGGAACGCGGCGCGAAGAGTTGCTGCTCGACCCCAAGGAGTTGGAGCTGGTCTACAGCCTGCGTCGTGTGCTCTCGGATATGAACGTCGTCGAGTCGATCCAACTGCTGCGAGGCCAGCTCGAGAAGGTTCGATCCAACGCCGAGTTCCTCATGACCATGAACTTGTCGTAATCACGTTCGACGAAACGCTCGAACGCGAAATGGAGGTGACGGCATGGATATCAGTATCAAGTACTGCATGGAGTGAAACTACGGCCCCACTGCCGCCGGTCTGGCGGAGGCGCTGAAAAAGTCGTTCAACGTGGAGGCCAGGCTCATCGAAGGTTCCGGCGGCGTGTTTGACGTTCACGTCGACGGAACCCAGGTTTGGGATAAGCACAACATTGGCCGCTTTCCAGAGCACGAAGAAGTCATCGGCAAGATCAAGTCGGTCACAAGTGCCAAATAGCGGTCCACCAGCTTTAGGTGACAGGAAATGAATGCGACCATGACTTGGTTGGGGCACGCGTCCTTTCGGTTGACATTGCCGGATGAGCGTGTCGTTCTCATCGATCCGTGGCTGACGGGCAACCCCGCGTGCCCGGACGAGTTGAAGAAACCGTCCCGTTGCGACCAGATCCTCCTCACGCACGGGCATTTCGACCACATCGGTGATGTCGCCGCGCTCGTCGACGCCTTTGATCCTGTCGTTGTAGGCAACCTGGAACTCTGCGCGGTGCTGGAGAAGCAAATCGGCAAAGGCCGGTTCAACGGCATGAACACGGGCGGAACGCAAAACGTCGATGGCGTTCGTGTTACGCTGACCGCGGCGTTCCATTCGTCAAGTGTCGACTCGCCCACCGGCCCACTCTACGCCGGGATGCCCAACGGCCTGATTGTCGACGTCGATGGGCTCCCGTCCGTCTACCACGCGGGCGATACCGACGTCTTCTCCGACATGAAGCTCATCGCGCAGATCTTTGCGCCGCAGATTTGCATCCTCCCGATCGGCGATTTCTTCACGATGGGGACGAAAGGCGCCGCGCTGGCGGCCGAGTTCCTACAGCCCAGCGTGCTGGTTCCGATGCACTACAAGACGTTCCCCGTTCTGGAGCAATCTTGCGATGCCTTCGCCGCCGCCTTGTCGGCTGAACTCAAGGGCCGATTGGTCATTCCGGAGGTTGGACAAACGATGAACTGGACCGCAAGCGGGCTCGCGTTGGCCTCATCGCGCCGGTAGTTACACCAGACCTGAGAAGATCTCATTCCGGCGGCAGACCCCGCGAATCCGCCCTTCTGGTCTGGGGGCTACGATCCGCTCGTCTTCCGATGGCGTAGCGGTGGAAGCGCGCTCCGGGCGGCCAGTTGATCGACAACCCACTCGTTGAGCGGGTCGAGCCGATACGCTGCCTGAAGGTGATACACCGCCTCCCGCTCCCGCCGGTGTTTCAGCAGGAACTTCGCAAACCCGATGTGGGCTTCAGCCGATCCCGGCTCAACCGCGATGGCCTGTCGATAGGCCAGCAACGCACCGTCCGCATCCCCTCGCTCCTCCCGTTCGCTCGCCAGAAACAGGTACTGCTTTGCCGACGGACCGACGAACTCCGCCGCCCACTCCGCGTGGGCCAGCGCCTCGTCGAATTGCCCCTTCAACTCCAGCGCATTGTTCTTCCCCTGCAGAGAAGGCTGATGACCCGGGTGAATCTCGAGCGCCTGGGAGTAGTAGTCGATCGCTGCGTCCGCTTCGCGCATCGCCGCCGCATGTTCCTGACGTTCGAACCGCTCACGCGCGAGCAAGACGCAACAATTGCCCAGGTCGTGCAGATTCTCCACCTGACGGGGACGCAACCGATCACACTCAACAAAGAAATGCCTCGCCGGCCAGTACATTTGCTGCAGCATCGCCCTTTGACCCTCGCCGCGCAAGCGACGATACTTGTGCGTTGTGCAGCCGCCGACCCAAACCGCGAGCACAAGAACAAGGACGGTCATGAGGGAACGACCATCGCAAACGGTCCATCGCTGATTGCTCTTGGTTGACACCTGTGCGCCTCCCTAATGTGTTTCCCGTGCGGTGGCTATTGACCCCGGCGTCGTTGCCCATGCGGGCAGCGGGAATCGGGGGCGGTGTTCGTCCGCGCTATTTCCTGTTCCGATGCCCAACCGCTTCGTCATCTTACACCATGTATCCGCCGAGGGCGAGCACTGGGACCTCATGCTCGAACGCCACGGCGCCCTGCTCACATGGCAGCTCCACGAAGAGCCCCACGGGCTCTCCTCGCTCCCGATTCCAGCCACTCGAATCGGCGACCACCGAAAGGCCTACCTTCAGTACGAAGGGCCGCTGACCGGCGATCGCGGTACCGTACGCCGCGTCGATGCCGGTACCGTTACATTCGTCGATGTCGCACCGGATCGGTATACGCTCGAATTGGGCGGGCGCCGACTCCGCGGACTCACGACCCTGACCCGCGGTCCCGAGCACTGGGTGCTCGCACAATCCCCGTAGGCGTCTCCCGCGTCGAGACCTGACCCGCCCAAGGCCTATTCTCGATTCGTCCTCCGGAATCGCCGCCTGCCCGTTCAAACATCCGCGAACTGTCGTTATGATGCGCCCCTCGCCGACGGGTGGTGATCGCCGTTACAAGCGATTCACCCCGGTCTTCGGCGTTGATTGACGGCCAGGCCCCATGCAGTGGGTGATTCAGACACCGGGTCAGGCTGGAGACAGAGCAGCCCATCTGGCTCATTCAGGTGCCGTGGTCAGCCTGGTCGTCAATCAACGCCGAACCGCGAGAAATGTGATATCACTGGGCGGGAGGTCATCCGGAAATGTCGTATCGCGTTCTGGCACGCACCTATCGAAGCAACACCTTTGACGAGGTGGTGGGCCAGTCCTCTATCGCCACCACGCTCAAGAACGCCATCCTCTCGCAGCGTGTCCATCACGGCTACCTCTTTACCGGCACCCGAGGCGTCGGGAAGACCTCGATGGCTCGAATACTCGCCAAGGCGCTCAATTGCCTCGCCACCGACGCGCCCTCACCCACGCCCTGCTGCGAATGCGAATCCTGCCTCGCCGTGGCCTCCGGCGAGGATGTTGACGTTGTCGAGATCGACGCCGCCAGCAACACCGGCGTCGACGATATGCGCATGCTGAGGAGCAACGCCGCCCTCCGACCGGCCCGAGCTCGCTTCAAGATCTACATCATCGACGAAGTTCACATGCTCAGCACCAACGCCTTCAATGCCCTTCTCAAAACGCTCGAAGAGCCTCCCTCGCACGTCAAGTTCATCCTGGCGACCACCGAGGCACAGAAGGTCCCCGCGACGGTCCAAAGCCGCTGCCAACGTTTCGACTTTCATGCCATCGACACCGACGCCATTGCCATGCACCTCGGCGACATCCTCAAGCGCGAGAAGGTCGAAACCGATGACGGCGTCATGCGTCGGATCGCCCGACTCGCCAACGGATCGATGCGCGATGCCCTTTCGCTGCTCGACATGGTGCTCTCCTACGAATCGACGCGCCTGAGTACCGAGATTCTCGACGAGCTGATTCCGCCGCCGCACGACGAACTGGCCTTCGCCGTGATGGACGGCGTCGCACAGAGCGATCCCGCCGGCGCGCTCAGCGCCGTGGACCGTGCGCTGCAGACCGGGCGCACCGTCGAGCGATTCTGCACGCATCTGATCGAACACGTTCGTACGCTAATGCTACTGAACGTGTGCGGATCGGATACAGATCTCGTCGATGTGTCAGGCCCCATGCGCCCCGCACTCGCCGAGCAGGCGGCGAACTTCGACGCCCCGACCTATGTCTACATGATCGCCTTGCTTGAAGAGTTGCGCCGCAACGTGAAGTCGGCCAGTGCGTCGCGCGCGCTGGCCGATGCCGCCGTCGTGCGCCTCGCGATGAGTCGCCAGTTCACCGATCTGACGGAACTCATCGAGCGCCTGGACGAGGGCAGCGGTGGGGCGCTACCTCAGCCTGCACCTTCCCGCGCAAAAAAAAAAGACCCGGCTGAATCCTCCGCCCTGGCCCAGCGTGGCGATGTCGTGACCTCGACGTCCAAACCGCACCGACAGGTCGCGCCGAAGGGCAACAATACATCCGCCGCCTTGGCGCCGCGTTCTGCGGCGGTAAGCTCCGAGCAAATGGACCGAGTGGCCGGCGACCCCCTCGTTCAAAGAGTCAAAGACGCGGTCGACGGAACGCTGACCGATATCCGCCTCGCGACGACCCAACCGACGCCGCGACAGTCCGGCGCCGATGACGAAGCACAAGACGAAACCTCGACCACGGAGTGACCAAACATGTTCGGCAACCTGGGAAACATCACGAATCTGCTCAAGTCGGCCAAGGCCATGCAGGGAAAGGTCGCCGAGATGCAGGAGGAGATGGCCCGAAAACGCTTCGAAGGGGATGCCGGCGGCGGAATGGTCACCGCCACCGTCGACGGCAAGGGCACCCTTGTCGACATCAAGATTGAACCCAGCGCGACCGGCGACGTCGAGCTGCTCGAAGACCTGGTTAAATCCGCGGTCGGCGCCGCCACCACAAAATCGCAAGAGGCGATGAAATCGCAGCTCGCCGACCTGACCGGCGGCTTGAACATCCCCGGACTGACCGATGCGCTCGGAGGCGGCTGATATGAAACCTACGAGGCGATCGTGACCACCAACCGCGGACCGATTGAGTCACTGGCTCGCTTGCGAGAGCAGTTCGAGAAGCTCCCCGGAATCGGACCCAGAAGTGCCGAACGCTTGGCATTTCATATCCTGCGCGAACCGAGGGACTTCGCCGCCGCGCTCTCCCGCGCCGTGCTCGACGTCAAAGACAAGGTCAAACACTGTCGAACCTGCTTCAACCTCACCGAAAACGACCCCTGCTCCATTTGCGCCGATCCGCATAGAGAGCACGGCGAGGTCTGGGTCGTCGAACAGCCACAAGATCTTCTGGTCCTCGAAGCCACCGGACTGATTCGCGGAACCTACCACGTGCTGATGGGACACATCGCGCCGCTCGACGGCATCGAACCGGAAGACCTGACCATCGACGCACTGCTCGAGCGCGTGCGCTCGGGATCGGTGCGGGAAGTCGTCCTCGCGCTGAACCCGACCCTCGACGGTGATGGAACCGCGTTGCACATCCAGAGCTTGCTCAAGGAACTCGACGTCAGCGTAACCCGTCCGTCGAGGGGTCTCGCCGTTGGATCGCAACTCGAATACGCAACAGTGAGCATGCTCGATGCCGCCATACGCGGACGGTCCGCTATGTAATCCGCGTCCTCACGACGTAATCAAGGGCTGCGCGACGGTGTCGAAGTTTGCTATACTAGGGGTAGAGAACGTGGCCACGACGATGCCCGATAATCGTGTGGAGGACAGGCACACACGAGCGCGCGCTCACGGCGGCCGCTCGGGCGGCCCGGTCAACGGTCCGCTTCGATTACTCCACAGCAACGTGAGAAACAGTCTGTGACCCAGTTTCTGACACAAAGTCTTAGCCAGCAAATGCGGCTGGAGCAGCGGCTCACCCCGCAGCTCATCCAGTCCATGGCCATCTTGCAGAAACCGGTCACCGACCTCGAAGCCTACATTGAGCACGCCCTCGAAAGTAATGCCGCCCTCGAGGTCGCCGAACCCGAGCAGACCGAAGCACCCGCGCCCGACGTCGACGACGACGGATTCCGCGTGGAGCGCGACGTCGTTCCCCCGGGCAGTTTCGATCGCCTTCACCGCCTCGCTCGCGATTACGACATGGACGTCAATGACGTCGCCCCTTCCCGAACACACCGCATTCCGCCCACCGAAGGCCGTGACGCCAAGATGGGGGCGATGGCCAACACCGCGGGACGAGAGGTCGGATTCCACGAACACCTGCTCTCACAGTGGTCACTCTTCGAACTCGACGAGAAGCTCCGCCGCGCCGGTGAAGCCCTCATCAATTTTCTCGACCCCGACGGCTACCTTCGCGTTCGCCTCGATCAGGTCGCCGACAGCGTACGTCCGCCGATTCCCGTCGAAGACCTCGAAACCTCGCTCACCGAAATCCACAAGCTCGATCCGCCCGGTGTCGGCGCGCGCGACGTCGTCGAGTGCTTACTGCTGCAGCTCGAAACCTTGCCCGGCGACAACCGACTCGAAAGAACCCTCATCGAAGACCACCTCGACGACATCGCACACAACCGTCTGCCCGCCGTCGCGAAAGCCACCGGATACTCCATCGGTGAAATCACCGAAGCCATGAAGGCCATGCGCTCCATGCTCTGCCTCCACCCCGGCTATCTGATCGGCGACCGCTCGGTTCCCGTCATTCGACCCGACGTCATCATCGAATACGCCGATTCAGGCGCAGGCCTCACCATGAGACTCGCCCGCGGCAACATGCCAAAGCTCTGCCTCCGCGACGAAGTCGTCACGATGGCCAAGTCCAAAGCCAACGGGAAGGAAACACGCGACTTCGCGCGCAAGCACGTCGAGGAAGCCTCTTCGCTGATCGACGCCGTGAAGTTCCGCCAGAACCGACTGCTCGAAGTCGCCGGCGCCATCGTCGAACACCAACGCGATTTCTTCGACGTCGGCGCCGAAGGCCTCAAGATCCTCCGCATGAGCGACCTCGCCACCGAACTCGGCTGCGATCCATCCACCATCAGCCGCACCGTCGCCGACAAATACATGCAGACGCCGCGAGGCATCTATCCGCTGAGATATTTCTTCACCGGCGGCACCGAAACCGACGACGGACAGAGCATGGGCTGGGATCGCGTCAAGGTCCGCGTGCGCGACTTGATCGCCGCCGAAGACCGAAAGAAACCCCTCAACGACGATCAGATCGCCGCCCTCCTCAAAGACGAGGGCATCGAAATCTCACGCCGAACCGTCGCCAAGTACCGACAACAGCTCGACATCCCTGCCGCCCGCCAACGACGCGAGTTCTGAGACCCCAAGACAAGAAGGCGGTCATGCGGCAGTGAATAACGCGAACCTCTACGCTCCAGCGTCAAATGAAGACGAAGGTCCAAAGCCAATTCCTCCCACACGAACCTTCATCGCTCACGCGCGCGCCGGCACCTCTCTGATTCATGGATCACTTCCCAAAACTCTCAGCAGCAAACCCCTCGAATTGTCCTGCGAATCGGTCGATTATGGGCCTCTGTGGCATACGCCTTGATTCGCCCGGCCCAATTCAGTACTCTATTACTTGTGTAAGTAGGACCGGATGCAAAACGACCCTCCGCCGACGGAAGCCTGGGAGGGGGTAACGTGAGACACCACAACTCAACCGCGGCGCCGTTGGCTGCGCTAATGAACCCGATCGCGGGAATCGCCACGAGTCTGGCCTGGCCGCTTGCCGCCGTCGGCGCCGACGTGCCCTTCGCCGAGCGGGTGATCTCGACCACTGAAACCACACCCTCCTCCGTCTTCGCGACGGACTTGGACCGCGACGGAGACATTGACATCCTGTTCATGTCAGGCGGTGACGACAAGATCGCATGGTACGAGAGCGACGGCGGGAAGCCTCCGATCTTCACCAGGCGCGTGATTGCAGGCACCGCAACCGTGTGGTATTCGCTCTTCGCGGCGGACGTGGACGGCGACGGTGACACGGATGTCCTTTCGGCGTCATACGACGACGACAAGATCGCATGGTACGAAAGCGACGGCGGGAAGCCTCCGACCTTCACGGAACACGTGATCTCGGGCGCCGCTGACGGGGCGGCGTCCGTGTTTGCGATGGACGTGGACGGCGACGGGGACATCGACGTTCTTTCCGCGTCCTCCAATGACAACAAGATCGCGTGGTACGAGAACGACGGAGGATCGCCCCCGACCTTCACTGCACGGCTGATCTATCAGCAATACGGAGCAAGTTCCGTTTTCGCGACGGACTTGGACCGCGACGGGGACACGGACGTTCTTTCTGCGGCAGGGAGTGACTCCGCGACCCTCAACTGGTACGTGAACGACGGCGGCTCGCCGCCGACCTTCACCAAGCGGGCGGTTTCTATGCCCACAGCCACCGGAGTCTCTTCCGTTTTCGCGACGGACTTAGACGGCGACGGGGACACCGATATCCTCTACACGTCTCTCGCCAAGATCGCGTGGTTCGAGAGCGACGGCGCCTCGCCCCCGAGCTTCACCGAGCGGGTCATCTTGTCAACCACTCCGATCCACGCCCACACTGCTCTTGCGACGGACTTGGACGGCGACGGGGACACCGATGTCCTCGCCACGTTGCCCTATGACAGCAAGATCTGGTGGTACGAAAACTACGGCGGCTCCCCCACGAGATTCTACAAGCGGTCGATCTCCACCACGGCATTCCGTACGCCCTCCGTTTTCGCGGCGGACATCGACGGCGACGGGAAAACCGACCTGATCGCCGCGTTGCGCCCTTGGGACTCATCGGCGGGCACCAAGATCGCGTGGTATGAGAATCTCAGCCCGTGCGGGTTCGATTCCGACTGCGACGGCGACGTGGACCTGGAGGACTACGTTCCGTTCCGAGCAGCTCTCTTCGGGCCGAGGTAAAGCGTCAGGGATACCGACGTCCTTCCGGCCGCCCGGTTTGACGACAAGATCGCGTGGTACGAGCGCGACGGCGGGTGGCCCGGCGTTGACCGAGTGGGTGAACTCGCCTACGGCAGACGGGTTCCTCTCTCCGTTCGCGCGACCGACGAAGACGGTGCCCGAAACACCGAGAAGGAGATGTCGTGAAGCACCGCAGCACCACTGCAGCATTGTTAGCGCCGCTTCTTACACCGCTGGCGGGTCTCAGCGCGAGTCTAGCAGGGGCGCTCCCCGCCGCCGGCGCGGACGTGCCCTTCACCGAGCGGGTGATCGCAACCCCCCGAGGCGGTTTGAATTCCGTTTTCGCGACGGACATGGACGGCGACGCGGACACCGACGTTCTCTCCGTGTCGGGTGGTGATTGGAAAATCGCATGGTACGAAAGTGACGGCGGCTCGCCCCCGACCTTCACCAAACGGGAGATCGTAACCAACGCAACCGGGTGGTCGTTCGTCTTCGCGACGGACCTGGACAGCGACGGCGACACCGACGTCCTCACCGCGTCCTATCATGACGACACGGTTGCCTGGTACGAAAACGACGGCGGCTCTCCTCCGACCTTCACCGGGCGGGTGATCTCGTCCGCCGCCGACGGTCCGCGGTCCGTCTTCGCGACGGACGTGGACGGCGACGGTGACACGGATGTCCTTTCGGCGTCGTTTCGCGACAACAAGATCGCATGGTACGAAAACGACGGCGGCTCTCCTTCGACCTTCACCGCGCGGGTGATCTCGACCAACGCAATTGGCGCCTCTTCCGTTTTCGCGACGGACGTAGACGGCGACGGGGACACCGACGTACTCTCAGCGTCTGTGTGGGACAACAAGATCGCATGGTACGAAAACGACGGCGGCTCTCCTCCGACCTTCACCGCGCGGGTGATCTCGACCAACGCAAATGGCGCCTCTTCCGTTTTCGCGACGGACATGGACGGCGATGGGAAGACCGACGTCCTCTCGGCATCGGGCGGTAACCCCCAGATCGCCTGGTACGAAAACGGCGGCGGCTCTCCACCGACCTTCACCGAACGGGTAATCTCGACCAGCCCGTATCAGGCCGTTTCCGTTTTCGCTGCGGATTTGGACCGCGATGGGGACGCCGACGTCCTCTCTGCGTCATGGCTGGACGACAGAATCGCGTGGTACGAAAGCGACGGTGGCTCACTCCCGAGCTTCACCGAGCACCTAATCACCACTGCGGCGGACAACCCCAAGTCCGTTTTCGCGACGGACATGGACGCCGATGGGGACACCGACTATCTTTCCGCGTCAATGAATGACGGCAAGGTTCGGTGGTACGAGAACCTCAGCCCATGTGGGCGCGATGCCGACTGCGACGGCGATGTGGATCTGCGGGACGCCGCATTGTTTCAGGCGGCCTTCTCGGGACTTCCGTAAAACGCCTGGACTCTTCGGCCCGACTCTCCCAAGTACGGATCGCCGCCCGCCAACGCCGAGAGTTCTGAGACGCCACAAGCACAGACGCCATCATCCCATTCGAGAAATGGAATCGGTCACCGGGGGTAGTTCGCCAGCTCGACGTACGCCGAGCCCGACGCGTGATCGCCGGGAGAACCGCTTGTCACCGTGCAAAGGCCTTCCCAGTAGATGTTCAGTGAGCTTGCCCGAGCATCCAGCTCCTGATCTTCACTCACCGCCGTCACGGCCAACGTCAATCCCTGCGGTATGAGCTGTACGGTCCAGGCGACGGGGTACGTAATGCCCGTATGCGGGCTCGTCCACCAATTCGTCGGCGTGATGACGAAATCGTCCCCTGCGAGCGTCACGGGTTCACCGACCGGCGGAATGTAGGTTCCTGCGGCCTGCGATGACGTTTCATCCGGGAAGACGAATAGCATGATGTTCGCCCCGTCGTCCAGACGTACGCTGAACCAATCCCACTGCTGCCAAGGATTCACGAGGTAAACGCCCCATTGTCGATCGAACCAGAACGACCCCGTGACGCGACGCGCCTCGCCATCGATGACAAGCGTTCCCGTGGCATTCATCTTCGGACGCGAGTAGTAGAACGACGAACCGTCCGACCCATAAGAGATGTAGCCGTCGTCGCCGTGCAACACCGGCCCACGCTCGTCTTCCAACTCCAGCGCTACGCCGTACGTCCCATTCGACATGCCGGCATGAATGCGATCGTGACCTTCAGACCCGGCCAATTGCACGAGGGGAGTACTGAGTTCGAAACCAATGGGCGGCGGTTCGTCGTCCAAAGCTCGCCCCAGCGACAGGGATTGATCGTACGCGAACGTGCCCTCCGTCTCGTCCACGACGGCATAGTGGGCCACCCACCCCTCCGCCGAGATGGGCGCCGGGAGAATGGGCACGTAGAATACGACGGCCTGGATGCCAAAGCCCCGACCATCCTCCGTCGTGACGCGCCCCGTGTAGTACCACCATTCGCCTCCAAAGCAATGGGGAGCCTCGTCCTTGGGGAGGCTGACCTTGGGCTTCGCAGCCGTGAGTTCATAAAGGGCGTCACCGCAACATCCCAAGGGGATCACGGCCAAGATGGCGACAGCCGCCAAGACGCATGCGCCTGCAACGCTACGCGGTCGCCGGGAATGCGATGGCACGGTCAACCGAGCAGTGTGCAACGTCGCCGTCAATGTCGTGGCCAGAAATACCCGGCGCGTTTCCGTCGTCATAGTCGTCCCCTTCGCACGGCGCATCAAAACGTTCGCGCGCCGATCTCCGCGCGTGCGCCAGCCACGCACAGGATTCTGCCCGGGTCTTCCGCTGGTTCTCCCAGGATCACCGCCGCAAACCGAGCCGCCCGCGCCGACACCCGGCGATCCTGCGGGATACCGTACCCGACATCGCACAGCCTGTCGAAACGAGAATCGGCGTCGCAACGCGACGCCGCCCGGTGAAGATGGCACCGGTCTCGTTGTTCTACCGCCTCGCCACAGACACTTCAGCATTACGGATTCGGACACGGAAGTGCGTCGCAGGGGTCCGCGGCGGAGGGCGCGAACGGATAGGGCATGCCACGGAACGCGTCGATTGTTGCCGTGTAGTCACCAACGGTGACCTTCAGGTCGATGCAGGAAGGATTGGGTGGAACGCCCATAAGATCCACGCGAGCCTTCCGCGGCGCGCACGGCTCATTTCGAAACTTCCCTATGACAGCGACGGTATCCAGGGGAATCCCTACGACACTGTCAGGTGCCGTCCACGAACACGACGCGTTGTCGAACGGACCGACGACGTCCCCGTACGCACTGGTCGAGAGAGCAAGCGGCGCGGAGTAGGCCCTCTCATCCGCCGAATTGCAGCCGCAGTCGATCGCCTGCACGTCATACCGCGCACCGGGGACGATGGCTTCGCCGAAAACGTCGATCGGTCCAACCGCGCTCCAATCTCGGCAATCCTGCTGGCAGGAGAGGTGTGCGACCGTGAAGGTCGGTGGTGGCGAATCAGCATCCGAACCGCCTTGCTCCGTGACGGGCCTCGGGTCGGTGACCCACATCGATCTTCCGTTCCAGAGGGCGTACTCTGCAGGAAGGTCTGTGAAGACGACGCGCAGCGCCGTCTGCTTCCCGGGGCCCGTCGGAACAACCGAGATGAAACGGTTCTTGCCGATCGGTGTCGGCTCGGGCTCCGGCACATCGACCAAGTACGTTTCGCACTCGTCGGGGGTCCCGTTGCCGTTGCAGTCGCCGCTTGCTCCGCTGGCCATGTCGCACTCATCAGGGACATTGTTTCCGTTGCAGTCGGTTGATGCGCCGCAAGCGAGGTCGGCCGCGTCACTGATCCCGTTGCGGTTACAGTCGTCGAAGACGCGGGGCCCGATGTAGAGTTTCTCGACGCTTCTGGTCGAGTTGCAGCCCGGTATGCTGCCGCCGATGGCATAGATATGGTCGTCGCGACCCAGGACGACGTTGTGCGCATTTCTCGCCTGAGTCAATGGAGTCCACGGCTCCCACGTATCGCTGTCCGAGGTCAAGCGTACAACTCGGTCGGTATGGCGATGAGAGATCCAGCCTCCAGCCAAGTAGACATGACCATCGGCGCCGAGGACAGCCGCGTCGTCGAGAGTTGTGGGTCCCGGCGGCGATTCGTCCAGAATAGCCCATGAGCCCGAACCGCATGGATCGATCCGTTCGACCGTCGTGACGTGAACGCCGCCGACCGTAGCGCCATCAATGACATTGATCCTTCCCTCCAGGTCGAGCGCGCAGGCGAAGTGGACCCTCGGTTGATTCAGCGGAGGTCCCATGACCCAGCCGGCCTCGGGCTGAGCCGGATCGAAAATCCAGACGCTTGCAGCAACATTCTCCCACCCAGCCTGAGAATAGCCGCCAATAGTCCAAATCCGCCCGAGCGGGTCAGTGATGGCCGCCCCGAAAGAAGTCGGTTCAGGCAGCGGCGGTACAGAGCTGCTGTTCCAGTTGCCTGACAGGATGTCGTACCGATCCACCTGGGCAAGGGGGAGCGTTTCGCCGAGCCCCGGATATCCGCCCAGTACATAGAAGGACCCGCCAAGAATGACGACCGAGTGGGCGAGACGCGGCGTCGGCATCACAATGGGCATCAACTCCCATTGCGCATGGTACGTGGTTCCGTCGAACACAAGCCGTTCAATGCTATCAAGTACCGGCCCGGTTCCGCAGCAGCAGCCCCCCGTGCGATTGAACCCGCCAAGTGCCCAGATGTTACCGGTTTCGTCTACTGCAGCACCGAAATACTGGCGAGGATCATTCAGCCCCGGCCCGGTCGTCCACTGCGCGGCTTCGCTGAAGTCAATGTTATCCACGTACGCCGTCGCGAAGCTGGAACAGCTGTAGCCAGAGCACGACCCCCCGCAACAGCATTCGCCGGCAGGGTCACGAGCAAACCCTAGATAATCAAGATCCGGCGGAAGCCCGCCCAGCCCAGTGAGCTGCACGCTGTCGACATACATCGTACTATCGCGCTCCGTGATCGTCAGAGTGGCTGTGTCGGTCACCGTATCGTACTCAATCACACTCCGATACCAGGTCCCATCCACAATGAGGTTCCAGCCAATGTTCTGAGCCTGGGCCACCCCATTGTTACCGCGGGCATAGAAGCCGATCGTTCTGCCCGCGTCCGACCGTCCCGGGTGCATGTGCAGGTAGTGGGCATCAGGAGTAGCCGGCGGCGACGCCCCATAGAGCATGAGGTTGTTGTCAAACAGACCGAAAGCCACGCCCGCCGACCACTGAAGATCGATGGGCTGAAAATCCAACTCGAGCCGTAGCGAATTGCCGTCATACTGAATCAGTTTGTACGCAAAACGACTCGGCGTGTAGCAGGGTCCTGAGTTGCTGGTCGCAGCGTAATATGACTGCGTTCCAGAATCCCAGAAATAGTTGTCCGGCTGATCCGTCGTCCACCCGGGATCGGAGGAGAAGTCCTCGCTATACTCGATCACATAATCCTGTCCGAAGGCGTTGGCAGGCGCGATGAGCAAACCGGCCAACACGAAAAAGAGACCAACATACTGCACTTGTCGCAACATGGTTCTTACCTCCAAAAGGTCTGGTCTTGGCGTGTAGACCATCAGATATCAATGTCGATTACATTCGACTGGTCGCCGATTCCGGTGAGGCCTCGTTACCGCGTTGCCCCGGACAGGAATCGACGGCCCGGCATTCAATGCGAGTACGTGCGACAGGTGGGAGTGGGAAGCGCAGACATTTTCCAGATGTCGTCGCAGCGGGAGGCCATACGCCTGCTGTCGATGCTCGAGCGAGAGGCGAGCTTGAGAAGAACGGGAGAAGCGGCTATCCTGTCGTGACGCCAGGCCCGGATCTTCGTACGAGGGGAACGATGGCGAAGTCGTCTCCACAGATAACCCGCTTACTCGCCGCGGCGGCCGAGGGGGACGAACCTGCGGCGGCGCAGCTTTGGCCCTTCATCTACAAGGAACTGCGCGGCATCGCCCGGCAGCAGATGGCCGGGGAGGCGAAGGGGCGCACGTTGCAGCCCACGGAACTCGTCCACGAGGCCTGGTTTCGCCTCTTTGGTGAACGCGACGCCAAATGGACGAACCGGGGACATTTCTTCACCGCCGCCGCGAAAGCCATGCGCCAAATTCGCATCGATGACGCACGTAAGAGGAAGCGACTCAAACGCGGCGGTGGGAGAGATCGTGAGCGAGTCGTCGAGGAACCGGTGATCTTCGATCAGGATCCGGCGGAGGTCCTCGCCGTTCACGAAATGCTCGACCGGATGGAAGAAGAAGACCCACGCAAAGCAAGGATTGTCATGTTGCGCTACTTCTCGGGCCTGACGGAGGAGGAGACCGCCGCGGCGCTGGGTCTCTCGAAGAGAACCGTCCAGACGGATTGGCGCCTTGCTCGGGCATGGTTGTACCGAGAGCTGTCAAAAGGTGACACGATCCGCGAGAATCCGAAACCGTAATGACCGCGAACATCCAGGAGCGCATTCACGCCATCTTCGAGCGCGCACTTCAGCTTGCGGAAGATCAGCGATCGGCGTACGTCTCCGAGGCTTGTGCGGATGACGCAAGGCTGCGCGCGGAAGTTGAATCACTCCTCGCCCACAACGCGCGCGTGCCCGAGGACTTCATGCGAGCGCCTGAATCGACGGAAGGGTCGAAGCCCAAGGCGACATCGGAGAGTGGTGACCACCTGATCGGACGGCGAATAGCAGCGTACACGATCCGAAACGTGATTGGCTCGGGCGGTATGGGGACCGTCTACGAAGCCCAGCAGCACAACCCTAAGCGCATTGTGGCGCTCAAGGTGGTTCGCGCAGGGATTGCTTCAGATAGCGCGCTTCGCCGATTCGAGCATGAATCGCAGATCCTGGCACGACTTCTTCATCGCAATATCGCCCAGATCTATGAAGCCGGGACGTTCCGAGACGAAAGCGCTGGAGACCTTCCTCTGCCGTTCTTTGCCATGGAACGCGTTCCGGATGCGGTGTCGATCACGCGCTTCGCCCGGCAGCGGGGGCTGAGCATGCGAGACAGGCTGGCACTGTTCACGCAGGTATGTGATGCCGTTCAGCATGGTCATCAGAAGGGAGTGATTCACCGTGACCTCAAACCGGGAAATATCCTCGTCGACTCGTCCGCCCAGGTGAAGATCATCGATTTCGGGGTGGCCCGTTCGACGGACTCAGATGTAGCCGCCACGACGATACAGACCGACGCCGGGCAGCTCATCGGAACGATTCAGTACATGTCTCCCGAGCAGTGCGAAGCCGACCCCCTGGGATTGGATACCCGAAGCGATATCTACGCGCTCGGTGTTGTACTGTACGAGCTTCTGACAGGACAACCACCCTACGACGTGGGCAACCGGGCGCTGCACTCCGCAGCACGAGTGATCTGTGAGCAACCGCCGGATCGCCCCAGCACGATCAATCGCAAGCTACGCGGTGACATCGAGATCGTTGTGCTCAAGGCGTTGGAGAAGGATCGAGAGAAGCGCTACGCCTCCGCCGCAGAACTGGGAGAGGAGATTGATCGCTTTCTTCGGCGCGAACCGATCGAGGCCAAGGCACCAACGGTTCTTACGCGCCTGCTCCGTTGGGCCACGCGCCACCAGGCGCAGGCTACAGCGGTCCTCTGTCTACTCATCGCTGTCAGTGTTCTGGCGGCTACGCGAGTCGCCACGTCACTCTACAACTCTCGGGCATGGGACCTCAGGCTCAGTGATGACGGCAGAGAAGCGACATTGCATGCGTTGAGCGGACGAGTCATCAAGAACTGGCGCCCCGGCGAAGTGCGGAATGGACGGGTAGTTCTTGCCAAGCTCGTGAAGCAAGGAGGTGCAGCGGAAGAAAAACGTCTGGCTATCCTCGGGTTCCAGCATGCGCACGGCAGTACGCCGTTTCCCAACTCGCTCTGTGCGTTCAATGTCGACGGAGATTTGGACCGTCCCCTTTGGGAACGACATATCAAGGACGACGACATTCCCGAGCCCATCAGGCTAGAACGAGGATTCGCCGGAATGGAATTCTGCGTCGCCAATGGCATTGTAGAGGACGTGTTTCCGGAGAGAACTGGGACTGAGATTGTCACCGTTCATCAGCATGGTGTGACCACGCACTCGGCGCTCCGAGTGTACGACTTAAAGGGCAACTTGTTGTTCCAAGTCTGGGTCGACGCCCAAATAATAGGCATGTACTGGATGCGTGAGGTCCGTCTGTTGGCACTCGCCGGTTTCAACGGCTCGGCCTATTGGCCAAAGCGCGGCCACACGGAGGTACGTCGCCCGCACCCCTCTGTGGTCTTCGCAATCCGCTTAGAAGAGGGACTAATTGCCCACAACTACCTCGCAGAGAAGCCGGGCGACGATTCGCTACGCCCGGCCTGGTACAAATGCCTTCTCCCGCCACAGATGTCGGACCGCTTTAACGTGACCCGAAGAGGCCTCGTTCGACCAAGCGCCAAGTACGATCGGGGGCGATCTGTTCAGTTCGGCGTTCATACATTGGACATGTCCGACGGTAAGAGCGGAAGCATGTGGTGGACACTTGACGAGTTCGGTCACCCGATCTCCGGATCACAGACCACAGGTGATTTGTATAAGCTCAACCAATCGAACCTGCCCGATCCGCGCGAAGTCTACCTCGGTCCGCTCCCGCCGATCGTCGACGCTGGACATCGACCGCCGGGTACGGACCCTAAGAGCAAATGATCACGACGTGGGCGGCGATGCTTGCCCCGGAGCGTGCGTGATGATGGCGCAGCAAGACTCGGGCGGACGGAGATACCGATCTGTCGCGAGTCGGTGCGGCCGTCCGACTCCGACGCACCGTCGATGGCCCGCCGGACCCAGCTCTCCGGCTCGGCAGGACTCGATGATAGGCGCCGGATATCACTTGTCTCCGTGAGCACCGCAGGATCTTGGTCCCAACATCCGAACGCTTTCTCTGACGACTGACGACTGACGACTGACGACTGACGACTTTTGCCCCTTGAATCGAACGGCATCAACTGCGGGCGAGCCGCAAACTCCTCCAAACGCCCCGACTGCTGCCAAATGACGTTTCTTTTCTGGCTGACGCCTGATGGCGGCATCGCCAACCACCGACGACTGACGCCCCCCCCCTTGGTCTCAACCCCAAAACAACGCTAGAATCACCGTACAACCAACCATGTTGACCATAGGCCGCCACCAGTTCGACGTGCCCTTCGCCCAAGCCGCGCTCAGCGGATACAGCGATCTCCCCATGCGGCGCATGGCCCGAAAGTACGGCGCAGCCTACACCCTCAACGAAGTCGTCCTCGATCGCCTCGTGACCCAACGCGGCAAAAAGAGCAAGAAGATCCTCAGAGTTGCCGACGACGACCATCCGGTGGGGGGGCAGCTCCTGGGCGCCGACCCGGATGACTTCGCCCCCGCCGCCGAGGCGATGGCTGACGCCGGATACGACATCATCGACATCAACTTCGGCTGCCCCGTCAAGAAGGTCCTGGGCCGCTGTCGCGGCGGATTCCTGCTCTCAACGCCCAACGAAGCCCTGCAAATCGTCCAACGCGTCTATGACGCCGTCGGCGCCACCCATCCGGTCACCGTGAAGATGCGACGCGGTTTCGACGACTCCGCCGAGGCGCGTGACAGCTTCTTCGCCATCCTCGACGGCGCGTTCGACATCGGCGTGTCCGCCGTCACCGTCCACGCCCGCACCGTCACCCAACGCTACGTCGGCCCCAGCAACTGGCGCTATCTCGCCGAGGTCAAGCAACGCGTCGGCGATCGCGTGATCCTGGGCAGCGGCGATCTCTTCAGTGCGACCGCCTGCATCGCGATGATGCGCGAGACCGGCGTCGACGGCGTGACGATCGCGCGCGGCGCCATCGGCAACCCCTGGATCTTCGAGGAATGTCGCGCCCTTTGGCGGGGCGAGCCGCTCCCGCCGCCGCCGACCATTCAGGCCCAAGGCGATGCGATCGCCGAGCACTGGCGCGAGGTCGCCGCCGCCTACGGCGACCGCCACGGTGCACGATTCATGCGAAAATTCGCCATCAAATACGTCGAACATCATCCACTCGCCAAGGACGTCCGAAGGGCGTTCGTCGAAGCGATGACGGCCGACGATCTCCACGCCGTACTAGACACCTGGTATGACCCGACCAAGGACTGGCCTCCCGTCAAGCGAAGGGACGGCCACGGCGATCTCGTCGCCGCCGGAGCCAGCCTGTGACAGACCGTGACACTTCCAACGAGGCCGGCCGGTGCTCCCCGCGATGACCCTTGTTGGCCTGTTATGTGAGAGTATCTGGCTGGTCGCCCTTACCCTGATCGCGATTCAGTTTGTGCTCATCTGCCTGTGGTCCTGGCGGCGCACAAGGCCCACCGGCCGCGCCGTCCGGATCGGGTTCGCGGCGATCCCTCTATGCCTCTTCCTCAACGTCATGGTTGTGACACCCCGCGAGCAGATCATCGTTCTTTGCCGTGATCTCGCCGCCTTCGTCGACGATGGCGACGTTGAGGCCATCGCCCGCCATCTCGCTCCCGACATCGACGTTGAGGGGCGTTCTCGCGACGAACTTCTCGACCGGGTCCGCGACGTCCTGACGCGGCATCGCGTTGACCAACCGCGTCTCTTTGGTTTTGAGGTGGTATTACCGGACGCGGAAACGGCGGTGGCTGTTTTCGACGCGACGTGTCGAATTCGCTCGCCGGATGCCCTCTACGACTGGTTGAGGACGCGGTGGCGGGTACGCTTTCGGTGCGCCGAGAGTGACACCGGTGCGTCACACGTGGCGGCGTCGGCCACCGGAACGGATTGGCTGGTGACACAGCTGGAGGTTCTGCCGACACCCCTGTCGCCGTTGCGTTCGCTCCGCGAGCTCCTCACCGCCGGCGGCGCGGGCTCGGGACCATGATCGACAGGGCTCGTCGCGTGCAGTGGCAGTTGTCGCTTTCTTGTTGCACTGTGGATGCTGGTTCCATTGGCGCGTCCGGGTCCTCCCGGCGGGGGGGGGGAGCATCGCGGGCGATCATGATCGCTGTCTTTTGTTGTCATCGTCCGAGTCGCACGGCTACCGCTTCGGTTTGTAGCGGTTATCGTGGTTGTACGTGCATCGACTGCGTCGAGGACTCGATTCGGTGCGTAGGACGCCGGCGCAGCCATTGCAGCGAGACTGACGGCCGTTATGTCTGAGGGAAAAACAGCGGCTGCCGAAATCGTGGAGTGGGGGGGCTGGGTGTTCTTGGTCCAAAAACTTGGGGAGGCACCGCTTGTAAGGTTGATGCATCCGCGTTACAATAGGGTGCGAAAAGTATGGGAAAAGTGCCAAAATCGCTCAAGGTGGGTCCTTTGTTCGCATGCGGTTTGCGCATAGAGGGTGGGATGTAGGGCGTGTTGCGCCGTCTCCCTTGGGTGTGAAGACCGCACGAGTTGGGGTACATGGAAGGGTCGCTTTGTCGAGGTGACGGCCATTGGCATCGTGGGAACGGAAGCTGTTGACACGGGGTACATGGCGTTGACTTGAAAGATGGGTAGTGAGGGTGCGCGTTTGGAGATCTGCGCCCCTTGGTGCGAGGTCGGTTTAGGGCAGAAGGGTCGAAGGTCCTGCCGTTTGTCAGCGTTTTGGATTGCGGTGTCGTTGAAGGATATGGGTAGAAGCGTCTTCGTCGGTGGAAACGGCTAAGACGATTTGTCGGAAGTTTGAGGCTTGGGTGTTGCGGGGCCATGACGATCCTTGGGTCGCGGCACACCGAGAGTGGGTCCTCGTTAATGGAGGCTTGGAACGATGAGATCGCTGAGTGTAGTTCGATGGTGTTCCGTGATAGGTGTCACGGCTGCCGCCGTCTTCCTGTTCAGCCTTTCGGCTGGGCGGGTGTCTGCGGAGTTGGGACAGGGCAAGGATGTTGTCGCGGATAGCGCGGCAAAGGAATCGGCGGTGGTTGGCGCCGGCGTGGCAACGGAGGGCCGCAGCCCCTTGCTGATTGGTCCAGGGATTCCGGACGACCGCGGATTGCGGGTCCTCCCGACGAACACGGTGGACTATCGAAATGACGGGCCCTTCTTGGGCGGTCACTCCGGTGGTATGTCGGTCATCGGGGGTCCGGCGGAATCGCCGCTTGTTGGCGGTGTTGCCTCTGCTCCCGGTGATCCTTGCACCAGCGATGTCCAATGCAACGACTGCAACCTTTGCACGTTGGACAGTTGCTCGGAAAACGCCTGTTCCGGCGGTCCGCGTGACGGTTTCGGTTGCGACACGGCTGACGAGTGCGAAGGTACTTGCACGGGCGGCGTCAATGGCACGCTTTCCTGCCGCTTTGACCTGGAGTGCTGCGGCGGTGTGGCGGACGACGTTTGCGTCGGCGGTCCGCGCCTCGGGCTAGGTTGCCGTTCGGATGTGGACTGTGACAGCACGCCAGGGGCCGGTGACGGGGACTGCGTCACAAACTCGGTGGATATCTGCACGGCCGGCGGTCGGAACGACGAAGCGTGCTCGATCAACACCGACTGTGATGCGAAGATCTGCGACGTTGCGCTGACGACTTGTGTGACGTCGGGCGATTGCCCGGTCGGTCAGAACTGCATCGGCGACGGCAACGGTATTTGCAGCCCGAACGCGGGGTACAACCCGGCGAGCGTGACCGACGGGACCTGCGATTTCTTCCCTTGCGCCGCTCTCGGCTCGCTTCAGTGCGTGAACGCGCTGATCCCGGAGGGAATGGTCGTCGTGGAGGCCGAGTGCAACGATGGTTTGGAGTGCAACGGTCTGGAGACTTGCGCCCTGGGTGCGTGCGTGTCCGGTGTTGAACTCTGCACGGATCCGAATCAGGTTTGCGAGGAGTCGAGCGACTCGTGTCTGGAGCCGTGTATCACGGACGCCCAGTGCGAGGTCGACAATGACGTCTGCACGAACGACGTTTGCGATTTCAAGACGTGTGTCGGTGGAAGCAACGACGGCAGCAACTGCCAGTTCGACTCCAACTGCCCCGATGGCGCGTGCTCCGGCGGCGGCACGGGATTGTGCATCGTCGGTCCGGCGCCCTGTGGTCCGGGCGGAACCTGCACGAACGAGGACGTTTGCGGTCCAGGACCGGAACTTGGCAACCCCTGCTCGGTCGGTTCCCCTTGTACCGCCCCCAGTGATTGCGTCGCCGGTTTCTGCGCGGCCGTACCGGATTGGAAGAAGCCGTGCGCGAATAATCTCGCATGCGCGGGCAGCAACTGCGATGCCGTGGGACCTAAGTGCGGCGTGGGTCGTTGCTGCATCGCGGGCGTTTGCAGCCGGAAGTCGTTTGAGGAGTGCGACGGTTTAGGTGGAACGTGGCTTCACTCGGCTGATGCCTGTCAGCGCGTGAACGACGACGATCCGAATACGGTGGATGCGTGTCCGGTGTTCGGCAGTGGTATCGCACCGCAAGGCGATTACGGCGTCGTCGTGGGGTCGGTCGTCGCTGCGGGCAACTGCGCGGGTCTGTTTTCGAGTCTTGGTGACGATTACCTGATTCCACCGAATCCCAATGGAATCGCGTACTGGGACCTGACGTTCATGCGGTTCGTCGCATCGGTTCAGGTGTCGGCTCGCTTCGCGGTGACGTTCTACGATTCGAGTGGTCAGTTCATCGAGGATGTGTTCTTCCCGGATGGTTTCAACGCGGCCGCCGGTACCGCGATCTATACGGTTAATTTCGAGCCTCCCCTTGCGATTCCCGACAACGGCTTCTGGGTCATTCGCATTGCGACCAGCTTCGGTCCGCAGGGTGAGGTGAGCCTGATGACGACGGATGCCACCGACGAGGGTACGAACGATCCGGACAAGATGTGGATCGACGGTGCGGCGACGACCGCGCATACCTTGGGTCGGTGTGACGGTGGCGATCGGGACGGATTCTGGTGTAACGTGGTTACGCCGGACTGCCCCGGCGGTACCTGCACGCCGATTCCGGACGTTTTGGCGTATGAATTCGTGGCGCTTCCGCGGACGAGCGATCCCACCGGCGCCTGCTGTAACTCTCTGGTCGGCGGTTGTACGCTGAAGCTTCCGTGGGTCTGCGAGGCTTCCGGTGATGTATTCCAGGGCATTGGAACGACGTGCAAGGTCTGCAGCCATGATCAGTTCCAGTCTTGCGATGTGAGCGGCGACTGCATGGGTCTCGCGTGCGTCGGCGGACTCAATGATGGACTGGCGTGTGCGAACGACGGCGAGTGCCCGCCGCTGGGTGTCGGCTTCTGCAGCGGAACGCCGGTGTGCAACCCGGTTCTTCCGGCGTGTACGTTCAAGGCGTGCTGCAACGTCAACAGCCTCGGGCTGCCGGATCCCGGTAATTGTACGCCGTTTCAGAATCGCTGCGCCGACGGTGTGACGCCGTGCGTGACGGATGCCGATTGCGGAGCGAGTACACCGTGTCTGAACTCACTGGGGCTGACCACCTGTCCGCCGGGCGCCTTCGATCAGGGATTCGGTAGCACGTGCGATCCAGACTCGTGTGTTCAGCCGACAATGTCGGGCGGTAACACGTGCCGTGAGGCGGAGACGCTGAATCTGATAGACCTGACGGTTCCGTTGGCCGGCGAGATCACAAGCGTGACGCGCACCGGTCACACCGGTGCGGCGGGCACGTCGATCCCTCCGTTTGATGATTGGAACACGGGTGAATGTGTCGGCGGGTCGGATCATGGCACCTCGTGCGATCCAAACGTCGCGCCGGATCCTGACATCCAGTGTACGGACCTTCCGGGCGATGTCGGCGAATGCTCGCGACTCTGCGGTTCGGGTATCTTTAATCCGAACGGCACTTCTCAGGATCCGGGCTGGTGGGAGGCCGTTCGCATCGACGACTGTGCGGACCTACGTGTCGACATGTGTACGAGCGAAGTCGGACCGGGCAACGACCCGGTACGTCCAGCCTGGGGGAGTATGTACCGAGGTTGCCCGTGTCAGAGCGTGATCGGGAGTGCAGGGGTCCCGCTCCCTATTGGACTGGGCTTCGGGGCGGAGGGATCTGCCCGTGGCGAGCCATTCTGCCCGGGGGACAACCTCTGGATGACGTTCGCTACGCTGCCCCCTGGTACGTACTACTATCCGATTTACTCGGCACCGCAGGGAACGACGGCCTCGCCGCCTGGAGCGCAATATCAGTTCCATGTCACCGTTGCCCCGTGTAAGGAGGCCGCCTGTTGTTCGCCGGTGTGTATCGGCGGGACGCGGGTCGGAGAGCCCTGCAACGCGGAACCGACCATCTGTCTCAATGGCGATTGCGTAGCCGGGACGTGCGTGGACGGCGAGATGCACGGCTTTACATGTGACCCGGTGACGGGTTTTGTGGATTGGTGTCCCGGCGGTCTCTGTGATCCGAATGACGCGTCCGGGCTGGGCTGTAACACGACGAACGAGTTGTTCTGTGGCATGGCGGGCGGTACCTGGCTTGACGGAACGGACTATCCGGACGGCGTCTGCGACAACTTCGGTGATCCGCTGGATGGTACCGAGTGTACGATTGATGATGAGTGCGGCACCGGCGGTACCTGTGCTACGCAGCTTCCGTGGTCGAGTTGCCTTGGCACTCCCTGCGAAACGGGTTCGTGCTGTGGTCCGGGTCCCGGCGACTGCGTGGACCGGGATCCCGTTACGCAGGGTCTGTTCCCCAAGAACCTTTGCGATGGTGGTCGCAGTTGGGCCGGGGCCGTGCGCTGCGAGTTTCAGCCGCCCCCGTGTCCGGTTTGCACGGTCGAGTCGGAAGGCAACTGTCTGCGTCCGAACGGCCAGTACATCGTCACGGCTGACCGAAACCGCGGGATCTACTATTCGGATCAGAAGGTAGCCGACGATTTCATTGCGCTGAGTACGGCGATCGAGCAGTTCTGCTACTATCCGTCGTTCCTGAATCGCGCCTTCAACGGCGATTATGTGGGCGAGTGCTATGATCCGGACGATCCGTCGCAGACACCGCCTCCTCCGGACAACATCCACATCAAGTTCTACGAGGATGTCAATGGTGTTCCGGCGGCTGTTCCGATGCACGAGCTGGCGCCGGTGGAAGTTACGGCGAAGGCCAGTGGCGGTGAATTCATGAGGTGGTGGACGTACTCCTCGGTCTTTGATCCGCCGCTGGATGGATTCAACATCGGCCAGAAGTACTGGGTCGAGTTCTCCGGTGAAGGTTACGACGACTGTGACGTCTTCTGGCTGACGAGTGAAGACGGCAACGGGTACTACCTTGCGGAGTCGGATCACTACGACCCGGATAATCAGGTGTGGTCACTGGAGGATCGATCCGACTATACCACCGACGTGGCGTTTTGCATCGGTGGTCCGGCGTTTCCGTCGATCCAGTTCCCGCCGCCTGTGACGGGTGCGTGCTGTCAGTGCGACGGCGTCTGCACCTCGGGTGTGCCGTGGGGCGAGTGCCTCGGTCAGTGGTGCCTGGAGGATGTGTGCGAGCCGGAGTGCTCGCCGGACGATCAGACCCGCGTCTGTCGGATTAATCCGCTGTACACGAATGCGACCTTCTATCCGGATCAGACGTGCGCGGAAATCACCTGCGCCAACGTCGGTGAGGGAGGCGGTTGCGGCGGTGTTGCGACGCTTCGCGAGGACTGCGGTCTTCCCGAGGTGATCGGTGAGGATATGGTGCCGTATGAAAGGCGCGATTTCCAGTACAATACGAGCTGCTCGTCGACGGATGGTCGTCCGAGCTATGGTGACAATCCCGGTTGTGATACGGGTGCGGGCATCCAGTGCGAGCAGGACATCTGGTTCCAGTACACGTCGGTCTGCGAAGGCAAGTTCAACATCGACCTTTGCGGCGACGGGCTGCATGACCGGGTGTTGGCCGTGTACTCGAACGGAACGGCCGTCTGCCCGAACGTGGATCAGTTGGGTGAGCGAACGAAGTGTCCTCCGCCGCTGGGTCTGTGCACCGCCGGGGCGAACGTCGGTCTTGAATGCGACGGCGACCCGGATTGTCCGGGAGGTGTTTGTGACAACTCGTATCTCATCGGCGGTGGTTGTAAGGACGCCGAGTGTGGTGCTGCGAACGGCGAGCCGTCGTTCAAGGTTCAGGGCGACCTGGGTATCTGCTACCTGGTTCGCCTCGGTGGCGATCCGGATAGTCAGGGTCGTTTCGGTTCGGGCGCGGGTACGATGACGATCTCGTGCGACACGGACACGTGCGTCAAGGGTCCGGGTCCGGCGTACGACGAGATCGAGAGCGCCGGCGGACCGCTGGTCACGAACATCAAGAACCGGTACGTCTCGGTCCATCCGGGTGGAACCCCGGGTCGTCTGGAGGCGATCCGTGTGAAGCTGATGGACCTGCCCGGCGCGTTTGCAGCGTTGAACGGTACCGAGCTATGGGCCGACGTCCCCATCGAGTACAGCGAGAACGGCGGTCGCGGGATTGATAATCCGTGCTCTGCTGCGTCTCCGTGCAACGATGGGAGCTTCCTGACGTCGACGCTGGCGACCGCACCGGTCTTCTTGGACTGGTCGGTTTACGGCGCAGAAGTCATCCATATCCGCGGTCAGGAAATCGTTCCGCACGGTGTGTATCAGGTGGACACGGTCGACATCAGTTGCTCGTTGGCTGCCCCGGCGAGCTACTCGGTAGCGTTGACGATTCACACCGCCAAGTGGGGCGATGCCGTGGAGCTCAGCGGGGGCGAATGGCGTGCGGCTGAGGTTAAGTGCGGCGATGGAAGCGCATGTATTCGCGACATCGACTGCTCGGGAAGCACCTGTGGTATCGTGAGTGTCTTCGACACGCTGGGCATGCTCGCGAAGTTCGCTGGTGCTCCCGGTGCTCCGTCGAAGACGAGAATGGACTTGCTCGGTGTGGACACCGGTCCCAGCGCGTTCCTTGACCTTAAGATTACGGTCAGCGATACCGTTGCTACTCTCGGCGCCTTCGCGGGTGATCCGTATCCGTTCGCCCCGGCGGCGCAGTCGGTGACCAGCGCGGCGCCGTAACGCGTGTATGATGTGGTAACAAGCCCGAAGGGTCTGGGGCGGGTTGAAGCCGACCCGTCCCGGCCTGACGGCTAAGTTGGATTCGAGAGTCGCTTCGGCGAATCTCCTAGATGAATCAAAGGGTGAGGACGCGCGTCAGACGCCGGCCTCGCCCTTTTTTTGCGCGCGGATCGATTGTCTTCGGTCCGGTGGAGAGGGCGCCGCGAGGTCTCCGGCGTTCGGTGTCGATCGGCGGTTGTCGGGTCGCCGAGGGTCTACCCGGTCTGTCGTTCCGCAGCGCGCATCGGGGGGGGTGGTCCCGCGGATCGGTGGGGTCCGTCTCGTGTCTTGAACGCCTCCGTGCGCGGGGGACACGCTACGAACCACGGTACACTTGATCGTCACGCGCTATGGCGAACAGGTGAGGACGGCGGGCTGACGACGGCGCTGCAAGGAAGGGATCGGCAAGGGCGTGCGGGGGACGGCGCGAGAGACCTACTTGGAGAGGTTGCCGAGGTCGATTCGTCGGATGGCGACGCGGGGGAGAAGATAGTTGCGTCCTTCGAAGAGCGTGATGTCGCCCGTCACGAGGAAGACCAGACCGTTCTTCTCTCTCTCGGAAGTGCGGATCATCAGTTCGACGCTTTTGTTGGGAAGCAGTGCGATGGGGGGTTGGGGTTCGTCCGGATGGTCTGATTCAAAGGCGAAGGTCCACCCTTCTTTTTGCTTGACGAGTCGTCCGGGTCGTCGGACCAGAATCGAACCGTCAGCGAGCACGGAGGGCCCGGCCGCGGCTCGCCGCTCGACGGGGCTGGTGGGGGCGATCGGTGGCGGGAGCGGAGCGAGTTCGTCCGGTCCGAGATTCCGCAGCGAGTCGATGACCTGATCGACGGAGGCGTCGGAGGGGACTGTCGGTTCTTGGCCGGAAGACGTCGCGTTGGCCGTGTCAGCGTTGCCGGAGACGTCGGCGGTCGTCGGGAGGGATGTGGACCCGGCCTCTCGGGGGGATTGCGACCCAGCCGCGGGTCGCGTTCTGTCTCTGACGGCGTTGTACACGAGAAGGTAGTTCTCGTTGTCAAACACGGTCATCTCGCCCGAGAGTTTAAACCTGACGGTGTCGGCGGTTCCTCCGACCGTCATGACCATGGTCTCGAGGTGGATATTGGGCAGGAGCTTTGTGGGGCCGATGTCATCCATGGTGTCGGATACGAAAGTCCACCACTGGCCGTCCGTTGTCAGCGATCCTGTCTGTTCGACCACGGAGAAACCTTCGGGGAACAGAAGCTCGCGGGACGAGCTCGCGTCTTGATTCAAGGCACTGGCGGGTTGGATGACGTGGGTGGCTGGGCGCTTGCGGCGCAGTGCGTTGAGCAACTCCTCCGCTGTGGGTTCCGGCTGAGTGCCGAGGCATGCTACAACGATTGTGAAAAGGCCGATCATCCGTTCGAGCCTCTTGGCCAGTGGATTGTGCGCTACGAGGCGACTTGCGGTCGGGCGAACCGGGTCCGCGCACTGCCTATCGGTAACTCGCCACGTGGCGCTTGAGCATTCTACTTTGCATCGAGCTGTTTGGCGAGTTCGAGGGGTGAATTGACGGGTCGCCGGCAGCGGTAGTGCTCGCAGACGTAGGCGGTGGGACGTGCGTTCCTGCGGGTCTTGGCCTTGAGGAGTGGGATCGTCGATTCGGACTGGACGTCATCGGCGCCGACGACGACTTTGTTGGGGACGTAGCGATCGTAGACGGCGCGCGTCAGGGCGGCGGTGGCCGGGTCTGCCGGGTCTCCGATGAGGGCGATTTCCTTGACGCGGTCGGAGGCGAAATCAACGGCGCAGAGGAGCGCCTCGAACGCGGTGGGGGACTGCGACGCGGCGGTTGAGAAGGCTCGGAACATCTTGTCGGCTTTTTCGCGGTAGTCCTTGCGGTCGAGCAGGATGGCGAGCCTCAACAGGTTCATGGCGTGGATGGAGTTTCCGGAGGGGATGGCGCCGTCGTGGGGCTGCTTGGAGCGGGCAATGAGCTTCTCGCCGTCGTCGGCGGTGAAGAAGAAGGCTCCGCCGGCGGGGTCGTAGTGATGCTCTATGGAGATGTCCATCAGTGTGCGGGCTTCGTCGAGCCGGCGCCGGTCGAAAGTGGCTTCGTACAGGTTGATCAGCCCGGCGATGAAGAAGGCGTAGTCGTTGAGGTATCCGGTGAGGCGGGACCGGCCATCGCGATAGGTGCGGAGGAGTCGTCCGTTGCGTCTGAGCTTGTCGAGAAGGAAGTCGGCGGCGCGGCCGGCGGCGAGGGCGTATTTGGGCTCGTCGAGCACGCGGGCGCCCTTGGAGAGGCTGGCGATCATGAGTCCGTTCCACCCGGTCAGAACCTTGTCGTCGAGCCCCGGCGGGGTTCGCTGCTTTCGCGCGTCGAGGAGTTTTGTGCGCCAGCCGCTGATCCGCTTCAGGAGTTCGTCGGTGCTGAGGCCGTGGCGCTTGGCGAACGCGTCGGGCGGGGTCTCGATATGGAGGATGTTCTTGGGACCGGCGGGTGCGTGTCCGCGGCTTTCAAACCAGTTTCCGGTTTTGGTGACGTCGTAGTAGGCGCAGAACAGCTTCCCGTCTTCCTCTCCCAGAAGGCTTGTCACCTGCTCGAGGGTCCAGATGTAGAAGGCTCCCTCGAGTCCGTCGCTGTCGGCGTCTCTGGCGGAGTAGAACCCGCCCTCGGGCGACTGGAGGTCGGTCAGGACATAGTCGAAAATGTCGGCGGCTGTTCTATGGTAGAGCGGATTCTTGGAGATCTGGAAGGCGTCGAGGAAGATGGAGCTGACGAGGGCCTGGTCGTAGAGCATCTTTTCAA
>JAJDDV010000028.1 GCA_029260135.1 Phycisphaerae bacterium | reverse complement strand
ACCATCGTCGCAAAGCGAATCGTCGGGCGTGTTGGTGCAACGCTGTGCCGCCAGATCGCAGATGTCCACCGTACAGCCCACGCCGTCTCCACAGAGAATGTTGTCGGCAAGATTCTCGCAGTGACCCTCGGGGTAGACGCCAACCCATCCATCTTCGACGCACGAATCGACGCTGCAAGCAAGGCCGTCGTCGCAATCCGGCGGCGCGGCGCTGTCGCACATGCAGGCGTTGCAGATCTCGTTGCCGTTACACCAGGAGTCGTCTTGGCAGTGTGAATCATCGAGGCAGTCACAACACGGATCGGCACAGGTCTTTGCAGGATCCCAGACCACGGGCTGCGTGCCCAACGTTTGGCACTGCTCCTCGGTGACATTGTCCCAGCAATCGCCACCGCCGGGTACATTCATGCAGCAGCGGCCTGTTCTGACCGTGATCTTGGCGGAAGCACGCCCAACCAGTGGGATGCGTCCGTGCGGTTCTTCGCGTATAGCCGTGGGGTTTCCGAGCGTGAAGCCGACGGCAAACGTGCCTTTGGCGTCTGCTGGTACATCCAGGACGAGGTTCCCAACGTACAGATCCTCTTCGGGAAACGGCTCCGGGTCCTCGGCTCCAAACGGAGCACCCTCCCACGCTATCACCGGCGAATCAATGAACACGTTGAAGTGCTCCGTGAAGTAAGTCCCGGTATGCCATGCGTTATCTAACCTCGCCAAGTGGATGAATGCGGGCTCGCAAAAGCTCCCGTCGTCGTCGGTCAGCGAACAGCGGCTTCCAGCGCAGGTCTCCGTCGGTCCCCACGGACAGTCGGCGTCGTTGATGCACGGTGTGTCGTGGAACTCGCATACGCCGCCAAAAGCCTCCTTGCACTCCGCATCGCTCGTGCAAGGGACCCTCTTCGGCGAGAGGACGCCCTGCAAGCCGCTCGAGTACCCGGCTTCATCCACTTGCAGCCAATACGAGCGAAGGATGATACCCGCATCCGCGGGGTCCCAGTCGCCCATTCGTGCCTCCAAAAAGACCGTCTTTCCGCCGTCCGGCAGGATCATGTGATTGCCCTCGATGGAGACACCGGGATCGAGGTTCCCGGCGCTGTCGTTTCCCGTTGGGATAAGTGAGATCGTTGTCTGCGAGGGGGAGCGGATGGAAGCGGTGAAGTTCGAGCAGAATCCGGCGCCGCCGTGCGAATCGCAACGCGAACCGCCAATGACGATCCAGTTCGGAGTTTCCGCGTGGTCGTCCTGGCAGAAGCCGCGGCAGCCGTCGCCCGACCCACCGCACGTGTCGATGTCGCCCGTGCAGGGAACGCCGCCATCCACGTCGCAGGATGCGCCTTCTGCGCAGCAGGTGCCAAGGCCCGTGTCGTCGGTCTGGGAGATCATGATGTCGCCGGACGGATAGACGTTGCCGATAACCGGATCGTCGAAGGCGATGTCCCACCCCAGCCGACAGGGTGAGGGGTTCACGCCAGTCTGCGAGCCGGAAACGATCATCCAGACGGTGCTGTTCGGCGCAAAAACGCCCTTGGGGAGAAGTGCTGTGGCCGTGAAGTAGTAGGCGGATGGGATGTCCGTGAAGTCTGCCTCGCTGCCGGCGATCGGAAAGTTCGTGAATCCCGACCCCGGCGTGTCGAACAGGGCGAACGGATCGCCGTCCCAGAGTTCCAAGTGGAAGTCGGCCAGGCCGGGTTGTGGGTCGGCGGAGCTGCGGAAGAACTTCGCGGAGTAGGAACTGATTTCATCAACTCCGGGTGTGTATCCGTTACCCAAACCGCAGTTGTCGCCGAGCATGGCGCCGGGGAAGAGCAGGCCGGTCGAGGGGTTGAGGTTCATGAAGACGCTGTAGCTCAGCGGTTCGGCGTCGATGACCTGATAGACGAAGGCTTCGTCGGTGACGTTGCCGACCCGGCCGGTCTGGTGCGACTGGATGCTGTAGATGGTGAGGTACTCGTCGGAGCTTGGAAACCCCCGGTCGACGTTGACGGCGTTGCTGATCTCGCCGGTGAAGGAGTCGCGGACGACGGTGTCGGGCTGCTGGGCGATGGCGGCGGAGCAGAGGAGAAGGTGCATCAAGATGCACCCTACGCGGCGGTGCCATGATGATGGCACTTGCTGTCGCATCCCCCCCCTGCCTCCCCCCTTGGTCAGGGGGGAGCGAAAATGGTCCGCACAGCGGAGCCTACGTTGACCGGCGCGTCCTGCGTTCTCGGGACGGCGCAGAAGGTGCATCACGATGCGCGCTACGCGTTTGCCAAGAAGCAGCGGTGGTCTCGAGCTGAGCCGGGTGGCTTCCATCGATTCCCTCCCCAGAAGAACTGCTGTCGGTGAGATCGGCTGGTGGTCCCACCGGATCGCTAAGGAGCGTCATGGTAGCGGACGCGGCGGTTCCCAGACAAGGGAAACGCCACTTTCTGAGTCTCTGCCTGCGCGTGCCGCGGGCCGCACGAGTTCAGTTTCATGGCAATTTCATCGTTGTCACTGCACATCATGTCGTTCGTTGTCATAAATGGACGGTGTCCGGAGAAACACCTTGCGTCGGGCCGGGATCATGATATACTAATGATAGCACCAAGGTATCGCTAAGACATCGTCTCTATTGGAGGTTGGTACGATGAAATCTCAGGAAGTCCAGCGATGGTCGGTGAGCGGTTGGGTGATGATCGCCGTGTTGCTGATCGCGGGGATCGGGCTTGGTTATTACGGGTACTGGTGTGTCCGTGGTGAGCACATCTGGCATGGCGTTGCGTGCGGGCTGCTCTCGTTGTTGTGGTCGGTGCTGTGCTTTGGGTTTTTCACACTGCAGCCCAACGTTCGGGCTGTGCTGATCTTGTTCGGGCGGTATACGGGTACGGTATCGGAAGGTGGGTTTCACTGGGCCAACCCGCTGTTGATCAAGAAAAAGGTGTCCGTTCGTGCGCGAAATCTCAACGGGCAGAAGACCAAGGTCAACGACCAACGCGGAAACCCCATCGAGATCGCGCTGGTTATGGTCTGGCGTGTGACGGACACGGCGAAGGCTGTCTTTGATGTGGACGACTTCATCGATTACGTGATGGTTCAGAGCGAGGCGGCGCTGCGACACCTGGCGATGTCATATCCTTATGACACGTTTGAGGGGGATACTCTCTCGTTGCGTGGGAGCGTGGACGAGATCTCGGTGAGTCTTCAAAAGGAAGTGCAAGAGCGTGTTGACCGGGCCGGTGTTCTCGTGGAAGAAGCACGGATCAGCCACCTGGCGTATGCACCGGAGATTGCCGGTGCGATGCTTCAGCGTCAGCAGGCCGAGGCGATCGTCGCTGCGAGAAGCCGGATCGTCGATGGGGCTGTGGGGATGGTGGAGATGGCGCTAACGAAGCTCGAAGAGCACAAGACGGTTGAGCTGGATGAAGAGCGAAAGGCATCTATGGTGTCGAATCTTCTGGTCGTACTGTGCAGCCAGGAGCACGCGCAGCCGATCGTCAATACGGGCAGTCTCTACAGCTAGCGAGTTTTGCGAAACTGATGGCGCAACGAAAGCCATTCTTGCTGCGCTTGCCTCCGGAGGTGATGGAGCAGCTCAACCGCTGGGCGAAGGACGAGCTGCGCAGCGTGAACGCGCAGATCGAATACGTTCTGCGTGACGCGCTGCGGCGGCATCGGCGAACGTCGGGCGACGACGAGGGAAGCGACCGGCCGATGGGAGATGGCGGGGGCGGTGAGACGTGACTCGTGCGCTTGCCGTGCGGGCGCTCCGCTCCCGGGCTTGTGGCGTTTCTTTTCGCGCGTGATGTGACCTGTCGATCCGATCCCTCATCGCTCGATCCCTTTCTCGCGGCTGCATTCAACGGGTCAGGACGTGTACCGTTTCGTTAGCGCGTGGTTCCCTCATCCCGTTGCCAGGGGCGCCGGTGACCGGCGTCAGCGCTTGGCTCGCTCCCCGCGAATCGCGGCCAGAACAGGTTTCAAGGGCGTTGACACCGCGTCGGATTGAGACTATAGTGCAGTGCTTCGATTATCGTTTCCCTTTATCTGATAAGGGTTTACGTTCGCCGCACGGGGATTGTAGCTTCGCAGGATACCACGAGTGGCTAAGCGAATCAGTAAGAAGAGCGGAGCGGCCCGTTCCGCTCCGCGCAAGACCGTCAAGCGCAAGGCTGCGGCCGGCGCCCGAACGACCAAGAAGGTGGTCAAGAAGGCGGCGCGCGCGGTCGGGGCGGTGAAGAAGGCGAAGGTCACGGGTGCGACGGCGAAGAAGGCCTCCGCTTCGAAGAAGCGGGCTGCGGCCAAGTCTTCGGCGCCGGTCAGGGCGCGCGGGAAGGGTGCGAGTAAGAAGGGGACACCGTCGAGTCCTCGAACGAAGACTCGGTCGACGGCACCTGCGGCGACGTCGCAGGATCCGATCCAGTTTCCCCAAGAGAAGCCGCTTCCCAAGACTTACCTCACGGCGAAGGAACTCCGGACCTTTCGGGAGCTTCTTCTCGAGAAACGGGCGGAACTTGCCGGCGATGTGGAACGGTTGTCGAATGAGGCGTTGAGCAACGATGCGCGCGGTCAGGGTGAACAATCGGCCATGCCGATTCATATGGCCGACCTGGGCAGCGACAACTGGGAGCAGGAGTTTACGCTCGGTTTGCTGGCGAATGAGGAGTCGCTCATCCGCGAGATCGACGACGCCCTTCTTCGGATCGAAAAGAAAGCGTACGGTATCTGCCTGGCCACGGGAAAGAAGATCAGCCAGGCGCGGCTGCGTGCCAAGCCTTGGGCCAAGTACTGCATCGAGTATGCACGGGCTCGCGAGGAAGGTCGCGCCATTTGACCGCATGACGGCCTATGGACTGCACTCCGGTCAAAGAAACGCGCGCGGGTGACTTGGGCGATCTTCCGGCCATTCGGCATTTCGCGTCTCATCTTCTGTTCTGGTGTGTGGCCGTTGGCGTTTTGTGGTTGGACCTTTGGTCGAAGCGGTGGGTTTTCGCGCATCTTCAGTCGAACGAGATTCGGCCGGTCTTCGACGGGGTGTTGGATTTTCGCCGTTCACTGAACACGGGTGCGGTTTTCGGTTCGTTCACGGGTCAGACGAAGCTCTTCATTGTCGCGTCGCTCTTCGCGTTTGGTTTTGTGGTCTACCTCTTCTTCCACAGTGCGCGTCGGCAGCGGAGCCTTCATCTCGCGCTTGCGTTGATTCTGGCGGGTGCACTGGGGAACCTCTACGATCGCGCGTTTGTCGTGGCCGACGTCGTGGAATTCCGGGCCCGTTCGGGGGAAGTCGCCACGCTGGTCGGTAAGCTGGTCAACCTCGAGGGTCACGACAGCATCCGGATCGGTGACTACCCCAGCGGCGCGAATCCCCGGGTCTTCGCGCCGGAGGAGGTTTCGGTCCGTCGGCAGGGCGTGGTTCGGGACTTTATCAAGTTCGTGCCCAAGTTCCCGGCGGGAACGCCTCGGTTCGGTGGTAGGGACATGTGGCCCTGGGTGTTTAACGTCGCTGACGTAGCGCTGGTGATCGGCGTCGGTTTGCTTCTGATCCATACGTGGTTTGATCGCCGACCCAGAACGCCTGCGGGATGATGGCGCGAATACCATGTCAGCAAGCGCGAAGCGTAACGATCGTTGGACTGCGTTCGACCGCAGGATGATGGCGCGGGCGATCGCGTTGGCGCGGCGCGGCGAGGGGCGCGTCGAGCCCAATCCGATGGTCGGGTGCGTGATCGCTCGGGACGGGCGTGTCTTGGGTGAGGGTTATCACCGTCGTTTCGGCGGTCCTCATGCAGAAATCGAGGCGCTTCGCTCCTGCACGGCGTCTGCCCGCAGGGCCACGGTCTACGTCACGTTGGAACCTTGTAGCCACCAAGGGAAGACCCCTCCTTGCTGCGCGGCACTTATCGCGGCGGGCGTTTCGCGTGTCGTTTCAGCTACGGGTGATCCGAATCCGCTGGTGCGAGGCAAGGGTGTGCGGGTGCTGCGCGCGGGCGGCGTGAGCGTTGCACCGGGATTGCTGGAAGCCGAAGCGAAGGCGGTTCTCGCACCGTATCTGACACGGATTGTTCTTGGGCGGCCGTTCGTGATCGCGAAGTGGGCGCAGAGTCTTGACGGGAAACTGGCAACAGGAACCGGCGACTCGCAATGGATATCGTGCGAGACATCGCGGCGGCGGGTCCATCTGTTGCGTTCTCGCGTCGACGCGATTCTGGTCGGGGCGGGCACGGCACTGAGTGACGATCCGCTGCTGACGGCGCGCGACGTTGCGATCCGGCGCCGTGCGCTGCGCGTGGTGCTCGACGGTCGGCTCCGATTGCCGGAGCGATCTCGGCTTGTCGGGACGGCGGGCGAGCACCAGACGATCGTGTTCACATCACGCGAGCGCGGGTCCTCGCGCCAAGCCGATCGTCTTCGCCGCCGGGGCGTCGAAGTGCGTGCCTGTCGGCCTGGGAAGGCGCCCAAGGGGTCCAGCGCCCGACACCGTGTCACGGGAGATCGCGCGTATCGCCGGAACGGTTTGTCCGTCGGCCTTTCACTGAAAGACGTGCTGCGGAATCTGGCGAAGCGCAGTGTAACGAATCTCCTGGTCGAGGGAGGCGGGACGGTTCTCTCCTCTTTTCTTGCAGCGGGTCTGGTCGATGAGGCGTTGGTCTACACCGCGCCGATTCTGATCGGCGGTGAGGGTGCCCCGGGACCGTTGGATTTCGCCGGCGTGGCGAGGATCGAGGGGGCCATCTCAGCGCGGACGGTGTCCACGGGTCGTTCGGGGATCGATATGGTCCATCGCCTTCGGTTCACTTCGTGAATGAGGGGCATCACGATGCACGCTCTCACCGGTTGGAAACCGGTGCCACACCACATGGTGTTGATTCGCTTGGTCATGCCACCCGCCGGCGCCACACACCATGGCGGCGCTTCGCTTGGCCATGCCACCCGCCGGCGCCACACACCATGGCGGCGCTTCGCTTGGCCATGCCACCCGTCGGCGCCACACACCATGGCGGCGCTTCGCTTGGTCATGCCACCCGGGTGATGGGTGCGGCGGCTCGAAGGTTCGGGGCGATCTCACTTGCGGAGGAGGCAACGTTGAAGGGCTGTTGATCCCCGGCGAACCTGCGTTCTGCGTTACCGAACTCAGTCAAGTACTAACGTCAAAGCCCGGTCGACCATCGGCTTGAGTTCGTCGAACGTCATGCCGCCGCCGGCGCGCCAGAGGATGCGGCCTTTGCGATCGATGATCACATGTGTGGGGTGCGCGCGAACGCCAAACAGATCGTGAAGCGCCGTGGCATCGGGTACGACGCGGTATTCAAGTTGGTGTTTCTTCAGGAATACCGCGAGATTCTCTCTTGAATCGTGTGCTATGGCGAAGAACAGCACGTCCTCGTTGCTCTTGAACGCGCCCACGATTCGGTTGAGGTCGGGCAGTTCGGCCTTGCACGGGCCACAGCCAATGTACCAGAAGTTCAGGACTACGACCTTTCCGAGTAACTGCTCGCTCTTGTAGGACTTCCCCGCCATGGTCGTCACTTCGAAATCCGGCGCGGGAAAGAGCTTTCCGTCCAGTGCCTCCTTCAGGAGTTTCCCGGCGTGGGCATCGAAATCCCGGTCAGAACCATGAGCATTGATATACAGCTTCCGCAGATCATCCCACCCCCGCTTAGCCTGCCGAAGGTGGGCTTGAATAAAGGCTCGCTCCGCGTGATACGTGTCGTACAGGTTCGCCCAGATCTTTCCTTCGATCTCTTCCGCCCTACCGGAGCTATCCCCCTGCGAGAGGCCGGCGGCCGCCTTGGCTGCGGCCAGGGCTTCTGCGTGCTTGCCCAGCGCGAGCGCTGTGTCAGCCCACAACCGATACATCGCCGGCAAGCGGTACGCTTCTTGAGCCGATTGGAATCCCTGAGGAAAGTGAAGGTTGGCCGTCAGCGTCAGGTCAATGGCCCGCCGAACAGCGTCATACGCCTCCTTCATCCGTCCGTCGCGCTTGGCTGCGATCGCAAGTGAATAGTGTGGCAATGAAAGGAGCGAGTTCTCTTTAAGCCACGTGTTAGCGATCAACCGAAGTACCTCCGAAGGATAGTCCTCCTCGTGGATATAATCTCGCAGTCCGATCCTTGCCAATGGCGAGGTCGGAGCTTTGCGCAGGGCCGCTACAATGGCGTGATTGACTGCCTTGGGCCCATCGCCGGTAATGTTCTGGGCATACGTTCTGTACCGGTACAGTCGCGACGCAAACCAGGTGAAACGTGCCTGCGGTGCTTCCTGGAGCATGGAAAGAAGGACGTTCCGCGCCTGCGCCTCCTTATGCAGATCAAGGTAGGCCGCTACCCGGATGAACTGATAGTCCAGCGGCTTACCAACGACGGTCTGTTCGAGGCGTCGCAGGTCGTTGACCAGTTCACTTTCGTACTCGGATCGATTGTGTTGTCTGACGCTTCCCCACCACTCGAAGTAGGCGTAGTAATTGCGCGGATGGAGCGTCATCTCCTTGTCGAACAGCTCGCGCGCAGCCTCCGGTTGGGCGTCGTCTATTCGAGTGGCGAGGGCGTGGCGCACCGGTTGACCGTCAGGTTGGTATATGAGTCGGCTTTGGAGAGCGTTCTCACTGTCAAAGACATCAAACCGGTTTGAGAAGTAAATGTCGATTCTGCAAAGCGGTTCCGTGATTCGGATCTCGCCCACGAACTTGCTGCCCACACGACGCATTGTGTAGGCTTCGTGCCTGTGCCAACCATCCGCGTAAACCGCCCACACGATCATTCGCACTTCTTCGGCGGTGCGAAACTTCGCCCCCTCCGCTGCCGTATTGTATGTCACCTGAAGCGGATGCCCCGCGGTCGGCTTTTCCGGTGCGAGGGTCATGACCGGTTGGCTCGCCATCGCCGGTCCACCGAAAACACCGCTTCCCAACACAAGCGCCAGGGCACACCGAGGTCCACCGGACTTCAATCGCACGAGTCACCTCAAGAAGGAAGGTCGTCACATCGCCAGGCCGTTTGGACTTACGTGATGACTTTACCGCCATTACTTGAACCGTGTCCAGAGCCCCCTTGCCAGCGCTATGCACCTCTCAGGGTCGTGACGGTTGTGGGTGGTCGGGTCCGGTGTCGACCGCGACACGTCGGGATTGCATTCTGCAACGGCGGTCTTTCTACGGGCCACCTCACGCCCCTGAATCCCCCCTTGGCAAGGGGGGAGGCTGGTGGTCCGCACAGCGGACCCTACAGATAGACGCATCAAGATGCATCCTGCATCTTCGCTTGGGCATGACACGCCCAGCAGGCTTGTTGCGTTCTCGAGTTGTCCGCTCCCTCACGGTCGCGGCTCGGAGAGGACGCGCCGCTGGGATGCGGGGGAATACGAACTCGAACGGACTTTCTAGACTCGGTCCTAGTTTCCGTTGGAGGTTGTTCCGAAGGTGCGTTGCGCGAAACCACTCTCGCCCCAAAGATAGAGTTCCTGCCCTTTTCGGAAGATGAGGAAGAAGTCGCTCGCCGCCCCCTCGCATCGCTGGACGCCTACGGGCGAGGGATGCCCTTGATGCGACGATGCGATGACGCGTACGGGCATCCAGGATGCTCCTCCATCGGTCGTCTGCAGTTGGACGAGTCCGTCGTGGCCGGAGGCGAAGACGTCGATGTTGTTGTGGTCATGGACGAAGAGCCGCCCGGTCTGCTCCTTGTCTCTGACGCCATCCAGCGGCAGGCGGGTGGTTGTCCACTGGCCACCGTTATGACGTCTCAGGGTCAACGCGAAGAGTCCGTCTTCGTCCTTCTCGACGTTGAGCAGGTAGGGGTTGCTCGCTTCATCGAAATCGACGCTGGGCGGATAACTGCTCTGAGTTTGAGCGATTCGGATTTGATCCGCGGTCTCTTCGCTCAGCGGAAGATCGAGCCACTCACCACGCTCGTTCTTCCATGTCACGCCGCGATCTTCACTGTACATGTAGTAGACATTCTTCCACGACTGATCGGGAGGGAGTCCCGCCTCCTGGTGCGCTACACCGGCGAAGTGAATGGACTCATCCGGCGCCTTGAAGAACCTGCCATACCATGAGAACACGTGCTCGGGTTCGTTCTCGATGTTGTCAAGCAAACCGGTGAAGGATGTCCAGTTGTCCCCTGCGTCGGATGAGGAAATAAAGCCCCAGATGCCATCCTGCCCGACGCTGCTCCCCCAGCTTTCGCGGAAGAACAAACAGATTTCTCCATCGGCGAACTGCATGGGCTGCGGATAGGTTGATGCAAAGGAGGTGGGTGGCATCACCTCGAATTCCGTGGTGTCTCCAGGAAGAACCGAACGCGCATACTTCTGCGGATGATAGAAATAGTGATGCGAACCGTAGAACACGTGGATCTGTCCCGGGTTCAAGACGGTGTCGACCAGTATGGCAGGAACGCCGTGGTCATTGGCACCTTCGCCAATGAGGCTTGTGCTTGACCATTGCATCGTTCCGTGATCAAACGCGAGGATGTATGAGTCAAACGAATCACCATTTCCCTGAAACACGACATAGGTTTTTCCGTCGAAATACCAGGCGTTGGGCCCGATGAATATCGTGTACCACGGAATCGGCGATGTATATTTCTCGAAGAAGTCGAATGTACCCTCCAGTGGCGGGGTACAGGTCTCACCTGGTTGGAAGGGATAGCGCAGGCCTCTGAAGGCCTCGACCGACGCGAGAAGGTCATAGATGGAAATCACTTGATCGGGGTCGGCGGGATACAGATCGGCACGCTCCTGCGGGAGGGCGTCGGGCCGGCCTCGGAAGCTGTCCACAACGGCTGCGATGTCGAGGATCGACGCCACGCCGTCGGGAGGAGACCACCCCGTCGGGGTCCGGGGTCCGGTGATATCGCCCCACCGTGGCGTCGAGATTTGGATGGCGTCGATCAGGACGTGCCCTTCGGTCAAGCACCCGACTTCGTACGTCGTGCCGGGAACGATGTCTGGTCCCGCTACGCGAATTTCGGACTGGGAATCCCAAATCTCGAAGAAGGGATCGCATTGAAGCGTACGCTTCGCGTTGCGCATCGGCGACAACCATTTCATCGACCCTTCCGTTTCGGGAAAAAGTGAACTCGAGCGTACGGTGATCTTGAAAGCGAGCGGTTGATCGAATGCGGGCGTTGTGAACGATAGACAGCGGTTGGCAGCGGGCCCCGGCGTCATGGAGGATCCGACTTGCGCCGGCGCGGAGGAAACGCCCGCGAGGACCGCCAAGGCCCCACCAAGAAGCCACCACGAAGATTCCGTGAAAAGCGAATCGTTACGCATGGGTCACCGTACCTTTCGGCGCGAGGAACGCGTTTTTGGGCCTCGGTGTGTCGAGGCTGACCGATCGAGATGGATTTCGACGACGACGATATCGCAACGGACATCCGGTCCACTGCGTTGATGCCCGGCCGGTGGCACCGAGTGTCGGAAAGCGCGGGCGGTGAGACCAGGCGGCCTGATCGCGAGAAGGGCTGATGGATTGACACCGTTGGGGCGTCGTGTCGTGCAGCGTCGAGCACGTGGTCGCCTCGTGGACACGGTATCGCGTGTTGCGGCGCCATCAACGGTCATGCCACCCTCCGCCTTCTTGAAGTCGTGCAAGCACGAAACGAGGCCCGACCACCGGAAGCGCTCCATGCCTCGCTCGCGTAACGACCCTCCACAGCCCCGAACTGCACCGACCGCTTTCGACCTTCTGCCAGCACTGTCAGCCTCGCGGCTTATCGAAGTGGCGTCGAGACCGCCGCGCTAGTATATCACAATTCTCGGAGCGGAAGGGTACAATTCCTTACAGAATGGCCCGCCCTGAGGCCGGCGGGGTGGCGGCTGAACCTCCGGGCCCGGAGACGGCGCAAAGTGTCACTCGACCTCGAATGTCGTTTTGAGCCCCCTCTCGGGCTCGCTGAGTGCTCCCGTGGTAGACAGGGTCGCGAAGACAGACGTTCGAGCGGCGGTTGGAGCGGGGTATCCCTTCCCCGGTCGACTCATCTGCCGGACTGGCCGTCGGACGGTTTTCGGCGGAGTTCCGGGGCGTCTTTGAGTTCTTTGATGCGGTCGCGGAGGCGGGCGGCTTTTTCGAACTCGAGTTCCTGGGCGGCCTCGATCATTTCCTTTTCGAGCATGGCGATGAACTCGGCGCGGTCGAGCTGTTCTTCGGAGGCGTGTATGGCCTCGGCGGCGACTTTGTGCGCGCTGACGATGCGTTCGAGGGATGAGCGGATTTCCTTTTGGATGGTCTTCGGCGTGATGCCGTGCTGCTGATTGTATTCGAGCTGGCGGTCGCGACGGCGGTTTGTTTCGTCCATGGCGCGCTTCATGCTGGGCGTCACACGGTCGGCGTAGAGTTTGACCTCTGCGTTCACGTTTCGGGCGGTGCGGCCGATCATTTGAACGAGCGAGGTTTCACTGCGCAGGAAGCCCTCCTTGTCGGCGTCGAGGATGCAAACGAGTGACACTTCGGGCAGGTCGAGCCCTTCGCGGAGGAGATTGACGCCGACGAGAACGTCGAACTTCCCTTCTCGCAATTCGCGAAGGATGGTCACGCGTTCGATCGTGTCGACGTCAGCGTGCATGTATCGGCCGCGCAGACCCTCTCGTTCGATATAAGCTGCCAGGTCTTCGGCGAGGCGTTTGGTCAACGTGGTAACGAGCACGCGTTCGCCTGCGGCTGCCCGAACGGCGATGCGTTGCAGCAAGTCGGGGACCTGTCCTCTGGCGGGGAGCACGTCGATGGGCGGATCGACGAGGCCGGTCGGTCGGATGATCTGCTCGACGACCTCACCGGCGCAATCGGCGAGTTCATAGGGGCCTGGTGTGGCGGAGACAAAGATCGCACGATCCCACATTCCGACGAATTCTTCAAACCTCATCGGTCGGTTGTCGAGGCAGCTTGGGAGTCGGAATCCGTGCTCGACGAGGGTCTCCTTTCGGGCTCGATCGCCGTTGTACATGGCGTTGAGCTGGGGGATCGTCGCGTGGGACTCGTCGATGATGAGTATGAAATCTTCGGGGAAGTAATCGACGAGGGTGTACGGCTTGGCGCCCGGCTCGGTTGCATTGAGGTGTCGCGAGTAGTTTTCGATGCCTGCGCAGTGGCCTACCTCTCGGAGCATCTCCACGTCGTATTTGGTGCGAGCGAGCAGGCGCTGGGCTTCGAGGAGCTTTCCGTGGCGGCGAAACTCCTTCACTCGCTGGTCGAGTTCTTCGAGGATGGCGGTCGTGGCTTGTTGAATGCGCTCTTCAGGAATGACGTAGTGCACGGCGGGGTAGACGAAGAGCTTTTCGACTTTGCCGAGTGACTCTCCGGAGAGCGGGTTGATCATTTCGAGATTGTCGACATCGTCGCCGAAGAGTTCGATCCGGTAGGCGACTTCCTCATAGGCCGGGTAGAGTTCGACGATGTCGCCGCGGACGCGAAAGGTTCCGCGTTTGAAGTCGAAGTCGTTGCGGTTGTATTGCAGGTCTACGAATCGTCGAAGCAGCTGATCGCGCTCGATGAACTCACCGAGCGTGATGACGATCACACTGGCTTTGTAGTCTTCGGGGCTTCCGAGGCCGAAGATGCAGGAGACGCTGGCCACGATCAGTGCGTCGGATCGGGCGACGAGGGTGCTTGTTGCTGAGAGTCTCAGTCGGTCGAGGTCTTCGTTGCGCGAGGCATCTTTCTCGATGTAGATGTCGCGCTGAGGGATGTAGGCTTCCGGCTGGTAGTAGTCGTAGTAGCTGACGAAGTATTCGACGGCGTTTTTGGGGAAGAGTTCGCGGAACTCCTCGTAGAGCTGGGCCGCGAGCGTTTTGTTGTGCGAGATGACGAGCGCCGGGCGGTTCAGCTCGGCGACGACGTTCGCCACGGTGAACGTCTTTCCCGAGCCGGTTACGCCGAGGAGGCATTGGCGTTTCGCGCCCTTGTTGAAGGCGGTGACGATTCGGTCAATGGCGCGGGGTTGATCGCCGCACGGCGTGAACGAGCTGACGAGTTCAAAGCGGTCCAAAAGTTCGGTTCTCCGGTCGGCGGCGTTTCGCCTGGCCAAGCCATCCGTCGCCTCAAGACCGTGCGGCGAGCGTTGGGTCTTCGCTTTTGGCCCTCACCCTAGCCCTCTCCCAGAGGGAGCGGGGACAGCTTGGATCGCGCTAGGCACGGTGCGACGGCAACGGACGAACGGGGCATGTTACTGCGGCTTGTATGGTGGCTCAATCGGGAGGGCGGAACGCATGTCGAATGGGCGACGAATCGACGTCCTGCGCGGTGTTACGGATTCGTTGAGGTGGAGAGGACGTATTGGATTTCGGCCGGTTCGTCGGGGCGGGTCAGTTCGAAGGACGAGTCGCAGATGGGGGTGAGAATCTCGTGAAAAAGCTCGACCCATTCTCGCTTGATGTCGGCTCGAGTCTTCGGCGTCAGCGCCCGGGTCATTTTCACGAGCAGCGGTGCGATGGGCCGAAGCCCTATGTCCCAGATGTGGGCGTGGGTTTTTGTGATGAACGGGGTCGCTTCTTCGACTTTCAGCCCTGCCGTCTTGAAGCGGTTCTCCCACGTGGATCGGTTGGTCAGGCTGGGCCACGTTTTGGATCTACCGCGGTCGATGATTTGGAGGAATCGGTCGCCGAGGAGATCGCGATGGGCCTGTAGCGTGTAACGTCGCATGGCGTCGAGCTTAACGTGCAGAATAACCCGGCCGGTGGTAGCGGTGATTCGTGAGAGTTCTTGAAGGAAGCCGTGGATATTGGTCACCCAATAGGCTGCGTTACAGTAGACGGTCTGGAAGGCGCCGTCTTCGACGGGCAGTGGCTGGTTGCTGTCGTGCTCGATGAGGTCGCCATAGCAATCCAAGCAGCGCGCCTTTGCCAGCAAGGCCGGTTTGAGATCGGTGCCGATGTCGAACGTATCGGTCGCGGGACGTTGGATCGGCGGCTGGGCGATGTTGCTCGCATGGTCGAACATGTCGGCGTTGTCGGTTTGTACGCGGTCGATATCGCCGACGGAATGAAAGACGTCATGGGCTGGGTCCAGGATTCCGCCACCGTGCAGAAAGCTGAACAGACCGTCACCACAACATAGGTCGATGGAACGATGATTCATACGGCAACGTGAGAGTACGTCGCTGCGCAGTGCCATCCAGAAAGCGTTTTCCGGTCGAAGCCAGTAGGCCTCGAGGAATCGGCGCAGTCGGTCGGACCTCGTCATCGGCGAGGGAATCGTACGAGGCAAGGCGTTGCGCTCGCATTCGTTCGGCGAGGGTGGTGGGCTCAGGCGACCGGGCATGCGACATCCTTGTCGAGCAGGGCGGGGACGTCGATGGTGTCGAATCGTGGAAGACGGAACACGTCGACGGCGGGCCTTACCCAGCTCCGCTCGGTGGTGAATGCGTGGGAGAATCCCGCCTCGTAACAGGCTGTACAGGTGTCGTCGTCGTGGGCTCCGAACGGATAAGACAGGGGGCGCATGTCGGGACCGAGTCCATTGCTCAGCACGGCGGCCACCTGGCGCAGGTCTTCGCGCCTCTTCTTGGGGGTAAACCTCGTGAGTGGTTCGTGACGATAGCCGTGGGCGCCGATGGTGTGCCCCTTGGCCGCCATCGCGGCGACGTCGTCCCAACCCAGATACCACTCGCGCGCCCAACGCGACGAGGTTCCGACGAATCGCTCAAAGAGCGTATCCACAAGAAGGACGCGAAGTTCGATCGGGAGCACGCTCGTGAGGAGGTACTTCAATCGGGCTCTGCGGGGAGATTCGTAATGGTACATGGTTTCGGCTTCGTTCGAGTCGATGACGGTCCGCCAATCGAACGAAGTCCGACCGTTTCGCCGCAGGTCGTCGAACAGCTCTCGTTCGAGCGTTTCGTCATCGATCCGAGAGAGCAGCAGATGCACCGCATGTGCGGAGAGCAGACGTTGTGAGGTCAGGACCTCGCCGGGAATGAAGAAAACGCCGCGCAGTCCGAGTTCGTCGAGTATCGGAACGACGTTGCGCGCGTGATCGGACAGTCCGTCGTCGAAGGTCAGCAGGAAGCACTGACCGGGGATCGAAGCGAGACCGCGCTGCCAGGCGAAGAAGGTCGGCCAGTCGATCGGCTCCATGACGCGGCAGAGCTGCTCGACCTGGTGGCGGAATTGGGTTCGGGTCAAACCACGTACACCGCCGACGGCTCCGGGCAGCGAGATCATCTCCGGCGGTTGGTGATCGCGGACGTAGTGGTACATGACCGCCACGCACCGTGGGCGGCCATCGGAATCCGCGGGAACGACAGCTTCGCTGTCTAGGTAGTGGTCGACGCCCTCGGGCGGGAGGTCCAAAACCCGGTCGAGATTACCCATAGGCGTTCTTATCGGTTAATCGTGCGGCGAATTCCCAGTTTGTTGTCAGGGCGTTGGTTCGTGGCCCGCGCATGGGCTCGCTGCCGCGCGGGGTGGGTCCCCTCGGTCGGTTCGTCGAATTGGGGGATTGCGGCCGGGATCGGCTCGGGCGGGGCGTGTGGCGTAGGCAGGCAAGTCCCGACAAAAGACTGGTTGCCTGTGCTGGTACGGTCGATCATATAATGGGATGGGCCGAACCCCTTGTCGCTCGGGAAATCCTTGACTCTCGGGCCTGCGTTGGGGTGTGTGGAGTGAAACATGGAATGGTCGGTGACAAGTATCGGACTTGTGGTTGCGGCGTTGGTCGTGGTTATTCTGTTCGCGGCACGCAAGGGTGGCGGGTGAGGGACGAGTGGTCAGTGCTAGGCGGTGCCTGGCAGCGAGCGTAACCGGTCAAACCTGTCCGGACGGTTGATCGAGTTCACCCCGTGATCAAGTGCCGTGGACCAAGGCGGCGGCATGCCGGCGCTTCGGTTGACCCTGGCCACCGGCATGCCCGCGCCCTCGGCTGGGGCATGGCACGCCGCACCGGCTGGTCCCGATGCGTCAATACCGCCCCCCCCATCTGAGATTCGTATTCAGCCCGGACTAGGGTCTCTCGTACAAGTGGGCGCAGGGTTCGAGGCGGTTTCGACCGTCAGAATAGACCGCGAAGCTGGCCTTTGACCAGATGGCGGCGGCGCCGAAGGAGCCATCTTTGCCCACGGCGTAGAACTTGACGTCAAAGTTGGGTCGGCCGTTCTTGTCGATCAGCCTCTTTTCGGTGGTGGTGCGTACGATTCGCCTGAGTGCGGCCAGGCAGGCGTCGGTCGGCGGTTTTCCGTTTCGCATTTCTTCGATGACGGCGTGCGCACCGCAAATCTTGATGACGGCTTCGCCGCGACCGGTACTGCCTGCGGCTCCGACCTCGTTGTCGACGAAGAGACCGGCACCGATGATCGGCGAGTCGCCGACGCGACCGGGGATCTTGAATGCCAACCCGCTGGTGGTCGTTACGCCGCTGAGTTCGCCGGTTTCGTTGACGGCGCAGCAGTTGATGGTTCCGTAGCAGGGGAAGCGTTCAAAGCGAGCGTTGGACTGGGTGTCATCGGCGTCTTCGGCGCCGATCCAGTCGTCACGATCCGAATGTCTTTCTTTCCATCGCAGCCAGACTTTGCGGGCCTTGTCGGTGAGCAGGTTGGTTTCTTTGAAGCCGTGCGCGCGCGCGAAGCGGAGGGCCCCCTCCCCCACCAGCATGACATGGTCGGTTCGCTCCATCACCACCTTAGCGACGCGGGACGGGGTCTTGATGTTTCGAATGGAGGCGACCGACCCGGCCCGGCTGGTGGGTCCGTGCATAACGCAAGAATCCAGCTCGACGACGCCCTCCTCGTTGGGGAGCCCGCCGTATCCGACCGACATGTCGTCGGGATCCTCCTCGACGATGTTGACACCGGCGATGACGGCATCGAGTGTGTCGGCGCCGTCGCGGATCATGTCGGCGGCCTTCTCGGTGGCGCGCAGACCGTTGCCGCTCGAAACGACGACAGGGGCGGCGGCGGTACGGCCATTGGCCGCGCGCGCGATGCTTTGGCCCAGCACACCCGACGCTGCGGCGGCAGCGGCGGATTGGAAGAATCCTCTTCGAGATAGATCGGTCATGGCTTCCTCACTGCATGTGCCACATCGTGACACATTTGAGAGCGCATCAGCAGGCGGCTACGACGTTCGCCTCGCTGTGGAGCGCTGAAGAACGGATGACATCTGCGTTTTCCATGGTCAGGAGTCGCAGCTTCTCTTTGACGCCCGATGGCGAAGAGAAGCCTCCGAGCGAGCCGTCGGAGCAGAGTACGCGATGGCAGGGAACGACCAGCGGGAGTGGGTTGTTGGCCATTGCGCTTCCGACGGCGCGAGCGGCGCCGGCGTTTCCCGCGGCACGGGCGAGGTCGGCGTATGAGGCTGTCTTGCCGTAGGGAATCTTGTTGCAGGCTTTGAGCACCTCGGCCCGGAACGGCGGTTGGCTGGTCAGTTCGAGGTCGACCTTGAACTGAACGCGCCGTCCGGTGAAGTAGTCGACCACCTGGCGGCGGAAACGGGGGAGTGCGCCAAGATTCTCCTCGGCGTCGGGCCAGTTCTTTCGAATCGCGCGGCGGATGTCGACGCGCGGCTGGGGCAGGAACGTCCGGATCAGGCGTTTTCCTTCGGAGACGAATCCGAAGGGTCCCCAGGCGGTATTGAAGATCGTGTATTCCATCGCCTCTTCCTTTCCGAAGTCGACCGCGCAGCCCGGAGGGGCGAGTTTGCCTGCTCAGGAATAGGGGGTAGGGCATCTGGGGTCAAGACCGGCGTCCCCCTGTCCGAAATCGCCCGCCGGCGATATAACCGCGGCGCCAGGGTGGACCACGGAATTCACGGCTGTCGCGGGCGAATACCGATGATAAGAACCGACGGAACGTTGCTGGGCGTGGAGCGTAGAAGGTGTAGAATCCGTGGTGGTGTCTTGTCGGCTGGACTCCACGGGCAAGCTGTCGCTTGCCCATGCCACCCGGCGGTATCTGCAGCCGGCCGAGTACACTGGCGGGCGAGCCGCCAGCGGCACCCAGCGCCGGTCATCGTATCCCCCACCTCTGAAGAGGTGGGCCACCCAGCCGGCGAACGGGTGTAACCCTTGTCCCCGGTCCGGACACCCGGAGGGAGCGGGGTAGGGCAACGTTTGAGGGCATGTAGATTGGAGCGGTGGGCTGATGGACGTCCTTGCTATGTTTATCTTTGACCCGATGTACTTCGTGTTCGTGGGGCCTGCGATTCTGCTGGCGCTGTGGGCGCAGATGAAGGTGAAGTCCGCATATGCGAAGGCGGGCCGTATCCGGTCGCGGAGCGGGCTGACAGGCGCGGAGACGGCGCAGCGAATTCTCAACGCGCAGGGGATCAATGACGTGGCGATCGAGCCGGTGAAGTCGTTTCTGGGGGACCACTACGATCCCCGGCAGAAGGTGCTGCGGCTGAGCCCGGAGGTGTACAACGGCCGCTCGCTGGCGTCGGCGGGGATCGCGGCACACGAGGTGGGTCACGCGATTCAGGACGCGACGGCGTATGGCCCGCTGGCGATACGTAACGGTCTTGTACCAACCGCGTCGATCGGGACTCAGTTTTCGTTTGTGTTGATCTTCGTCGGCGTGCTGATGAGCAGCTTCGGCGGGGGCACGTTCGGTCGGCTGCTGGCCGCGGCGGGGCTGGGGCTGTTCGGAGTCGTTGTGCTGTTTCAACTGGTCAACCTCCCGGTTGAGTTCAACGCGTCGAGTCGGGCGCGCGCGATTCTGGTTGACCAGGGCATTGTCACGGCGTCTGAGGAACCGGTGGTTGCGAAGGTGCTCAGCGCGGCGGCGATGACTTACGTTGCGGCCACGATCACGGCGATCATGACGATGTTGTACTACGCGTACCTCGTGTTCGGGCGGCGCCACTAGGCCTTTTCTTCGGGGAAAACAGCTCATTTCGCTCAGGCAGACCTGGGTGCAGCGTCATTGGGGTCTCGCGCTCGGGCCGGTATCGTCGGCGGAATTCACTCACAAGGCTCGCGAAGTGTCTTGACGGAATCGTGCCGCGTTTCAATCGCGCGGCGTATCGATGCCCCATGCGCACTCGATCCGTCGGTGGGGCGTTTGAGCGATTCTGTCGCAGGCGTAGCCTCATGCAAACGCGTGTGAACCCGCCGAGCCTTGCGATCCGTCCGGTCCCTCCATCGGCGGTTGGTCCGGCGTGTTGAGTCTGGTGCGAGTACACTTCCTACCTCCCCCGCCACCGTGAATTCGACTTGTTAAACGTTGTCGGATCCCTCGTCGAAATGTGACAGAGTGCCCTGATCGGCGTATACTGAAGCTGTCAACGTCGGCCGCTGTGGAGTGGCGGGCGTAGATTCCCAGGAGAACCTTATGAGTGCTCTTTTGCTAGCGTTATCGGTCTCACTCGCCCAGGCCCCGGAGCGACATCTGCTCCTGGCGACAAACGCGATCAGGGTTGCCGACGAGGTCGTTGCGGAATCCAAGATTGATGAGGTGTACTGGAAATACGGGCAGACCGGAGGATTGAAGGCCGATGCCTCCGAGGCGGACAAGAAGGCCTATGATACCGCCAAGCGGCAGTACGAGGGTGTGCTGGACGCGGTTCATCGCAGGGGTTCGTTTGTCAAGCCGATCCGCATGTCACTGGTGATCAAGTCGGCCCGGACCGACGATCTCCATCAGATTCACCTTGGCGGCACCTTTCAGGCCTATGCGAAGATGATCGAAGAGTACTGGACTCCTGATGAGGTCGCGTCGATGGCGACGTTCGATGCGGAGACGAAGCAACTCGAAGAGGACATCGGCGCCGAGGTGGCGAACGGGGACGTTTCCAAGAAGGACATCCGCCTTCATCAGTTGCGCCTTTCCAAACGGGTCGCGGATCGCGAGCAGTGGCGCGAGGAACTCGCGTCGATCGCTCGACCCCGCAAAGACTTCCTCGAACTCGTGAAGGTCAGCGTCCTGATTCCGGAGGACATGGCGCGGACGATCGACATTCCGAGACTTCTCAGTGCGAAGCGGGTCCTTATTACGATACAGGTGGAAGATTTCGCGCTTCGCGGTCCGCTTGAAGAACTGAAGAGTCCCCCAGCGATCGGGTCACTGATCGGCACGGCGACCGACATCGTTCAGTACATGCGTAAGAAGCCGTAGCGCGAGCGGCTCGCTTACAGCGTCAGCCAGCACCACTCTTTCGAGTAGGGCACGAGGCTCATTCTATAGCCGGATTTGGCGGCGACGACGATCGTGTCGCTCCAGTTGAACCCGCACTTGTGCTCGGGGTCGTAGAGGCCGGGCTCTTCGGAGAAGCACATGTTGGGTTCGAGCATGGTGTAATCGCCCAGTGCGATGTAGGGGGCTTGATGCCCTTCCACACCTGCGCCGTGAGCGGGTCGGTGGTAGACGTATTTCTCGACGCCCTTCTCGAGTTGGTAAGTGTGGATGGCATAGGCGACGGATGAGCACGTCACGCCGGCCTTCGAGCGTTCCATCTGAATATCGCAGCAGCGTTGACTCACTTCCCAGAGCTTTTGCATGTGGGGATCGAACGCTTTGTTTCGATCGGCGATGATGAAGGCGCGGTAGCATTCGTGACCGTATCCGCCGATGCGGGCGATGCCGGAGATCTGCATGGCCATGTTGCGCCCGATGCGGTTGTAATAGGGCTGATTGGGGTGCGGATAGGCGGTGACGGGCCCGACGCGGGCGTAGATTCCGATACCGGTTCTGACGCCGTGGTGTGGAGAGCCGTCGGCCAGGTCGAGATCGGAAAGGAGCCGGTCGTTGATCCAGAGTTCGGTGGCTTTGGCGACCTCGTAGTCGGTGACGTCGGTTCCGTGGGTCAGTACGTAGTCCCGCGCGAAGGCGTGCGCTCGATCGAAGTAGACGTAGGCTCGGCGCCAGAGTGCGAGTTCTTCGGGCGTCTTGACCATGCGCATGCTCATGAGGGTCTCGGACACGTCGACGAATTCGACATCTGGGAGGATGGCTTTGGCTTTGGCCAATTCGGACGGATAGAGTTCACCGTCCAATCCGACGCGTTTGCCTGAAATTCCGTGCTTCTTTATTCCATCGAGCATGAAGCTGAAGAGGTCGACCTTCTTGCCCTGTTGGACGGTGCCTTCGTGTGGAAACGCGCCTTCGCCGTGGTGGAAGTCAAAGTACATGCGCCCGCCGCCGAACCACCAGGACTGGACGATGTCGCGATCGAGTCCGGGGTAGAAGAACCAGGGATCGGCGTCGCCCTCGTTCATGAAGACGCCCTGCGGGCGTTCGGTGGTTGTGTGCCAGTACCCGGTCAGGTAGATGATGTTGAGCGGGTCACGCACGAGAAAGGCCTTTATGTCTTTCTCGGCCAGTTTGGTTTTGAATCGTCTGACGGTCCGCTTGTTCCACTCGAGAGGGAGGCGATCGCACGTGGCGGGCGCGGGCGGACCTTCGGCGTCGGCGTGGGGGTTGAGCAGGAGGGCGTCACTTGCAGCGCTGCGTTGACGATCGAGGGACCGGGTGAGGGAATTGGCGGGTGCGCCCTGCATGGCGGCGACCTTGTCCAGGCGAGAGGAGAACCCCTGACCCAGCAAAGCCAGGGTGGTTCCGGTCAACATCTGCCGTCGCGTCGCTTGCATGAGAAGCCTCCGGAAAGCTGGTGGATTCCGATTCGGCGTGTCCGAACCGGAAGCCATCTTTCCAGACGGCGGAGCCGGCCGCAAGAGCGCGAAGGGCGGGAGCGTGTTTTGCGTCGACGGCATCATCGAGCATAATGGGCTTGGGTACGCGCAGGTGCGTGATTGAGCGGTTGTGGCGGAATTGGCAGACGCGCTAGATTTAGGATCTAGTGACCGAAAGGTCGTGGAGGTTCGAGTCCTCTCAGCCGCATTGAAGGGAAACCGAGTTGGCGGCGTCTTCGGTTTGGTTTCGTGCCGATGCCGCTTTCTTGGCACTGTTTGTTCTGCTCTGCTCAGAGCGGACATTCTCGCTATGGGCGACGCCTTGCGCATTGAATGACATGGCTGCTACATCGCGGGTGGTCGGACGGAGACGCCAACGACACCGGGAAACGCCACGACGACGAACGTCTTGGGTCCGAACATCATAACGCCAACGGAAAAAACGCCCCTCAGAAAGTAAAGAAGAGGGCGCGTTCGCGTGGACGGTCTGTTGACTTCCTGCTTCATATAGGTGCCACCCATCATTTCACGTGTCAAAGAGCACCAGGGTGAGAGCCTCCGCGCAAGAGCCAGCAGGAATCGAAGACGTTTCCGTCGGCCCACTGATTCGCGCGGCGTCGAACAAGCGCCAGTGCCGGAAAAACGCTGCCATTGGACCGGACCGGCCGCTGGTCATACTATCGGACCTGCGGGTTGATTTCTCAGAAACCGCGCCCGGTTGAACAGCCACTTTTCATCCTAGCCGATGAATTCCTGAACGTCTACGCGTCGCCGGTCGGCCTCTGATCGACGACGTAACAAGGGTCGGACCGACCGAGGTCCGTCCCGACGCGCGGGACGTGCCTGCGATTGGGGTCCGGAATCCGGATCGTGTAGTGAGACTGTAGCTGTAAGGTAGCCCGAACCGTCGTGCTTCTTCGACTCAAGACAAAGTGCCTTCTGTTCATCCTGCCACTCGCGGGCGTGTCGCTGGTTCTCCTGGCCGGTACGCTCGTCGCGTATGGTACGTTCCGTGGACAGCTTCGAACCTTCAGAGCCAATGTCGCCAAGGCGGCGTACTCCTCGAGTTTCGCCACCGCCGTCACGCGACAGACCTCGGAATCGCTGCACATTGCCTTTGGACAGGAGAGCGACGACGAATACGAAGAGGCGCGACGGAAGGCTCACCATGCTCTGGCTTCGTGGAAACGTACGGCCGGGTCAGAGGACGCCGGCAGTGAAACCGAGTTGGCTCGTCTTCTCCAGGTCGAACGTCTCTATTCCAAGCTGGAACCCGCGCTGCAACGCATCATCGAACTCGGGCGCGCCGGCAAGGAAGAAGCGGCGAGGCAGTCGATCATCAACGATTTGGGGGTGTTGGTGGACGACTCTCTGCTGCTGGACCTGGAACAGCAGTCTCGTCAGACCGCGACGGAGCTACTGTCGTCACTGGATCGACTCATCGGGTCGTTCGCCACGCTGGGCTTTTTCGCGGGCGATCCGACGGAAGCGTTGGACGTTGTCGATTACGACTGTCGAGAGATCCTGTTGGGCGGAAGCTTCGCCGCGTCGCTCTCGCGCCAGCTCCTGGAATACACGACGACCGTCCTCACGAACGAGGAACGCGACGACCTCTATGTCGCCCGTTCCGATACCCTCAATACGATGAACGGGTGGAAAGAACTCGTCGTCCGACGGCATGCCCGAGCCGAGGACGAGGAGCTTCACGCCTTGCTGAGCATCAGCAGCCACTTGTCTCAACTCAATCTCCAGGGAGACGAGGTCCTGCGGCTGTCCGACGAGGGCAAGACGGAGGAGGCCTGGGGCATACTGACGGGTACGATGGAGACGATGGCCGACAAGTCCATGCTCTTTGAGCTCGACGCCCGCCTTGCGAGTGAACAGGTGGAACTCGAAGAGAGCCTGGCGCTACTTCTCCATCAGGTCTCGCACGTGACGAAATCCGCGACGATTGTCACGATCCTGGTTCTGGCGATCGGCATTGTGAGCCCTT
>JAJDDV010000027.1 GCA_029260135.1 Phycisphaerae bacterium | reverse complement strand
GGGATCCCGGAAATTCGGCCTGGGGCCTTCCCGATGGGGTTGTCCGGGTGACCGATGTTATGGCCGGTATCGATGCGTTCCGCGGCCTATACTGGTGGATTCCGTTCCACCGCGCGGACGTGGAATCCTATTCGTGTGTGGCCGGCGAGGCGCACGTCGCGCTTGGGATCCACAGGCGCGGGATCTGGACTGTCGCCACGTGTGCCTCATCCAGATCGCGATGCGTGCTCGCGAGGGCCGATCGCACGCTACGGCAAGGGGCTGAAACACGTCGAATCGCACGGATCGGCCACGCTTGGCCCGAACGGATATTCCGCCCCCTGGAAACCGCTCAACACTGAGATCACGTCGGTGATGTTGATCACGAGATCCAAGCAGTCCGATACAAGATCGGCGCGTGCCTTTCGTATCGAATTCGGGCTGCTGCCGAACCTCTCGATGACTGCCATAGCGTCAAGGATGCTGACCACACCGTTTGGTGGTCCGGGGGGTTGCGCGCTGAAGTCAGAGATAGTGTCGCCCCATCTGGCCGTGTTGAGATCGAGCGGATGAGAGAAGCTCGATTCTCTGGCCGCATCACAATCTTCGGCGACGACCTGAGCGCGATAGCTCGCCGACGGGATGACGCTTTCGTGGAACACGTCAACCACTCCAAACCCACTCCAATCAGCATAGAACGGAGCGCATTGCAGTGTGGCTACGTTGAAACTGGCGGATCCAGGTATTGGGTTGACGGAACCGCCGTTTTCGCTGACTTCAATCGGCGGTCCGACCCACAGCTCAGCGCCATTCCAGACGTCAAACGGATCCGGTAAGCCGACGAGCGTGACACGAACAGCGGTGCGTACACCCGCGTTGACAGGTACGAACGTGATGAATCTGTTCATTGTCCCGTGTCCGAGATCCGGCAGTGCGGAATCGGTCTGCGGTGGCTCGAGAGGTGGGACGCAGTCATCCGGAATGCTGTCTCCGTTACAATCCGTACTTGCGCCGCCGGCGATCGCGCACACATCGCCGATTCCATCACCGTCACAATCCTCTTGGGGCACGTTCGCGTGGTCGGGACAGTTATCTTCAGAACTGCAGAGGCCGTCGCCGTCTGCATCGTCCAGGGGGTCTGCGGGGCATGGATCGCCGGCGTCACACTTCCCATCGCCGTCGGTGTCGGCACCGTCGTTGGCCGGGTCGTTGTCGTCCAAGGGCCCGAAGCCGTCGGTACCGACGGTGCAATCGTCACATCCGTCGCCGTCCGTGTCCTGACAGAGGTTGGGATTGAACGGGTTGCTGTCGCTCGCGTCCGGCACACCGTCGTTGTCGTCGTCTGGATCGCTTGCGTCGCACTGCCCGTCTCCATCGGTGTCGACACCGTCGCTGAAGGGATCGTTATCACACAAGGGACCGAACCCATCGACACCTGACGAGCAATCGTCACATCCGTCGCCGTCGACGTCTTGGCAGCGACCGGGGTCCAACGGGTCTGTATCGAACGCATCGACAACGCAGTCGTTGTCGTCGTCCGTATCGCCTGCGTCGCACTGCCCGTCACCGTCGGTGTCGGTACCGTCGCCGGCTGGTTCGTTGTCAGCCAAGGGTCCGAAATCGTCCGTGCCGACGGCGCAGTCGTCGCATCCATCGCCGTCGACATCTTCGCAGAGATCCGGATTGTTCGGGCTACTGTCGCTCCCATCCAGCACACCGTCGTTGTCGTCGTCCGGATCACCGGCGTCACACTGTCCGTCGCCATCGGTGTCTGTGCCATCGTCGGCCGGGTCTGCGTCGCACAGCGGGCCGACTCCGTCGACGCCCAGGGCGCAGTCATCACATCCGTCGCCGTCGACGTCCTCGCAGGCGGTGGGGTCCGATGGGTCTGTGTCGAACGCATCGAGCACGCAGTCGCTGTCGTCGTCCACATCGCCGGCGGCGCACTGTCCGTCGCCGTCGGTGTCGGTACCGTCGTGGGCTGGTTGGTTGTCCGCCAGCGGTCCGAAGCCGTCCGTGCCGACGGCGCAGTCGTCGCATCCGTCGCCGTCGGTATCCTCACAGAGATTCGGATTGCTCGGGCTGCTGTCACTCTCGTCCGGCACACCGTCGTTGTCGTCGTCCGGATCGCCGAGGTCGCACTGCCCGTCGCCATCGGTATCTGTGCCGTCGTTGGACGGATCTGCGTCGCAGAGCGGACCGAACCCGTCGACACCCACGGCGCAGTCATCACATCCGTCGCCGTCGACGTCCCCGCACGAGTTGGGGTCCATGGGCGCGTTGTCTGCGCCGTCCAGCACGCAATCGTTGTCATCATCCGTATCACCCGCGTAGCTCCAGCGGAGGAGGTAGTCCAAGTGGCAGGCCTGGCAATCGTCCGCTGCCCCGTGCTCTTCATGGCAAAGCCTGCATTGCCTCATGGTCATGAAACGATACATCACTTTTCGCGGGTGGTTCAGCGACGCCAGGTCGGTGTGGCAGTCCTGGCAATCGATCTGGCCATCGCTCAGGTGCAGGTCGTGCGAGAACTCGACGCCCGGGCGGAGTATGGCCATGGGCACCCAGGGGATTCCCACGTCATTGTTTTCATAAGGGGCGAGTTCGGCGAGCTCGTGCATCCCACCGTCGCCGTCTCCTTTTGCGGCAACGTGACAGCTAAAGCAATTCTCTTTCTTGGGGATTCCGGTAAAGACCGGCGTGGTCGACGCCACATGACAGTCCTGGCACGTCAGATTGGCTTCGCCCTCCTCCATGTGCTCTGAATGATCGAAGTCGATGGGTTGGATCGGACAGCAGTCGAACTGGACTTCTCTCACATAGGCTGGCCGACCGGTCGCATAGGTCAGCATGACCGCCTCGCGTCCAAGCACGTCTCCGATGCTCAGGCTGATCATCATTTTCGTACGGACGGGCCGCGCCGTGGTCGGCGCGCGCGTCGTCGTCATCGTGAATCCGCAGCCCTGGATCAGGGCGTCAATCTCCACGTTGCCCCCGGGGACCGGGCCGACGTACTTCAGCACGCCAGCCGCAGGATCACCGTCCGGCTGGAAGGACCCGGGTGGAATCCAGGCATCGACCGTATGCCCGGCGCCGTCGCCGATTTCCAGCCTGACGCCGTCCACCTGAGGATCGAAGGGCCGACCTGCACCCATTGTCCCGCGGACCGTCAGGCTGGTCTCATCCGCGCTGACCGTTACCTCGTTAATGGCAAAGCAGGTGGCGGTGCACATCGGGGCCTCAGCCGCCAGAGGCGAGACGGTTCCCACCGACGGCGGAAGTCCGCCGCCGCTGGAATGGGCGCCCATGTGGCTTACCGGAGAGTTCGGGGCGAGTCGCCAGTCGCCGCTGTCCGGATCCACGAATTGCGGATCGACGCTGACATTCCCGGTGCGGTCGGCATACTCGCCGCTGTCGATGCAGTTGAATTCGACGACCGAGAAGGCCTCCGAATTGAGATGACTCTCCGATTCCGGCTGCACCGCCGGATCGTCGACGTGGAAGTTGTCAGGCGTCCAGACGTGATTGATGCCGAACCGCCAGTCGAGATCCTCTTCGTCGGAGTGCGGCTTCTGGTCGTATTTCAAACGCAGGTTGTTCCAGATGATGTTGTTGTAGATCTTCGCGTCACTGAAGCCGGGAGCGAAGTCCCGACCCAGCGGCTCCATGCCGTTGTATTCGTGACCGTGGCGTTCGGCATCGATGGCGCCGCCCACCGGGTCCTTGCTGCCGGCCGCGACGTTACTGACAATCGTGTTGCTGTGAATCTCCGCGTAGAACGTATCGTCGAGCGCAATCGCGCCGCCGCGCACGCGATTCTCGCCATGATCGTCGGCCCAGTTCATGGCAATCACGTTATGATGGACCCTCACCGTGGCGTTGTGGTCGGTCACGTCTTCGAAGCTGATGGCGCCGCCGTCGTCGAAGTTTGAATTGCGCCGGATGATGTTTCCGTAGAGTTCGATGGGGCCGGAATCCTCGAAGAAGACGGCACCGCCGTGATCATCGGCGTGATTATCCTCAATCAGATTCCCGGCGATGATCAGATGGTCCTTGACCTCATAGAGCGAGATGGCCCCACCGTAATCGGGCGAGAAGTTCCGGAAGAGATGGTTGTTGAAGATCTCGTAGGTGCCGGGCGGGCAACCGGGGATCTCGTCGTCCACAATGTGTTCGGGTTCGCCGTGATGAGGGCCGTATTCGGGCTCGTCGTTGACGCTGATTCCTCCGCTGTAGCCGCCGCCGCACCCGTTGTTCGAGATCGTGTTCGACCAGATTCTCACATCGTGATTGGTCTTCTGCAGCCAGATGGCGCCACCGTAATAACCTCCGTTGTGGTCGATGATGCAGGTGTTGATGTCGAGGTCTCGGTTTCCGGCGTCGCCGAAGATTCCGCAGCCGATGTCATCATCCACCGTTCCGCGCGTGATGGTCAGTCCGCTGATCAGGATGTTCGAGACGGCGCCGTACCGTCCCCCCTGCCCGATGAAGAAGACCGGTCCGCGCCCGACGAAGCCCTGGCTTTCCACACTCAACTGCATCGACCCGAGGGCGTCGACGGTCGTCTCGAGCGGTCCGGCACCGATGAACTGAATGTCGGATTCCACGATCTGGATCCGCTCGTTGTAATAGCCGGCGGCGATGAATACATACCGTGGGGTAGCGATGGGCAGATTGTCCACCGCCTCTCTGATGCTGCTCCACGGATGCGCTTGGCTACCGTCCTCCATATCGGTGTTGCCCGCATCCACATACACGGACCGCTCGGCCATGTAGATCGCCCGTGCCGGCGTGTAGTTGAGCTCGATGTGGGCGGCGTTGGAGGGGCCGCCATGAGTCGTCACGATCATGGGGCCGCTGATCGGGTCGGTCGAACTCTCCACGCGGATCTCGGTATCCGACCAGGAAATCACGGCGAGTTCTCTGCCGCTGAGGGTCACCGTCGAGAAACCTCGCTCGACTCCAAAAGACAGCCCTGTAATCAGGAAGTTGCCCGCCCACGCCACGTCGTTGATCACGGGCGGCGGTGGGGACGGAGCAGCCGGTGGGGCTGGCGGGGGAATCGGCGGGAAGACCATCTGCATCGGACCTTGCCCGAAGGCGACGGGGATGAGCGACCAATCCGCCTCGAACTTGTATTTGCCTTGCCCGACCGTGTAGGGCACCATCAATGGCTGGTACTCGTCGTTATAACCGGGAAGGGTGGGATCGTTGCCGACGTAAAGCAAAGGCGCCGGGGCGAACCGCCTCTCCGTCTCGGGTTTCTGGCCCAGCGGTTGATCCGCCGGGCATTGGGTTAACGGGTCAGGTCCCACATTTGCGCCTTCATAGCACATCGGATCGCCCTGATAACTGGCGCCGAGAAAGTAACCCAGATGGTCGTAGACCCCGACCGGTGCGCCGTCGATACCGGCTTTCTCCAAGTACATCAGGCTCAACGGCCTGGGATCGACAAAGACGTCATCCCAAACGCCACCCTCGATTTCGCCCGCCAGCGGTACGAGCGTGTTGATGCCGAAATCCTGATCGACCCGCGCGCCGCCGGTCACCGCTACGGTGATCATGTCCGAACCGATGGGCGAAGAGGCGAAGCCGACCGGGGGAATCACCTTCAGTCGATATTCACCCGGTACACGATCCCGAAACTCGTAGAAGCCGGGTAGCGGGCCGACGAAGACCCCGCCCCATTCATCGAGCGGAAACGTGTAGGGCTGCATCCACCCCTGGGCGAGCACAGCAGCCTTGTCGACCTGCCCGGTTGTGGTTGTTGCGATCAGTGTCGTTTCTGTGGCATCCCACAACTCGACCGTAACGCCGTGCATCGTTCGGTCATCCGATTCGTCATAGAGTCCGTTCCCGACCCATGAGCCCGAATCGAGGTTGTCGTAGAACACGAACCCCGCCACGTCGCCCGTGATGGAGGGAATCGGATCGAGAAGCAGGTCTGCTCGGTAGTTCGCGGTATACCACTGGACGTAGCGGTTCATCGCATTGTGGGTTACCGCATAGGGGGCGCCAACATCAACGCATTGCGGAAGGATGGGATTGCACCATGGGTTGAGCCAAACGGCGTCCGGGTAGAACGTGTCTGTTACGATCGCACCTCGGTAACCGGCCGGCAGCTCGACGTCGACATACGCCATGACCTCCACCTCGGGAAGATCATCAAAGTTGTACCAGCCGGTTGCATCGGTGAACTCCGTTCTCCATACGCTACCGTCCTTTAAGCGAACGTGCACTTCCGCTCCCGGCATGGGTTCGCCGGTCGTGTTATTCTTTACAAAGCCCTGTGCCCGGGCGAAGAAACGCGGGACCATGATTCCCGGCAGCCACGGCTCCAGCCATGGATTGGGGATGATGACATGCTGGCCCGGATACACGTACACTTCCCGTTGTACGTACACATAGTCGATGGGGACGTCGCAACAGAACATCCTGTACCTGCCGGGCGGAACGTTGAGGAACTCGAACGCTCCGGTGACCGGATCGGCCTCCGCCGTAGCAACCGCCCGGCTCATGCCCGTCTCGCGATCCGGATGGAGGATGATGAGTCCGTCGGGCACCACCGTGTTGGCTGAGACGCCCGGATGCTGTGCGGAGACCAGCGCTTCCGGCGGTTCCCATTCGCCCGGGTCCGGTATCTCGAACTCCCAGCTCTGATCTGCATCGGCGAGCTTTCCGGAAATCTTACCCGCGCCGATGATGCTGCCCCGAATGCCAAATCGCTCTTTGACGTTTTCAGCGGTGATCTGACCCAGCTTCTCGACGAAACCGTGCCAGGCAAGAAACCCCTGCTCTTCGGTACCGGGGTCTCCCGGAAAGAGCACCACCTCGAAGGCCCTGCTGCCCTCCTCGCTGCTCAGCAGATAGAACTCCGTGCTCGGGTCGAAGTCGAACGGTACGCCGCCGGCGGGATTCGTGGTCGGGAGTTGGGCCAGATCTCCGTTCGCATCATAGCGGTAACACGTCGATGGATCCGATGTGACCTTCACGACGCCAGGCGGAAGATCGGTGAAATAGTAGGAACCGTCCGCGCTCCCCATGTCTTCGGGAACTGGAATACTGCTCGGGGGCTGTGTGCCCGTGACCCCGGTAGCCAGAAGGTTGCCATCGTCATCCCACGCTCTGACCGTCACGCCGTTAAGCGGCGCGTCGTCCCCGTCGTCCCATTCGCCGTTTATGGAATTGTCGTAGAACGTAAAGACAAGGAGGTTCGCCAGAGGTAACGGAAGCGGCGGCAGATACGCATCGACGGCGAGCGGATCACTCGACATGATCAGCCCACCCGCCGTCTGCTTGGGATGCACCAGGCCGCCGGTGACATCGACGGTAACCTCGCGACTGGTCACACCATGACCGGGAGCGCTGAACAGGATCACATAATCCCCGTCATCGGGTACCGTCGCGCGCCACTCGTTTGTCGCACAAGCAGGGCACGCACCCGTGGGCCCAAGCACGCCATATGTGATGAACGTCCCGCCGGAGTGCTGGCTCTGCACCATCACCTTTGCATCCGTGATGGCGGACAGCTCGGGCGCCGGTGCAAGGGTCGGTGTTGCGGCACCTCCGTTGAACGTGGCCACGCCGGTATATACCCTGCCGCCGATCTCGACGGCCTGTGAGGGCCGAGCCATTGAGCCGGCCGCGAGAAGCGTCACAATCAAGGTACAGGTGAGCCCGCGCACACGACCATTCCACATCATTCTTCTCCCGGTCCCTTGGCCACATTCACTTCGTGAACCGTAACTGTCGCGCACTCGATTGCTGCGCCGATTCCACGTGACAATGGCTGAAGCTCGCACGGCTCTAACGGTAGCCTTGATCCGTCATGGCCGGAAAGCTCGTCGCAACCGTTTCGTCCCCTCACCGCCAAGCTCCATCCTCGCCAACAAAAGTCTCAACGCACTGACTGCGCATGCGTCACTCATGCCGGCTTCGCGTGTTGGCATGTCATCTGTTCGCTCACCCTTCGGGCTCTTGTGCACGTGCATATCGAGCGATATGCCGTTACGCGCGCACTCACACATTCACGAGGTTTCTCAACTATTTGTTTTCTTAACGGAACCGAGACCCAGTCGCAATGAGTCGTGTGGCTAGGGCATTGCCCTACGTCGCTGCTCTTGGCTCCCTCACGGGCTCTGCGGGCGTCGCTCGAGCCTCCCAGAGCCCGTCCGCAGGCCGCCGTCTCCCGGAGGTAGCCTCAAGTGTTGGACGTCGAGAATGTTGCCCCCGCCGCCGCCGCGGAGGTCCGGTACCGTTCTTCTCGGTGATAGGGCTTTGCCCCCAGGATTTATCGAGCGGGCGGCCCAGAGCCGCCAGGACCGAGCGATATGCCTCGCAGTAGCGACCCCCACGATTTTCGAAGTCTCTGGTGCGCGCAATCAGGTTTCCGAAGAGCGTTTGTTTCCCGCCAGTTGACGTGTCGGTGCGAGATCCGCCGACCCAAGAGCTGCCCACGAACGCCGGTGCATAGACGCGCCGGCGTTTCTGTCTTCATGCCAAGGGCCGCAAGAGAGTGCGCGCGGTCCACCGCACCGCCGACCCTCTCCCCCACCGTCGCGCGAGGCGCCCAGTGCGATCGCCTTGCCGATTGCAGCCACGTCAGGCCGAACGCTCAAGGCGCGGGGGATCTGGATACTTCGGTGGAAGCCGGCAGCAAGGCACGGTACGCCGCGGCCTTGCTGGGTGCCCCCCACCGCGTATAGAGTTCAACGACTCGCTCGAGCGCACGTACGGAGTACTTGTCCGCCGCACCGCGCGTGGACGTGAGACCCTCGTAGCTCGCGATCAGCAGACGCTCGGATTCTTCAAACTCGGCGAGTGCTGAAAGACAACTGCCGACGATTCCCCTGGTGTGCGCGGTAAGCCAGTGCTTCTCAGGGAGGGCCTCCTGGCGGATCGCCAGCGATTCACGCGCGATCGCCACCGCGGCTTCAGCCTCCCCGCGCATCAAGAGCACTTCCGCCAATGGAAGAAGTGAGTACGCAACGTCGGGGTGTCGATCGCCAATCAGGGTGCGACGCATGGTGACTGCCTCACGGAGCAGCGGTTCGGCCCGTGCGGCGTCACCCTGTTCCTTCAGTAAGATTCCGAGATTCGTGAGTCCCGCGGCCACGTTCGCATGTGTGTCGCCGTGAACCTTGCGAAAAATGACCAGTGCTTTGCGGAGAAGGGGCTCGGCTTCTTCGTGCTTCTGCTGGTTCTGCAGAACGACGGCCAGGTTATTCAGGCTGTTTGCGATCTCGGGATGTTCGCTGCCGAGCAACTCTTCTCTGATGGCGAGTGAATTTCGCAGAAGTGACTCGGCTTGGGCGTAGTCGCCGCGCATCTGGAGCAACGCCGCTACGTTGTTCAATCCCGTAGCGACATAGGGGTGGATGTCGCCCAGAAGCGTGCGCCGGATCACGAGGGCTTCGCGGAAGAGAACCTCGGCATCGTCGTATTGACCTTTGTAGTAGAGGAACGTGGCGAGATCGCTCATGCTCATGGCGGTAACGACGTGCTGGTCTCCTAACAGGCGTCTTCGCATGGCCAACGTCTCGCGAAGCAGCGGCTCCGCCTCACCATATCGGGCCTGGCGCGTAAGACCTTGCGCGAGCCAGTGCAGCGTTTCCGCTACGCTCACGTGCTCCTCGCCGAAACGATGTTTGCGTATGTCGAGTGCTTCGCGAAGAAGTCGTTCCGCTGTATCGTAGTCTCCCTTTCCATTCATGATCGCGCCAAGATCACTCAAGGCGCCTGCGACATCGGAGGGTTCAGCGTCCGGGCTGCTTCGGTAGGTGTCGAGCGCCAATCGAAGATGTCGTTCTCCCCGATCGAAGAGGCCCAGCGCGCGGTAGGTGTTGCCGATCGTTCGGTGGATGGATCCGGCTACAACCGGGCTATCGGCCAGTTCGCTCTCCACACGCCGCGCGGCGTGGTCGAGCACTTCTCGCAATACGGTGACGTCTCGGCCGAGTGCCACCGACGGATCGACCGAGGCGAGCATCTCCTGCAGGAATGCGCTCGTTCGTGCCGCCGTCGTGGCGGCGTTGTTCGCTTTCGACTGAGCCAACTGTGCGTGTTCGAGATTGGCCTCCGCCTCGGCCCGCTGCACTTGCTCGGCGCTTCGGGCGAGCACGGCCTCGATGCGCAGCGATTCGGCGCGGCGATACAAGACCGCCATCCAGATGGAGAACCCGGAGAGCATGACGAACAACGCCGCGACAAGCGCAAACGGCAGGGTGTGTCGCTCCACCAGCTTTCGAAACAGGTAAAGGGTCGACGGCGGTCGTGCGAGAATGGGCTGCCTTACCAGGAACCGGTCCACATCGTCGGCCAGGGCGGCGGCACTTTGATAACGACGAGAGGCGTCTTTCTCGAGAGCCTTCATCGCAATCGTCTGTACATCGGCAGGGCAGGCTTGATGGATCGTGCTGACTCTGTGCGGCGACTCTTCGCAGATCATTCGCACCGCTTCGGGAAGCGTCTTACCCCGCGTATCATAAGGAGACATTCCCGTGGCCAACTCATAGAGGATCACGCCCATGGCATACACGTCGCTGAGCAAGCCGATGTCCTGTGCTTCGCCGCGGGCTTGTTCCGGACTCATGTAGGCGAGCGTACCCTGAATCTTTCCGACGGCCGTGGATACGGTCGTCATGGCTACGTCGGAGTCTGTGATCTTCGCCAGACCGAAGTCGAGGACCTTGGGCATCCCTTCGGCGTCAATCAGGATGTTGGAGGGTTTCAGGTCGCGGTGGACGACACCGCGCTGGTGGGCGTGGTGAACGGCGTCGCAGATTCTTCGAAACAAGCGTAGCCGCACATCGAGGCTTGGAGCTTCGCTCTTGACATATTGATCCAGTGGAACGCCGCGAATCAGCTCCATCGCAAAGAACTGCTGGCCCTCCGCGGTGCGTCCGACCTCGAAAATGGCGGCAATGTTCGGGTGCCTCAGTCGCGCAAGTGTCTGGACCTCACGTTCAAACAACCTGAGCACATGTTGATCCACCACACGTCCACCGCGAACGACTTTCACCGCTACGTTGCGCTGTGGTTGCTGCTGCCGGGCGTCGTACACGACCCCCATGCCGCCTTCGCCCAGAACGCCGAGGATCTGATAGCCGGGGATGGAGGGCGGTGGGATGGAATGTTCCGTGGGCCAAACAGGCGCCGCGGCGCCGGCACCGGTGGGCGGTTCGAGAAAGCTCCCGGCCTGTTCAAATGCATGGAGCAACGATTCGACTTCGTCTCGAAGTACGGCATCGCCCCCGCACCGCTCTTGCAGCAGCGCTTCCCGGCGATCGGGAGATTGGTCGAGCGCTTGGTCAAAGATGTCGCGGGCGAGGTTTTCCTCGTTCGGCGTCATGGCTGCATTCCACCCTGAATTCGCGTATCGCCCTTGGTCACTTCGCGATAGAGCCAAGCGCGCGCATAACTCCAGCGCCGCCGGACGCTACGATCCGAAATGCTCAGGACTTCGGCGATCTCCGTCATCGACATCCCCGCGAAGAAACGCATCTCGACGACACGTGATTCGATAGGTTCTTCGCGCGCGAGTCGCTCGAGCGCTTCATCCAAACCGAGCAAGTCAACGTCTCGCCCGACTGGCATCTCCGGCATGACGACGGACAACGGTATACGTTCCCGCCCACCGCCACGTTTGCTTCGACCCCGCTGCCGCGCGTGGTCGACCAGAATCCGGCGTATGGCCTGCGCGGCGATGGCCAGAAAATGAGCTCGGCTTTGCCACTTCACGTTCGATTGATCAACCAGTTTGAGGTACGCCTCGTGTACCAGTGCCGTCGCCCCGAGCGTATGGTCCCGCCGCTCATGGCGCAGATACCGCTGGGCCAGGCCGCGAAGCTCCCGATAGACCACTGGAAGGAGTAGGTCGACCGCTTCTTCACTGCCTGCGGTCGCGGCCTGGAGAACACGCGTCAATTCACCGTCAGCGTGGCCACTCAAAATGAACTCCCGGAAAATCGGTCGAAACTGGCCGCTTCATCAACCGTCTGTCGCGTTCCCTTTGGAGAGCCCGAGGCCCACGCCGGTCATGATACACCAAGTGGGGGTCTGGAAGGCAACGGAAAAATGGGAGAAACAGTGATGAGAAGACGTCCCGCCGATTCGACACTCAACCGAACGGACAACCCTGACACGCTACCGAACGCCTGCGGGGAGCCCCGGGCCGGACGCTGCCTGGCCACGCCGGCGAGCACGCGGCTCAGCACGCAGTGTCTTGTCCGCGAGCGGCATCCGTGGGCATTTCGGAGGCGTCTTCGCCGACCGGGAAAGCCCGCTCCGTGTGCCTCGCGGACCGTCGGCGCAGGCGGAAGGTCTCATCGTCGGTGGCCGAAAAAGTACTGGAAACCGGAGGATGCTGAGATGACTCGGAGACTGGTGTCAGCGCTGGTCCTTTCGATCGTAATAGGCCTTCTCGTGGAACCCGTCTTCGCACAGGTACCCGTTGGAAGCACATTCACTTATCAGGGTCGGCTCACAGACGGCGGTCAGCCTTACAGCGGATCAGCGGACCTGATCTTCAAGCTCTTCGACGCGGCGACGGCTGGCAGCGCGATCGGACCGCCCCTATCGATTCCCGGTTACACAGTCACAGATGGGCTCGTGACGGTCGACCTCGATTTTGGCGCCGGCGCATTTCTCGGAGATGAGCGTTGGTTGGATCTGACGGTAAACGGAACCGCGCTTACGCCGCGGCAGAAGATTCGACCGGCGCCCTATGCAATGTTCGCGCTGAACGCGCCCGTCGGTAGCGGATCGCCCTGGCAAACCGCGGGGAATGACATCCAATACAACGGAGGCAATGTAGGTGTCGGGCCGCTGACACCGACGCATCGATTCACCGTTCAATCGAGCGACGATAAGACCTTGCGTCTTGTCGGCCCCGAGGCACTCTATGGGCACGGGGCCAGGTTGTACTTCGGAGACGAGAGCAACGTCTACCTCGACGAGGACGAAGACGACAAACTCTACATTCATACCAGGTTGCGTACCTCGCTTATGGGTGGATTCGTCGGCATCGGCACTACGGCACCGCAGCAACGCCTGAGCGTCAGCGAGGGGATGAACATCGATCAGTTGAATTTGAACGATGGCACGACACTGGCACCGGGATTGGGCTTCGGAGGTGCAAGCGGTGAGGGCATTGCATCGCAACGAACACCCGGGCAGGGTCAATACGGACTGGACTTCTACACCAATTACCAGAAGCGACTGAGCCTCTCACATAGTGGCGACCTCGGGATCGGTACGACAGCACCGGCCGCCAAGCTCGAGGTCATGGGCACCGCCCGCGCCGGCGCGCTTGAAGTAGCAAGGGGTGGATCCGCCATGGTCGAGGCCGGGGCGACGATACTGGGCGGAAACCTCCGGCTGCGAAATGCCGCGGGCGCTGTCGATGTCGATCTTGGCTCGGGACTTCTCGGTGACGGCGTTCTTTCCGTTCATGATGACGATGGCTCCATCGGCGTGATGCTCGACGGCGGCGCGTTGAACAAGGGTGGAGAACTGACGGTGAACGATGACTCCGGTGCCGCGAAAGTGACTATTCGCGGCGGAAACGCAGCCACTGTCGGAAGGGTAACCACGCCCATCCTGGAAATCACGGGCGGATCCGACCTCTCTGAACAGTTCGATATCACCGGGCCAAGCGCAAAGATAAGACCTGGAATGGTCGTCTGCATCGATGCAAGCCGCCCCGGCAAGCTGCAACTCTGCGCAGAAGCCTACGATCACAAAGTCGCCGGGATCATCAGCGGTGCCGGTGGCATTCGACCCGGGATGCTCATGGGGCAAGGCGGCACCCTCGCCAGCGGAGATCACCCCGTCGCGCTCACAGGACGCGTTTGGACCTGGTGCGACGCTTCGAGCGGCGCGATCGAACCAGGCGATCTGCTCACAACATCCGGCGTCCTCGGACATGCGATGAAAGTCGACGATAGCAGCGAGGCCGATGGCGCGGTTCTCGGGAAGGCGATGACTGCGCTGGATCACGGCCGCGATCTCGTCCTGGTCCTGGTGAGTCTTCAATAGACCCGCCGCACCGATGACGCCGGTGAGGATGGAACCATGATGGAGCGGACCGAGAAAGACTGTGAGGCTGCTCGAAACGAAGTCTTGGCCGCCACGCGGGTCGGCCGGAATCAAGAATTGACGCGATGGGAGACCCTGTCATGAAATGGTACGGCACGCGTATCGTCCTCTTGGTAGCTACACGCCGCCTCGTGTGCTGCGTGCTTGTCGCCTTGTGGGCCGGCCTCGTCCAGGACATGCCGGATGCCTGTGGCGTGGACCCGGACAACGCTGAATCCTTCTCACGCTCCGCCGTCACCTCGCAGGAGCAACCGTACGATGATACGCCGGACATGCGCGAATATGATCCGAGCACACGTGTCTATCGCATTCCCGGCGAACAACCGAACGGCGTCGCCGAACGTGTGTATCTCCACTACGGAAGCGCCGACGTGGCCCTGCGCAGCTACGCCACCGCAGACATCGGCGGTTGCACAGGGACAATGATAGGACCCAACGTGTTGCTGACCGCGGCCCACTGCAATACCCGGAATCGCGACGCCACATTCTATGTATACACCGACGCGAACACCAAACTGCAGGAGTCATTCGCGTGCGAATACATGATGCACACGTTTCCCGATATGGATTTGCTTCTGTACTGGGTCGAACCCAACGCGGCGGGGGACAACCCCGGCGACAAATACGGCTACGTCGACTTCGATATCGAATTCGATCCCAGTGAGTCGTGGACGATGGACTACACCGGTTCGCGCGCTCGCATCACGGCGAATATGGATCTGTATAGCGTGTGGACGAATCCCATTGACAGCCTCGGCGGCGGCTGGCACGCCATCTACTCCAAAGGAAACGTTACGGAAACGAATACGCCGGGTCATTGGGCGTCGCCGAATATCGACAACAATCCCGATTTTCAATGCTCCAACGGATGGTGCGTGGGCGGGACGAATGCCGGCGTTGCATGTGGAACCTGCATGGGCGTCGATCCCGGTTGTCCGGGAGGTACGTGTGAGCGACGCCCATCGCACAACCTTGGGGTCACGACGAATCTCTGGTCCAACGGCGGCGCCAGTGGGTCGTCCCAGTTATCACCCAGTACGCACCGGATCTCCGCGGCGCCACTCTCCATCGGGACGACCAACGCACGGCTACGCCGTTCACCGGCCATCGCCGACTACCTGTACTGGGCTTCCACCGACCGGGCGAACACGCAATCGGGTGCATGCCGCGAGTGTGATGTCGATCAGGTGAACGAGGCATTGCTGAGTCGCTTGGGCGTAGCAAATCCTCGTACGTTCTACGGCTGGACGGACCTGGACATCAACGGAGTATTCGATGTTCACCAGTTCGCGGAGTTGGCTCGCGGCGAGGATGAACGGGACTGGTACTGGCTTGGCTTTGAATCGCACCGACGCAACTTGCTCTGGACAAGACGACTCTCGGACTGGTCGAAGGTCTCGTTCGACTCTTCCGATCCGCTCGCCGGGGATCTGACGGTGACCACGGTCGGCCAAACCCAGCCCGGTTACATTCCGGTGATTCAGCACCAGAGGCTGAACCTCACACCGGGCACGACCTACCGCGTGAGCTTCAAGGTGCTTCTCGTCGCCAGTGCCGAAGCCGACCCGATCCGCCTCTGCCTCGACCAGGCGCGGCTGGATTGTCACATCGTTCCGCCGTCCGTCGGCGCACTCGAGGCCCATACGTTCTCTTTCGTCGCGTCGTCGGAGGCGATCCTGCAGTTCGAGTTCAAACGCAATGCCCTGGCTGTCCTGTCCGACGTCAGCATTGTGGCCGACGGCGCCGTCGCTGACTTCAATACCTTTGACAAACGCGAGCCCTGGCGCAATGACAACTACGACACGCGCGCGCTGGTCTGGCCCAACGGACCCGCGTCGGAGGGACCGGGCGGTGTTGCCGATTGGGCCGGCGTCGTCCGGCGCGATCCCGTCGCGCCCATGATTGCGGACTGGAGCTTGGCCACGGCGCACATGGCCTTGGATGACAGCTATGATCACCGGATCTGCTTCGACTTCCGATCGCCGGCAAGCGCGCCGTTAATCCTTGCGGCCGGGCGCATCCGCGTGATTGATGAGGCCAATCCTCGCGTGGTCCCCGGCTCCGAGCTGGCCTTCTCGCCGACCGATGCCTGGCAGTATACGTGCACGAGCTGGTTCACCGGCGTCGACGACAACCGCCTTCAGTTCGGTGTCCAGGCCGGACATCCGAGCGCCACCGGGCTCTATCTCGTGGACAACATCCGCGTGGAGGCGGTTCCGCGGACCATCTATGTGGATTGGCGGAACACCGGCAACGAAGACGGTTCTCAGGTGGCACCGTACAACACGGTCACCGAAGGGGTCGGCGCCGCTGCAATAGGCGGTGATGTCATTGTCGCCGATGGTACGTATCCCGAAAGATTGACCGTGGCACGCCGGATGACGCTGCGGTCGTCCGGTGGTCCCGCAGTGATCGGAGGGCAGCCATGATACGATGTGAATACGCATGGACGGCTGTGGTATCCAGCTTTCTTGCCGGTGCTGCCGTACCCTTGAGCGCGCAAAGTCTTGATCTGTCCTGGCATACGATCGACGGCGGCAGCGAGATATGGAGCTCGGGCGGAAACTACCAGATCGGAAGTACCATTGGGCAGCCCGATGTGGGAACGATGATCGGTGATCCCTATACGTTCACCGGAGGATTCTGGCCTGCCTGCACCGGCCAGTCCTGCGGTTGCCCCGATCCGGCATCCGTTGTGCTTCCCCCCGGAGTGATCGCCGTCGACGCGCAAGCCTGCGCGGATACCACCCCTAACGGTCAGACCTGGGAAACGGCCTTCAACGACCTTCAGGATGCCCTGGATGCAGCGGCGGCTTCCGGTGGAACCATCACCGAAATCTGGTTGGCGCAGGGTATCTACCGTCCCTCGGCCCGAACGGATCCGGGCGAGTCACGATCGGCGACGTTCCAGCTACTCAACGGTGTTGCGGTTTACGGAGGGTTTCAGTGTGGAGATACGATTCGCTCGGACCGCAACCCCGATCCAGCCACGAACGGCACCGCCCTCAGTGGCGATCTCAGTGGAGACGATGTGGCGGACGTCGGAGCGGCCGCGAGGTGCTTCAGTGGTCCCGATGTCCCACTGACATCCGGGTGTGGACCATTCGATCTGGACGTCGACGGCGACGTGGATTGTCTCGACCTCGGAACGTGCGAGAACAGTCTCCATGTGGTGACAGCAAGCGGTGTCGACGCTACCGCCATTCTCGACGGCGTGACCATCACGGCTGGCAACGCCGATACGGGCAGCGTGTACGCAAACGTCAAAGGAGGCGGGGTGCTCTGCGACGGCGCTGGCCCCAACCTGACGAACCTGCGCTTCAGTGGCAACCTAGCCATCACTAAGGGCGGCGCTATGGCGTGTCAATCCGCCAGCAGCCCTATCCTGACCGACTGTGTCTTCGAAAACAACGTCGTGACGTCGACATCACTGGGGACCGGCGGGGGAGCTATGTTCATCGATGGCGGATCAAGTCCTGAAATGATCAGGTGCTCATTCATCGCCAATGCCGTTCGCAGCGGCAACGGAGGCGCGGTCATCAGCGCGCACCCATCCAATGATGTGACATTCCTCGATTGCTCGTTCGCCGACAACGACGCGCCCGTATTCGGCGGTGCAATCCGAAACTTCGGCGGAACGCTAGACGCTCGACGCTGCCGATTTGAACGAAACACTTCCGGTTCCCTCGGCGGGGCCGTCTACCGAGACGCTGGAGGTTCGATGGTCCTAGTGGACAGCACATTCGTCGCCAACACGACCGGCGTGGACGGCGGAGCCGTCTATATCACGGGCACCCCGGTGACCATCGTGAACTGTGCGTTCTTCCGCAATCAGGCCGGTGGTTATGGAGGTGCTGTCAGCGCCACCAGTGCCCCAGTCGTTCTGGTGAACTGCCTGTTCGATGGCAACCGCGCTGACGGTAACGGCGCGTACGCGCGATCCGGCGCGGCGCTGGCGAATAGGCACGGAGTGCTTTCGGCCACTAACTGCACCTTTGCCAACAACGCCGCCGTTCGGTCCGGCGGCAACTCGAACAAGGGAAACGGTGGCGGCTTCTACCATGGCGTCTGGAACACTCGGTCTAAACTCGACAACTGCGTGTTTTGGGGTAACACCGACGGAGGCGAAACGATCGAAGGGGCTCAGATCTTCGTCGACCCGCAATCACACGCCCCTCCGGTCGTCACCCACTCGCTGATACATGGCCTCGTGCCGGGAGGAAACTTCGACAGCGGCTTCAACATCAACAACATCGGCGACGACCCGCTCTTCGATGACGAAGTCGGAACGGACGGCATCATCGGCACCGAAGACGACAGCCTGAGATTGACGTTTGGATCGCCGTGCATCGGAGCGGGCAGCAACGCGGCTGTTCCTTCAGATGCTGCAGATGTGGACGAGGACGGAAACGTCCTAGAGCCCGTTCCGATCGACCTGGATGGGCAGCCTCGCTTTGGCGAGTGCGTGGTTGAGATGGGCGCGTATGAGTTCGCGGGAGGTCCTCCAGGTGCGATCCCGTCGGACTTCGACGGCGACTGTGATGTGGACTTGGCAGATCACGCGTTCCTTGAACTCTGCCTGTCGGTTTCTGGTCCGTCAGCGCCCACAATCCGAGGCTGCGAAAGTGCTGACCTCGACGCGGATGGTCACGTTGGCCTACGCGACTTCGGTCTCCTGCAGCGCTGCTTCAGCGGGAAGGATATCCCTGGCGATCAGAATTGCGCAAGATGAGGACTTCCCGGACTCCAACCTCTCTGGCGAGTTCGGGCAGTTGTGATTCTGCCCCATTTCCGGTGCCCGTACCCTGGCTGCCAGCGCGGTCATGCGTGCCAATCGCACGACCCCGCCCCCTGCCCGGTACACCTTGGGAATCGCATGACACGAACGGATTCGGTGACGGCGAAGTGGCATGCCGCACGCGATTCGGCCCTCCGACGACCTGCAGGACCGCGGCGCGCTCACCGTAGCCGACGATAAACACGGCAGTGGCGTCGCGCATCCGAAGCCGCACTTCACCTGGGAACGACTCGGCAATCCGGCGTGCTGTCCAGCCAGACGATCGGATGTCAGAACGTTGTGGATGGCGAGTTGAAGAAGGCGGCACGCTCTCGGTATGCACCTCTTACACCACATCCGCCCACGCCGGCCGAAGCCGTTCTTGACCACGAGCAGCGACACGCGGAGAATCGGCGTCGGTTGGGTGGAGGACCCTGCGGGCCCGGTTGGGATCTCCGGTCAAAAACGGGTCGACACGTCGCCCGCGCGGCGCGAGAGTGATTTCTTCTACAGGTTTGTGTCTCGCATGCGGTGTGCGGCGATGGGCGAGGAGCGATGGGTATACTTGTGACATGTCAGGCGGTCTCAAAGCACTTTGGGACCCGCACGCTTTTTGATGGCCTTTCCATCAGTTTCGCTGATGATGAACGGGTGGGGTTCCTCGGTCCCAACGGGGCGGGCAAGACGACACTTTTGAAGCTGCTGGCAGGTTTGGAGAAGGCTGACGGCGGCGAAGTGAACCGTCGGCGATCGGCGCGAATCGGTTTTCTCCCGCAGGAGGATCGGTTCCCGGAGGGAGCTACGGTTCGGTCGGTGTTGGAGGATGCGTTAGCGGATCAGCCGATGGAGTCCTACGAGCGCGACACGCAGGTGGCGATTATTCTGAGCAAGTTTGGTTTTGAGCATCCGGATGCTGGTGTGGAGGCGTTGTCTGGCGGCTGGCGCAAGCGGCTGGCGCTGGCGCGAGAGATCATTCAGCAGCCGGATCTTCTCCTCATGGATGAGCCGACGAACCACCTGGACCTCGAGGGAATTCAGTGGCTCGAGAGAATGCTGCTTGGCGTGTCGTTCTCGTTTGTCGCGGTGAGTCACGATCGATATTTCCTCGAGCATGTGACGACGCGCGTCGTGGAGTTGAACCCGGTCTACCCGGATGGGTACTACAGCGTGAGTGGTAGTTACAGCATGTATCTGGAGAAACGGGCGGCCTTTCTCGAGGCCCAGCAGGCTCAGCAGGTGACGCTGGCGAACATCGTAAGGCGTGAAGTCGCGTTCCTGAAGTCGAACTCGAAAGCCCAGCGAACGAAATCGAAGTCGCGCATCGAGGACGCATATCGCCTTCAGGATGAACTTCGCGATCTATCGCAACGTAACGCTCGAACGACGGCCGCGGGTATCGACTTCGACAGCACGGGTCGCAAGTCGAAGAAACTCCTGGACGCCAAGGGACTGTCGAAGACGCTCGGGGGGAACTTGTTGTTTAGCGATGTTTCACTGATGTTGTCTCCCGGTGTGCGGGTGGGTCTGTTGGGTGCCAATGGGAGCGGGAAGACGACGTTGATTCGCATTCTGACCGGTGCGCTGCCGCCGGATGAAGGTTCCGTCGAGCGTGCTGACGGCCTACGGGTTGTCGTGTTCGATCAAAATCGCCAAGAACTGCCACAGGATGTGACGCTTCGGTGGGCGCTCGCCGGCGACAATGAAAGTGTGGAGTTTCGTGGGCGGACGATCCACATCACGGCCTGGGCGAAGCAGTTTCTTTTCTCCGTGAGCCAGCTTGATATGCCGGTGAGGGATCTCTCGGGGGGCGAGCAGGCTCGGGTCTTGATCGCTCGTTTGATGTTGCGGCCGGCGGATGTACTTGTGCTCGATGAGCCCACCAACGACCTGGACATCACTTCGCTTGATGTGTTGGAGGACAGCCTTACTGATTTTGCCGGGGCGATTGTACTGGTCACGCATGATCGGTTTATGCTGGATCGTGTTTGTACGGATGTATTGGGCTTGTGCGGTTCGGGGCGCGTCGGTCGTTTTGTCGATTGGGCTCAGTGGCAGGCTTCGCAGGCGCAGGTTGTACGTGGCAAGGAAGATGCTACCGGTCGCAGGAAATCCAAGGCATCGAAGAGGAGAGTTGCCCAAGGCGGTTTGACGGCGAGTCAACAGACGGAACTTCGGGATATGGAAGCCACGATCGTGGAGGCGGAAGAACGCGTGGAACAATGTATCGAAGCGGCCGAAGATCCGGCTGTGGGCGGTGACCATGTCGAGGCGCAGAAGCGTTGGGAAGAACTTCAATCGGCGCGGGAGCAGGTGGAGGCGCTCTATGCCCGCTGGGAGGAGCTGGAGGGTAGGGTGATCTGACGCATGGCGCTCTTGAGGCACGCCGCCCTGGCGCGCTTTCGACAGTGTGTCGCCCTGCGATTTCGAGTTGGTGCGCAGATGTAAAGTTTCAAGATAGACGGTGCGGCGCGTGCGACGTGCGAGCCCGGATCACGGCGATCATCGCATAAATCTGAGAATGGGGACTTCGTGTTGTGCTTCGACCGCCTCTGCAGGCACCGAGAATTCAACGCCGATTCGACACTTTCCATCGTCGGTGGGGATCTTATACGTGACCCTAGCGTCATCGGTCAGTCGCTGGCGATCGTCGCTCTCCAAACCCAGGTCCAACGCAACGCTCGGCCCGATCTGAAACGCCTCGCGAACGGGGACGGTGAAACCGGCACCACATCGCGACGTATCGAGGATTTCGCCCTCGCCCGCGCCAAGTCCGGATCGCCACTCGACACCCGAATTCATCAAGATGCGTGTGTGCTTGCGCGGATCACCGAGGCGGGTGGTCATCGATTCACTCCCACCAGGAAGTCTATCTGAAACGACCTCTTGGATCTGTGTCGTCCACAAGGAATTCGTGGCGGAGACGTTTCGTCCCGTCACCATGTCCCCTTCCGGCGCGGTTCTTGAGAACTTCCAAGGAGTGCCGGCGGTGCATTCCAGCCATCGCCTGGAGATGCTCCGCTCGGCGCTCCGGGAGGACGGATCGATGGTGTTAGAAGCCCACCGACACATCAAGATCGGCCGCGATCATCCTCGCTTTCGTGATGGTAATGAATGGGTTGTTCGCGATCTTCGTGACGAGGGGTGGATCATAGCCGACGATGTCGAGATGCGGTGAACGTCCGCCCGTGACACCGTCGTCAGGAACGCGCAGTAGATGCCCGCTCCATTTGCAGATGTAGGCCCCGGGTTCGTTGATATTGGCAAACGGCAGGGTTGTGCCGGGAACACTCGTGGTAGAATCCGTATTGGTTAGCGGAACCGTGTTGACAGTCATTGTGACCATCCTTTCGTTGTGCGGCGTTTCGACAACTTGTGCAACCTCGTTTCTGCGAGGCCCGTTATCGTCAACTCGACGGCGATTCTCCAGTTACTCATGGAAACACATCTCGAGGCGTATCTTACGCGTCGGAGGCCTACTCTATCGGTCGCAGTGTGCCATAGGACTGCTCAGGATCCTTTTCTGAGTCCAATGTGGGAAGACGAATGCAGGTGGCCTCTCCGTGCCGTGTGGCGCCTCGCGGAAATCACAGTGTGGATCGGCTCGAACGCGACTCCCTCCCGACACGACGTCCGCTCCGGATCGGTTGTTCCGTGTCGCAGAATCCCGCGCATGCCACATCTTCGATCGCACTCTGACAGCCGACCAGGGACATACGACCTCCGTACGAGGCGACTCGGGTCACCCGGCAGCAGAGTCTCGAACACCCCTGTCCGCTCAACTCGATCTGGTCATTCGGTACGGGTTCCTGTCGTTCAGGCGTGATGAACGACACACTCGTCATCGATGTGTCGCATAGCCATCCCGGATGGTTGATCGTGTCTCCCGCGGGCCGCCAGGAGATTCTACCCCCCAGCGGGTACCGCTCCTCAGTGCGTCGGTCAAAACGGGCTCGCTGCTCCCTCATGATGTTTCTCCGCGTCTTGGCACGTACGGGTCCCCGGCAGCGGCGGATGACAACAGGGTCTCGCCCCAGACCGACACGGGGACGCTACAACAGAGTAGGGCTTGCGTTAGCAGCCTGTTGAAGAAGTCGCTTTCGGTTGCCCAGGTGTAGCGCCACCCCTTGTGGGTGGCGTCTTACTGTGGTTTTCGTCGCCCACAAGGGGCGACGCTACATTTTTCAACGGCCTGCTAGAGCGGTTTCAGTCAACATGTAGCGTGTATCCTGCGTGACGGAAGCAGTTGGTGGCGTCGGAGGGTGTCACCGCGTCAAGCACGGCCTGCATGGATTGCCAGAGGGTGG
>JAJDDV010000026.1 GCA_029260135.1 Phycisphaerae bacterium | reverse complement strand
GCACAGGCAACAACGGCTCGACAAAGGCCCAAAACTCATCCGAACATCGCCATCGATTCGATCGCATCCTTGCATCCACCTTTCCGGGCATCCATGCCCGAAACCACTATCGACCGTCTACCCGTTTCTGGGATAGGTTCTAAGGCGTTCTCGGCACACGCCGAATCATCCATGATACCGACCTCGTGTCGCGGATCCCCGAATGCTCGACCGGGTGGATGACTGAGCCCAGACTGGTGTGGATCTTCGAGAAGCTCGGCGTCAAAGGTTGTCGACAGATCGAACCTGATTCAGTTGTTCCTGATTGACGGTTTCATGTTCTGCCGCGTCGAGTAGTGTTCAAAGCGGCGCTGTAACGCGGAGGTCAGTTTTGAGCACGAGCAATGTACGGATGGGTTCAACGGGCAAGTGTGGCCTGGTTGAGCCCACTCCGAACGGCTGCATTTGCCAAATACTCAGAGCTAACTCCTTTTAAAATAAGGAGTTAGCAAGCGGTGTAGAGGAATCCGATTCCCCCGGCCTCGAGTTGTACGCCTCTGTTTGTTGCGGATTACGAATTCGGAAGACGAATACTGGCTTCGTGTTCGGCAACGCGACTGCGAGAAGGGGGCATTTCTTGTCGAGTAGGTGGTTGTCGAAGGCGCAGGGAATCAGGATGAACGCAGCACGGCCTCCCGGGTCAAGCCGAATCACGGATTGGTGTTGATGAAAGCCTGTTGAGCCGTGCCGACTCTCACCGAAGACAGTAGCAGAGTAGGTTAGCCGGGGCGGCCGTGAGGGCTGCTGAGGTCGATCTTGCCCCGCCGAGAGATCTCCATGCGAATTGGCATACACCCTGCATTGAGTCGCCAGAGCGGCGGGATCTACCAGTACAGCACCAGCGTGCTCAACGGTTTGTACGCCTGGTCGGGCGGCAAAATTGACGGCGTCGGGTCGTGCACCGATCGATTCGTCGTGTTCGCCCACGACCCGGACCGAATGACGATTCCTGCATCCCTGAAGGACAAGTGGGTCGTTCGTAGCTTTCGACCGCCATGGTCACCCGGCCCCGCTAGCGAACCCCATGAGGTTTCCGATCCCGATGTCGTATACCCGCAGCCGGACATGCGCGCCTGGCTGGAAGAATGCGGCGTCGAGATGATGGTCTATCCCTGCCCGCACCGGCTCTCTTTTGAATCCGGAATTCCTTACGTTCTTGCCATCCATGATGTCCAACACCGCTTGCAGCCGGAGTTTGAGGAGGTCGCCGCCGACGGCGAGTGGGAGCGCCGCGAGTACTTATTCCGAAATGGCGCGCGGTATGCGACGTTGGTGCTCGTCGATTCGCCGACCGGAAAGGAGGACGTGCTGACGTGCTACGGTTCCTACGGCATGACGCCTGAGAGAATCAAGGTGCTTCCGTTCGTCGCTGCGAGCACGATTGACACACAACGAGCTCATCTACATCAGGAGCGCGTCCGCCGGACCTACGACTTGCCCGCGCGGTATCTCTTCTATCCGGCACAGTTCTGGCCCCACAAGAACCACTTGCGGGTCGTCGAGGCGCTCGGTGCACTTCGATGCAGGGACGGCGTGTCGATCCCGTTTGTTATGACGGGCTCGGCGTCCGGAAGCCTCCGCGAGCAACATCATCGGAAGGTCTTACGGCGTGCCGTCGAGCTGGACGTCGCGGACCAGGTTATCGATCTCGGCTACGTCTCGGATGATGATATTTCGGGCTTGTATGCCGGCGCTACGGCGCTGGTGATGCCGACATTTTTCGGGCCGACCAACATCCCCGTGCTGGAGGCATGGTCGCTCGATTGCCCGGTCGTGACCTCCGATATCCGCGGCATCCGCGAACAAGTCGGTGATGCGGGCGTTTTGGTGGATCCCCTTTCGGTGGAGAAACTGGCTTGCGGAATGAAGTCGATCTGGGAGGATGAACCGCTGAGGCACGAACTCATCCGGAAAGGGAAGAACCGCCTTTCCGGCTACGGTCGATCCGCTCATGACCGTCGCCTGGTCGAAATCATCGAAGAAGCCAAGCGAGTTCTGATTCACCCGGAACCGAGAGTGGGAGCGAGAATCTGACGTGAGTGCACTTGAACCCGACACTTTGCCCGTCGAGACGATCAAGGACGGTGATTTAACACTTGCCGTGTTCATTCGCGCCTCGACGCAGCGCGACCGGACGGAATTCGTGACCGCTCCGGACCAGAGCATGCAGGTTGGGTTCGTCGTTTATGGTGCAGACGGCGAGATCCCACGGCATTTTCACAGGCCCGTTGAACGGGCATTGACGGGAACCGCCGAGGTCCTGGTCGTGCAGAAGGGAGCCGCAGAGGTCAGTATCTACAGCCGTGCGAAAGAGCGCGTCGCCACGCGGCGTGTTTCGCAGGGCGATACGATGGTGCTGGTCGCCGGCGGGCACGGGTTTCGGATGTCGGAAGATACTGTGTTCCTGGAGATCAAGCAGGGGCCTTACGTCGGCGCTGACGAGAAAGTGTTCTTCTAGAGTAAGTTCAATGCTGATGTGGCGTCCGAAGCCTGAGGTTTCCCCGGAGACGTTTGGCCGTCGGACGCTACGAGACCGCTGAGAGCGCTAAGAGTGATACCGGTCTGCGAGCCGTACCTGGACGGGAAGGAAAGTCAATTCGTTTCAGAATGCCTGCGCACGGGTTGGGTCTCATCATCCGGTCCCTTTATAGAGCAGTTCGAGCAGCGGTGGGCCGCTTATTGTGGGCGGGCGCATGGGGTGGCGGTCTGCAATGGTACGGCGGCTCTATGGTGTGCCGTGGCTTCGCTGGACCTCGATCCCGGTGACGAGGTGATTCTTCCGTCGTTTACGATTATTTCCTGTGCGCAAGCGGTCCTTGCGTGCGGCGGGATTCCGGTGCTCGTCGACAGCGACCCCGACACCTGGACGATGGACGTGGCGGCCGTCGCACCCAAGCTTTCAGCGCGCACCCGCGCGATCATGCCCGTACATATCTATGGGCATCCCGTCAACCTCGACCCGATCCTCTCGCTGGCGACGGAGCGGGGGCTGGCGGTCATCGAAGACGCCGCCGAGGCGCATGGTGCCGAATACAAAACAGCGTCGAGCGTGGGCGCACTGGTATGGCGCCGATGCGGCGGCTTTGGGGACATGAGCTGCTTCAGCTTCTATGCCAACAAGCCGGTCACTACGGGGGAAGGTGGGATGGTGGTCACCGACGATCCCGTCGTAGCCGCAAGACTGCGAAGCTTGAGGAATCTCTGTTTCGGCGACGAGCGACGGTTTCTGCACGAGTCGCTCGGATTCAATTTCCGATTGACCAACCTTCAGGCTGCGCTGGGCGTGGCGCAAATCGAGCGCATTGAGGAAATCGTGGAGCGCAAGCGCGCCATCGGGCGAGCCTACGCCAAGCGGTTGCGCGACGTGAGCGGACTTCAGGCGCAGTCCGAGGCGGATTGGGCTCGCAGTGTGTTCTGGATGAACGGGATCGTTCTATCCGACGATGTGGATATGGACGCGGCTCTATTGGCTCGGCTGCTCAGGCAAAAAGGTGTGGACACGCGGCCGTTCTTCATCGGTATGCACGAACAGCCGGCCTTGCGCGAGCGAGGTCTTTTCGAAAACGACGCCTGTCCCGTGGCGACGCGCCTCGCACGCCGCGGATTGTACCTGCCGTCAGGTGCGGGTCTTACGATGGACGAGGTGAGCGAAGTCTGCGACGCGGTGCAGGAAATACTGTCATGACGGAAGTGTTCGGGGCAACCTATTCCCGCGCCTACGACGCCTTGTACGGTGACAAGAACTACGTGCAGGAATGCGACTTGATCCAGCGGTTCTTCGAGAATCACCGCGGCGATGAACGCATTGACGATGTGCTGGACCTCGGATGTGGAACCGGCGGCCACGCCCTTGTTCTGGCGGAACGAGGATGGCGCGTGGTAGGTGTCGACCGTTCAGAGGAGATGTTGACCCAGGCTCGCACCAAGGCGCTTGGCGCAGGGCTGGCAGCGCCGCCTGAGTGGGTGTGCGGCGACATCCGTGACATCCATCTGGGGAAGACGTTTGACGCGGCCATCATGATGTTCGCTGTTCTGGGCTACCAACTGCGCAATGAGGACGTCCTTGCCACACTGACCACGATGCGCCGCCATCTTCGCGCCGGGGGACTTGCGGTTCTCGACTTCTGGTACGGTCCCGGCGTGCTCCACGAACGACCGGCCCGTCGGACGAAGGAAGTGCCGACGGCGGAAGGACGATGGCGGCGCGTGGCCTCCTCCGACCTCGACGTGCGCCGACATCGGTGTACGGTTCATTACGAGTTGGAGCACGTTTGCGGCAGCGGTGTGCGAGAACGCGCTGCGGAATCGCACGATATGCGGTTCTTCTTCCCTCTTGAGCTGCAACTTCTCCTGCAACTCGGCGATCTGACGCTCGTCGAGCTCGCTGCCTTTCCCGAGACGGACAAGCGTCCGGATCAGACATGCTGGAATGCGATTGCGGTCGCGAGGGCAGGAGGGGACGTCGCGCCGGGGACCCGTACGGCAGAGGATTTGGTTCCACCCGATTCAACGAGGCGGACGATAGAGTAGCAGTGCATCGCCGTTCATACCCGTTGATCCGCGGTGTCGACATGGGTGTTTAGGGTGTCAATCGACCGCTTGTCAGTGAAGTACGGTCGCGCTGTTGCGATCGGAGGCAAGGGCGTGTTACGACGCCCGTGGATCGGAAAACGCACGCCATGCTGAATTTCTGGCCTTTCTACATCGCGCAAGTCTGGTCGACCAAACTGAAGGGCATGCGCAGAGTAGCCCTGTTTGGAGCGGGCGAACATTCCAAGTGGCTTCTTGATCTGACGGCCGGGTTCGACGGACCCGAGGTCATCGGATTGATCGACGATCGCGCCGATCGGATTCCGGAGTTTGGCGGCAGAAGGGTTGTCTCGCCGGATGATGCCGGGAAGCTCGAGTTCGATGCGATTGTGATATCCTCCGACGCCGCTGAATCGGCCCTGTGGACGCGGGCAAAGGAGTGTTTTCCTGCCGCCACGATTGTCCGGTTGTACGAAGGGCTGCCACCTGGACCTTATGAGAAATTCAGCGAGGTCGTTCCGCGGATTGAGACCATCGCCGGGCCCGCTGAAACAGTGAATCTCGATACGGTGGTAGCGTTTGCGTCAGACGTGGAGCCGAAGAGGAAGCTCGTCGAGGTGTTTGGCCGACTTGACCCCGATCCGTCGATCGGTCGGATGGTGGACGGCTATCGTCGCGCCATCGACAGGTTCGGCTCGCGTTGGCGCTACATTGATCTTTGGTCCCTGCTGTATGCCTATACCGTGCTCGCTCGACCGGCACGGTATCTCGAGATCGGCACGCGGCGCGGGCACAGTCTCGCCGCCGTCTGTGCCGCTTCCATGCAATCCGGTGCTGACTCGCTGGAGGTCGTCTGTTGCGACCGGTGGATCGAGCGGTACGCCGGGCAAGCCAATCCCGGACCCGAATTCGTGAAGGAGCAGATGACGCGAATCGGCTTCGAGGGGGCGATTCGGTTCCTCAGCGGTTCAAGCCACGAACTGTTGCCCGCCCTCTTTCAGGATTCCGGCGAGCGATTCGATCTAGTGACCGTCGACGGCGACCACTCGCGACAGGGCGCGCTCGCGGATCTGGAAGACGTCGTTGGCCGCATTCGTCTCGGCGGGATGCTTGCGTTCGACGACATCAACCACCCGCAGCACCTCTACCTTCATGACGTTTGGAAACGGGTGATGGAGGGGCGGCAAGACTTCGAGACGTACGCGAATCCGCGCAATGCAACGGGCATTGCGGCCGCTCTCCGCTACCGGTAGTCTTCGCCGGCTCACGCCACAAGTTGCGACGGCAGGGCACATGTTCTGACAGCCGTGCTCCGCCATCGTCATAAACTGGTTGCACGGGACGACGCTCGAGTTACCGGTGTCTGAGGAACACTCTGTTTTGAAACCTGTCGACGATTGACATGTTCGCTTACCGGGTCGTGATTGAGCGCAGGAACGGCTCCGGCTATGTTCTTGACCATGACACACTGGGCTTGATGGAGGCTTCGAACTGTATTCAGGCCACGGATTCGCGAACCGCATCGTGGTGCTGCCGCCCGCAAACCCTGACGCGTAGGACGTCAACCAGGCTGTTCCTGTCCTTCCGGCTCCACGTCCAGAACGGCCCACGTGGAGAGGCCGCCTGAGTGCGATGGCGGTATGAGGCTTGGCAGGCTCGAATTCCCACGAGACGGCCGTTCCGGAGACGCTCATGAAAACTCGCTTTGTGCCGGTCATGATCCTCGTTTCCATGGTTAGCTGGTCGTCGTCGGTGGCGCAGCCTTGCTGGCGCCAGTTCCGCGGCCCCAGTGGATCCGGGATCGCGCCGGACGCCATCGCGCTTCCGGCGCGCTTCGATGAGACCAAGAACCTTTTGTGGAAATGCAGGATGCCCTTCGGCCACTCTTCACCTTGCATCTGGGGCGACAAAGTCTTTGTGACGGGCATAACCGGTACGGAATTGGAGACGCTCTGCGTCGACCGCCGAAACGGCGAAATCCTCTGGAGGGCCACGGCCTGGTACGAGTTTATCGAGCGGGTGCACAGGACCAACAGTCCCGCCACCCCAAGCCCCACCTGCGACGGTCAGCGCGTCTACGTGTTCTTCGGATCGTCGGGCCTGCTGTGCTATGACCTGGAGGGTAAGGAGGTCTGGAGTCGGGTCATGCGCACGCCGCCCAACATGTATGGCACGGCGAGCTCGCTCGTACTCGCCAACGATCTGCTCGTGTTCTGCAACGACAACGAACGGAAGTCATTCTTGGAAGCCATCGATCCCGCCACCGGCAAGACCGTCTGGCGCAAGGATCGCCCGGAGCTGAAATACAACTGGACCACTCCGATGCTCTGGAAGAACAACGGTGTCGACGAGTTGGTCCTCAACGGACAAGGCGGATTACGGGCCTATCTTTTGAAAGACGGGACCGAGCGGTGGAGCCTGCCCGGGTTGACCGACGAGCCATGTGTCACTCCGGTCTCGCACGGCGGCCTCATCTACGTCACGTCGTACAACATGAAGACGAACACCGAGGTGATCGGTCTTCCCGACTGGGACGTGCTCGTAAAGGAACTGGACAAGGACGCCGACGGCGAGCTTACGCTCGTGGAAGCCAAACCGAACAAATCGATCCTGTCCCGCGCCGACGCCGATGGCGAGGGCGACCATCCACTGTGGGGATTTCATCGCTTCCTGGACAAAGACCGTAACGGGAAGCTCACTGGTTCCGAATGGGAGAAGATCGTGGCTTGGGTGGACAGCTTTCCGCAGGAGAACGCCATTATGGCGGTCAAGCCCCCGGACAAGGACGGCGACGTCGCGGAGATTCTTTGGAAACATGAGAGGGGCGTTCCCGAAGTGCCCTCACCGCTGTATTACCTCGGACGGATCTACTCGGTGAAGAATGGCGGAATGATCACCTGTTTGGATGCGAAGACCGGCCAAGAGAAGTACCGATCGAGATTGGAGGCCGGCGGGCCTTACTACGCCTCACTTGTGGCTGGCGACGGCAAGATCTTCGCGTCGTCGGTACGGGGCGTCGTTACGGTGTTCGAAGCCGGCGACCAGTTGAAGATTCTCGCAAAGAACGACCTGAACGAACGAATCTCAGCCACGCCGGCGCTGCTGAACGGAAAGGTCTACGTGCGTACAAACAAGCACCTTTTTGCTTTCGGTACGGTCGCGGGTGGTGCGCCCGACTCAATCGACGGGAAGCCATGACAAAATGACGTTTCAGTCTGACTGAGAGTTGACCGAATGGAATGTTGGAGGTAGACTATCGGAACGATGTTTAGAGCCCTGACAATGTGCGCAGCCGTGACGTCGTTCTTCGTCGTTCCGGCGTTGTGCACGGGTGGTGTACTTGTGCACGCTTGCGATTGCGCGGTGGCTGCGGAACACGATCGCTGGATCGAGCGTGGGCACGGTTCCGACCATCACCACGACACCGACTGTGGGCATGAATCCGGTTGCGGGCACGAAGGCGGCTGCTCCAGCGATCCCTGTAACCTTCAGGTCGTTCGGGTCCTGCGCCACGATGATGAGCGGCCATCGAATCCACAGACGTCGATGTCTACCTCGACGTGCGTTGGCGACGGCAACCGACTGCTTGCCGGACCGTTTCGATGGGATCCGGGTGAAGGTTCGCCCCGAACCAACCGACCTTATCCTCCGAGCGATCTTCCATTTCTGATCTGACCTAGCGTTTTCGTTTCCCCACGGGCTGATGCGGGGCGTTGTTGCGCCTGGGCTCGGCAATCGGGCAATATCGCGTGCGTTCGACGTGTGGCGACCGCGATGAAAACGTTTCAGGAACGAATATGATGATCGGAATGGTCGGAAAGACCACCTGGGTGTCCATGGCGTCCATCGCGCTTACGGGTTGTGCGACCGTCAATCCGCGGGAAGATTATGAGCGGGCCGGAAGGCAGATCCGCGGCGCCACCGGTCACGAACGGATCTACGATCCCCAAGAGGACGATCTCGTTGCAGACACTGTTGTGCGTTTGTACCAAGACGGTCTCACCTCTTCGGAAGCAGTCGAAGTCTGCCTTTTCAACAACCCAACGCTTCAGGCGGCGTTCATGGATGTCGGAATGGCTCGTGCCGACGTCGTCCAGGCGGGTCTGTTGTCCAACCCGTTCGTTGGTTTCTCGGCAAAACTGCCCGACGGCGGTGGCCTTGCGAATCTCGAGGCCGGCGTAGCCCAGAACATCGCGCAACTCTGGCAGATTCCGCTTCGAGAGCGAGCCGCGGAACGTACGCTGAGCCGCGTGATTCTTGAGCTCGCGCGTTTGGCCGTTACCCTCGCGACAGATGCCAAATCGGCGTACTACGCGGCGGTCGGTGCGGATGAACTCCACAAAATGGCGCAGGAGAATCTCGTCCTCGCAGAGGACTTTCTTCGCCTTGCCCAGGCCCGACAGGAAGCAGGTGCGACGAGCGAACTCGACGTCAACCTGTCGCGAAGCCTCGTACTGAACGCAGACATCGATGTGGAGCGAACTCGCTTGGCGTCGGCGGATGCACGACGGAAGTTGGCCACCCTGTTGGGTTTGGTGAGCCAGGCGGACGAACTTGAACTCGTCGAGGCGCTACCGGACACCTATCCGACAATGGCCGATGGCTCGTCCTTGGTCGCCCTTGCGAAGGGTGGGCGCCTTGACCTCCGTGCGGCCCGAGAATCCGTGGGGCTTGCTCAGGCACGACTGGACGAGCAATACCGACTGGTCTTTCCGGTCGTCGATCTCGGTCTGGAGTTTGAGCGCGAGGATCGACGTTCACAGGGTGGCCGTGACATCCTCGCCGACACCGCTCGGGCTACGATTGCTAACGGCGGTCTAACCGCGCCGGACATAAAGTCTCGGTCCCAGCGCCGCGGGGAACGTGGCCAGGACACGATCATCGGCCCGAGTCTTGGCATCGAAATTCCGATCTTCGACCAGAACCACGCGCAGATCGCAAAGGCGGAATATGCACTACGACAGGCACAGAAAACACTCTGTGCCGTGGATCGTTCCGTAACGCAAGAAGTCCGCACCGCAGTGGACCGGACGTTGACCGCGTGGAGGCTGATGCAGAAGTTCCGCGACCTCTCGATTCCGTTGGCGCACCGAAATCTCGAGCTGGCGCGTGAGTCGTACCGCGCAGGACGTGCGCCCTTCCTGACGGTTCTGGAAGCGCAGCGCTTTTTCCTGGAAACACGATGTGGGCTGGTGCGAGCGGCTCAGGTCGCAGCCCAGGCCATACCCGAGTTGGAGAAGACAATCGGATTGCCATTCACCAGTCTGCTCGCGGATGTCAATGCCGAGCCGGCGAGCGGAGACCAAGCCCAGGAGGGTGTCGAACCGTAATGAAGAAGAAACCGCGAGACAACGTCTTGTCACTCACCGTTGTGAACGTCGTAATACTGACACTTTGCAGCGGATGCGAACCAGCCGGTCGCGTTGAGCTTGTCACGTTCCTGAGGGAGACGCTGCTCAACGCAACTTCTGCGCTACTGCTCTGATCGACTCCCGCGAGACGGTCAGTCGTCGAAGCACAGTACACTCCGTGGAGAACGAACGAGATGAACTGGACAGCGAGAGTACGGATCACGATGGGAGTACTCATCGTCGTGGCTGGCACTGGGGCTGCCCTGGCTGGCGCGCGTGCGGCGCGATCACCGGTTGGCACACAGCCCAATCAAGATCCTCATGCCGAGAATCATCGACACGAATCGGTCGATTCGCACGAGGAGGAACACAACGAGAAGGAACCTCAGGATCGCGCGCAGGCGGATCACGACGGGCACGGGCATGAAGAAGTACCCAATTCCGATCACGCCGATGAGGTCGTAAGAGACGAACATAATGACGAGCCGGCCGTTCCACTCAGTTTCGAGGAAAGAAGAAAGTTCGGCATCGAGGTCGCAACGGCGGGTTCCGGCAAATTGGTCACTCATATTCGCCTTCCCGGAGAGATCGTTCTGAACGCGGACCGTGTCGCGCACATCGTGCCACGGGCACCAGGCGTGGTTCGCCAAGTCAGGGCAAGCGTGGGTGACACGGTTCGCGCCCACGAAGTGATGGCGTGGCTTGAAAGCGCCGAACTGGGTGAAGCCAAAGTCGATTATCTCGCCAAATGGGCGGAGGTCGGCTGCTGCACATTGGATCTTGTGCGGGCTCAGGAAGTTCACGACAACACAAGTCACCTTCTGACGGCGCTACAATCGTCTCCGTCGTTGGAGACGCTGCGAGACATGAGCGGCAGCGCAACGGGCGAAAACCGTGGAGTCCTCGTGTCCGCGTACGCCGAGCTGGTGCTCGCTGAGGCGGCGTACCGGAGGGAGAGGCCCCTGTTCGAAAAGAAGGTCGCAAGCGAGCGCGACTACCAGGAAGCGGAGGCCGCCTTCAAGAAGGCGGACGCGCTCTACGCGGCAACCCGTGACAGTATCGACTTCAAGATCCGGCGAGAACTCTTGGAGGCCAGGCAGACGCAGAGAATGCATGAGATCGAATTGAAAGGCGCACGCCGGCGTCTCTATATCTTGGGGCTCACTTCCGACGAAATCACTCAGCTCGAAGCGCACGTCCAATTCCAGGCGACGCCGAAGACGCAGCATTCCGGGTGTACCGACCCCAACTGCACCAACTGTAAGAAAACCGAAGCCAAACCACTCACCACGACCGTCACCCCCGAGGCCGAAGAAAAACTGGCCTGGTATCCGCTTCGCGCGCCGTTTGAAGGAACCGTCATTGAGAAGCACTTGACGCTTGGCGAGAAACACAGTGACGAATCCGGTGCGTTCACGGTGGCGGACCTGAGTTCCGTCTGGGTCGACATCGCCGTATACCAAAGAGATCTCGCGTACGTCAAGAAAGGCATGACCGTCTCGGTGTCAGCGGGTGACGTGGTTCCTTCTGCGGAAGCCACGATAGTCTTCGTATCTCCGGTCGTGGATCACAAGACGAGAACGGCGCTCGCACGCGTCGTACTTCCGAACCCCCATGGCGAGATCCGCCCAGGGCTCTTTGTCAACGCGCTGATCGCCGTTGGGAATGAGACCGCTACCGTCGTCATACCGAAATCCGCGGTCCAGAGGCTCGGCGAACAACCGATCGTGTTCCTGGAAACGGCCGGCGGTCTCAGACCCGCACCCGTCTCCCTCGGGCGAAGCAGTGCATCCCGCGTCGAGATTCTCTCTGGACTGGACGTGGGCCAACGGTACGTCACGCATGGCGCGTTCGAACTGAAGGCGAAGATCGTCACGAGTGGGCTTGATGCTCATGCCGGGCACGGTCACTAGAGGGAACGCAGAGCGATGATGACGCGAGCCGCGCAGCTCGCACGGAACTCCGCGGAAAGTCCAAACCGGATCTCCTGGCCGCATCCGTCGAAGGAATCGACATGATCAACAAACTGGTCGAGGCATCGCTGAAGGCAAAGGGTCTGGTCGTCGTCGCCGTTATCGTCGTGATGGCGTTCGGCGCCTACGAATACACGCAGATGCCCGTCGATGCGTTTCCCGATATCTCCCCGATTATGGTCCCGGTCTTCGCGGAAGGCCACGGGATGGCGCCCGAGGAAATCGAGCGGCTCGTCACCTATCCCATCGAGTCCGCGATGAACGGCCTACCGGGAGTCACGCAGATCAAGTCCACCTCTGCATTCGGGATGGCCGTTGTGTACGTGTACTTTGAGGATGACGTGGACATCTACTTCGCGCGACAGCTCGTAGGGGAACGCCTCGCGGCAGCGCTTCCAGAGCTTCCCGAAATGGATGAGCCGCCAACGCTCGGACCCATCTCGACCGGGCTGGGGCAGGTCTTCATCTACTACCTCACGCTCGGCGACGACGTGGACACGGGAGGAAAGGACCCAAATACCTACCTCCGTGAACTCAACGATTGGGTCGTCAAATTCCAGCTCAAAACGGTCCGCGGCGTGACGGACATTCTATCCATCGGCGGCCACGTGCTTCAGTATCAGATTCGCGTGGATCCCGACGCGCTCCTGCGATATCGCCTTTCGCTGGATGATCTGGTCATGGCCGTCCGCGCGAACAACGAGAACGTCGGCGGACAGTTTCTTGTGATTGGATCAGAGGAGTCTTTGGTCCGAGGACTCGGCTTGCTGGAAAGCCTGGACGACATTCGAACGATCCCGATCAAGGTGGAGGACGGCGTAGCCGTCACGCTTGCCGATGTGGCCGAGGTCGTCTACGGAAATGCAATTCGGCGGGGGGCCGTCACCTACAACGGAGAGAAAGAAGTCGTATCGGGTATCGTTTTGAAACTCTACGGCGAGAACACATCACACGTAATTGAACGCCTCTATGAGAAAGTCGAGAGCGTTCAGAGCTCACTTCCAAGAGGCGTCTCACTCGTACCGTACTACGAACAAGCGGAGCTGGTCGAGCGGTCCACCTGGACCGTCAAGAAGGCGCTTCTCCAGGGCGCGGCGCTCGTACTGCTGACGCTCGGTTTCTTTCTGGGTAACGTGCGGACGGCGTTCATTGTCGTGCTGTCATTGCCGTTCTGCGCCCTGGTCGCCGTGATCGTCATGGGCATCGAGGGCGTCTCCGCGAACCTCATGTCACTAGGGGGGATCGCGATTGCGATCGGAATGCTCGGGGACGGCTCGATCGTCATGGTCGAGAACATCTATCGGCACCTGAATGAATCCGAGAGTGCTGCGAAGCGCAAGTCCGACGTGGTGCTTCAGGCCGCCAAGGAGGTCAGTCGCCCCATTCTTTTTTCCGTCGGTATCATCATCACCGTATTTCTCCCGATCTTCACGCTGGAAGGCGTAGAGGGGAAGATGTTCTCCCCGATGGCCTTCACGATTGCCTTTGCACTCCTTGGGTCGATCGTGACAGCGCTTGTCGTAGCGCCTGTCCTTTCGGTGTTTCTTCTCCACCAAAGAGTGCGCAAAGAACTGCGGCTTGTCACCTTCTTGAAGAACGTGTACCGACCGCTTCTGGAACGAGCCATTCGATGGAAGGGCGCTGTGGTTGTGGCCGCACTCGCCGCGTTTGTCCTCAGCATGACCGTCCTCCCGTTCATCGGTACGGAGTTCATCCCAACGCTGGAGGAGGGCTCCATTCTGATCGGTGTGATCATGTCACCGTCCATTTCGTTAGAGAAGGCGACCGAGACGGTCATGAACCTCGAAAAGCAGATCATGAAATACCCGGAAGTCGAGGAGACGATCTCGAGAATCGGTCGTCCCGAGGCGGGAAGCCATCCACATCCGGTGAACTACGCCGAGATTCACATAGAGCTGTATCCTCAAAGCCAGTGGACACGCTTTGAAGACAAAGAGCAGCTCATCGCGGCGCTAAGCACTGAGCTGTCGTCCTGGCCGGGAATCCAGCTGAACTTCACCCAGCCCATTCAGAACGCGTTTGACGAGCTTCTCTCCGGGATTCGAGCCCAATTGGCCATCAAGATCTATGGTGAAGACCTCGACGTCCTGCGCGAAAAGGCCGACGCGATAAACACTGCCGTCGAAGACGTACAGGGGTTGGTCGATCTGTCGGTCGAGCAGAGTTACGGGCAACCTCAGGTCCAGATTATCGCGGACCGTGACGCCTGTTCGCGGTACGGCATCGCGGTTCGGCAAATACAGGAGATGATTGAACTCGCCATCGGCGGGGAGGTGATCGACACACTCTACCTCAACACGCGTCGATTCGGGATTCACGTACGTTTCAGGGAAGATCGAAGGATCGATCCACAGTCGATCCGCGATGCACTCGTACATACGAATGACGGATCGCTCATCCCGCTGTCACAGGTCGCTGAAGTGAAGGAGGTTGTCGGCCCCATTCAGGTGAATCGCGAGAAGAACCAGCGGCGCTGGATTGTCCAGGGCAACGTCCGGGGAAGGGACATGGGGAGCGTGATCGCGGACATTCAGCAGAGGATTGACGAGCACGTCAAACTGCCCGCAGGCTACTACATCGAATACGGTGGGCAATTCGAGAACCAGCAACGCGCGATGACACGCCTTTCCATCATCGTCCCCATCGTGATGGCAGCCGTCTTTCTCATGCTGTGGATGTCCTTCAACTCGACGCGCCACGCGCTGATCATCATCGTTAATGTCCCGCTGGCCCTGATCGGAGGCATCTTCGGCTTGTTGGTTACGGGGGAGTACCTCTCCGTGCCCGCGTCGGTCGGCTTCATCGCGCTCTTTGGAATCGCCGTGCAAAACGGCGTTGTCTTGGTGAGCTACATCAACGACCTGCGTGCCGGTGGCATGCCCCTGCACGAGGCACTCGTCAAGGGAGGATTGCGTCGCCTGCGCCCTGTGCTCATGACGGCCATGACGACCGTGCTAGGACTGTTGCCCCTGCTATTGGCGCGCGGGATCGGATCGGAGGTCCAACGACCGCTGGCGGTTGTCGTGGTCTTCGGCCTGACGACCTCAACGCTCTTGACGCTGTTTGTCCTGCCGGCGGTCTATGCATGGCTCGGCGGGAAGACACGACCGGTAGGTGCATGACCTTCGCAGTCATGGAAACAACCGGGCGATCAGGCGGGTGCGTTGCACGGACTCGCGTAAGGTGAATCTCAGTGGCACGCGCCGCCGGAATGCACCGCCGATCACGTGGCCGCTGCCATCATGGAAGCCCTTGCGTGATCGCACATCTCCAGCACCGCGTCCGGTTCGCCCACGATGATCACGACATCCCCGGCCTGGAACGCTTCATCGGCGCCGGGGCGGACCTGGGTGCCTCTCCCCGGACGATTGATGGCCACGAACACCAGAGACTGCTGTGTGAGGCCGTATTCTCGGAGCGTTCGACCGACCAGTTCCGAGTGCGCGTCGATCGTTACTTCGGAGAGCCGGTAGCCGCTTTCCACCCGATGCGACTGCTTGAGAAACTCGGCGAGGTGAGGACGGATGAGCAGATCGGCGATGTCGTTTCCTCCAGTCAAAGAGGGAGCCACGACCGACGATGCACCGGCACGCTCGAACTTGCGAACGGCGTCGTGGTCGTCGGCACGGCTGACGATGACGAGGTCCGGGTTCAGCTCCCGTGCGCTCAGCGTCGTCACGATATTCGCTGAATCCGTTCCGGTCGCGCAAACGACGCCACGGGCGAACTTGATGCCCGCCTTGATCAGGTATTCGTCCTCCGTACCGGAACCGTTCAGCGCAAGGTATCCATGGTCTCGTGCCCACGAGAATCGATCAGCGTTCTTGTCGATTACGACGAACGGCATCGAGGAAGCGGCGAGCCGCTGGCAGACCGTCTTCCCCACACGCCCCAGACCACAGATGATGAAATGGTCGCGAAGATGGTCGATGTTCTTCTGCACTCTATGTCTCCAAGCAAGTTGATAACTGATGGCTGCCTGGACAAATTGACCGAACGCATACGTTGCGGTCGCGATGCCGACAATCAGGAGCACAGTGGCAAAACGCTCGCCCGCGGGCGTGAGACCGTAATCTCCGTATCCGACGGTGGTGATCGTGATGAGCGTGAAGTAAAGAGACTTCCAGACGTCCCATTCATCCTGCACCAGCGCAAAACCGCCGGTTCCAAAGAGCACCACGACGAGAAGGGCAAGAGCGGCGCGGACAAGGCGAGATCGCTGTGCGGCGTCGAATTCTTGAACTTGTTGATCGGACGACGTCATGGGGGCGATTCGTCAAACGTACCAGCCGGGTAACGCAACATCAAGCAGGCACCACCTTCGGCCTCCGCAGCGGCGCTCGAACTCCGTCGTCGATGAACTTCACGCCTACGTAGTGCTGGCCTTCGCCAAGATCGACACATTCGCGGACCGTGCCCCTGAGCCGGGGGCCATCGGATCCACCCTCAAAGCACACAATCACTTTGGTGCCGATGTGAATGTACTGCTTGTAGAGAAAACCGAATCCACCACGGGAGAGATTGTGGGTCGTCACCCTGAGAACACGCGTCGAGTGCGCCGGATCATCCACACGTATGTCGATCTCCTTGACCCACTCGAACCGCTTGTACTTCCGCTCATCAGCTATGCCTTGTTCACGCCCGGCCCGGCGAAAGTGCTCCGCGTTCGACCTCGCCTCTCCCGATCCGGTCCGGTCTGAAGAGCCCTCCTCGCACTCGACGGTACGCCCCTCTGTAGTACCGGAGTTCTTCCCCGATGGAGGCGCACCGTCGGATTCATCACGGGGCGCCTGAGTACGAACGGTGCCTTCGGTCACCGCTCCATTCTCCATGCACGATGGAGTTTCCTGATCTGTGGGCGCGGAATCCGCACTCGGTGCGATCGACGCAGCTACATCAGGGATGGCGGCGGATGTCGCCTCGCCGGTTGTTTCTGTCATCGACGTAATCTCGAGAGGACCGGGGCGGCGGAGACCGCAGCCCCTCCCGACCGGAGCGGGAGGGCCGAGCATCGTTCCCTGGCCCTGTCAATCAAGCCCAAGCGGTCATCGCCTATGCGCACGCCCCGTAACGGTGTGCGTCGTGGCAGGCTGCGACCGGCGCCGTTCCTGTAGGCCGCCGACCAAGACTGCTCGGGAGGGATATCGACCACGCCGTGGCGATGCCGCAGGAGTGGCCCAGACGACGGCCAGAGCGATCCTGACGGGGATCTTATCGGGAGTGGGCGCGGTGAAGGCCACAGGAGTTATCCGTCTCAGTGGATCGGGAGAGAAGGAACCTGCCGAGACAACCGAACGGTGCTACGTACGCGCCGGCGGAACATCACCGTATCGCAGGGGCGGGATGTCTGCGAGGTCGCCCTCGGTCGCGGCCCGAACATCGTTCAGGAGCGAGCCGTCTCGGACAAGCTCCCAGACGCGACGAATCGGCTCATCGAGTGGGGCGTCCTGCACCAGAGCGGCGACCGTACGACGCAACGAAAGGTACGCCGCGCCAGTTCCACGGCCAAGGAAGCTGGCACGCGACGAACAGGCCTTGTCGGTCGTGGCACGACGGAAACCGGCGACCTCCTGATGCGCACGTTGCAGCGCATCCAAGGAGGAGCGGCCATCGTCCGAAGAACGGTAGCTCGGTGCGCACGTCCGCTTCATGCCCACACGCCAGTCGATGGCTTGTGCGGCACAGAGCAACTCTATGGCCAGTACGCCCTCGACATTGTTCAACACGTCACGCAGCTTTCGCGCGGCAAGAGCCGACATGGACACATGGTCTTCTGTGTTGGCCGATGTGGGAATCGAGTCGACCGTCGCGGGATGGGCGAGCACCTTGTTCTCCGAAACCAGGGACGCGGCACAATACTGGGCGATCATGAGCCCGGAATTGCTGCCGCGGTTGGGGATCAGGCTTGCCGGAAGATTGCGGTTGTGCTGGTCGTCCAGCAACATCTGCGTGCGCCGTTCGGAGATGTTCGCCAGCTCAGCCACAGCGACCGCGAGAAAATCCGCGGCCAGGCCAATGGGTTGACCGTGAAAATTCCCTGCAGAATAGGCGTCTTCATCGCGCATTTCGTTCCCGCGGTTATTTCCGGAAAACGCCAGGTCCCAAGGCGTCGAACCGGGAAAGAACAGAGGGTTGTCGGTTGCGGCGTTCAACTCCCGGTCGACGATCAAACGAGCATACGCGATCGCGTCCCGGGCCGCGCCGTGAACCTGTGGCGCACAGCGAAGCGAGTACACATCTTGAACGTCTTGTGCTTGTTCGACGGTTTGGCTCCCGGCAAGGAGCGCACGAAGATTTGCCGCACTGGCCTGCTGCCCCATCAGACCGCGCGCACGGTGGACCTTCTCATCCAGACACCGCACCCGTCCGCCGACCGCCTCAAACCCCATCGCCGCCGCAACATCCGCGGTGGTGGCCACTTCTTCCGAATCATGTACGGCCAGCGCGAGCATCGATACGGAGAACGCCAGGCCGTTCGTCAGTGCGAGGCCTTCCTTGTGCGAGGGCTCATACGGCCACTCATGAATGTCGCCTTCTCGCTCCGCGACCAGACCGTCACGGAGATCATTCGCCAGCGCGTTCTCGGCGAGTCGAATGTCACCCCGTTGAACCGGTGCGCGAACATCGTCCCGGGTGTGTACCACGTAGTATCGACCTTGGCCGAGGAGCAGGGCAAACACGTGCGCCAACGGACAGAGATCGCCGCTCGCTCCCAGCGAACCGCGAAGCGGTACGAGCGGAACGATACCGCAGTTGAGCATCGCCTCGATGTACCGAATCGTTGTCAACCGAACGCCGGAGTGACCGAGCAAGAAGGCGTTCAGACGCAGTATCAATGCGCCTCGAACGACTTCCGCCGGGAAGTAGTTGGCAAAGTTGTCCGGATTCGGGTCGATGCCCACGCCGGCCGAATGGCTGAGAAGCAGATTCCGCTGCAACGATCGAAGTTGCTGCGGTGGGATGGGGATCGTCTTGAACTTGCCGAATCCCGTCGTAATGCCATAAACAAGGGGCAGGTGCCGCTTGGATTCCGGCTCGCCCTTCGCGTCCTCCCAGGCGCGTTCGTATTCCTCGACGATGCGCTCGATCTGCTTGCGGCCTTCTTCAACCCGATCCACCGCTTCCGCCGAACACTGAATGCGGATGGCCGGATCACGTGCGGCGCGAACAAACGAGCCCAGCGTAAGGTCCGATCCGCAAAGAGTGAGCATTGAATCGTGATGATGGTCGCCTATGACGTTTCCCCCGTGTCGAAGAGCATGGCCTTCACAGCCGAAACAAGATCACTCCGCGGAACTTCGATCTGCCCGGGACGCTCCTGAATCCAGTCCTTCCGCTCCGCAAGTTCACCCGATCGCGCTCGACCTTCTTCCAGGCTCTTGAGCGTGACGACACCCTTGTTCTTTTCGTCCTCACCCAGAAGGACCGCCACGGGAATGCCCTGTCGATCCGCATACTTCATCTGTTTTCCGACCCCGCCCGACCCCAGGAATAGCTCGGTGGGAATGTTCGCCCTCCGCAGCTCGTACGCCAGACCGAGGTACTCGTCGTTCAACGACGAGTCCATCGTCGTGACCAAGACCTTGGCGGTGGATGAATGAAGCGGAACACGCCCAAGGTGAACCAGCGCGGCCAGGAGGCGATCAACCCCGATCGATGCGCCTGTCGCCGGAATGCGTTGCCCGAGAAAACGCATGACCAACTCATCGTACCGACCGCCACCGAACACCGTGCCGAACTCCGGCGCATCGAGGAGAATCGCTTCGAACACCGGACCCGTGTAGTACGCCATGCCTCGCGCGATGCTGAGATCGACCACGACCCGATCGTCCCCATACCCAAGCGTCTGGAGATGACGAGAAATCCGATCCAGCGTGTCGATTTCTTCCTCAGCGCTCGCTACCCCGCAGAGCATCTCTCGAAGACGAACCAGAACCTCGCCGCGCTCATCGGCGCGAACGTCGAGAAACCGCTCGATCTTCCCGACCTGGTCGCTAGATAGCCCGAGCCCCTTGATCGGATCGCCCGATTCGTCCTTGTAGCCGGTCGTCAGTTCGAGCCGGACCTTCTTGACGCCGATCTTGTCCAACTTGTCGAGAACGCGGAACACCTCTGGGCTCTGTTCCTCGGGGATCCCGGCAAACGGAATGAGCAGGTTGAGCACACGGCGGCTGGAATACCGGACGCGATAGCCACCGACCTTCAGACCATCCAGCGTATCGCACATCCCGGCGATGATCTCGGTGTCCGCCAGCTCCGATTTCGATCCAACCGTGTCCAGATCGAACTGCGTGAACTCTCGAAACCGACCCGGCCCCGGCTTGTCCGTTCGCCAGACTGAACACACCTGATATCGGCGGAACGGACGCGGCAGGTCGGCGTATTGCGCCATGACCCGAGCAAGTGGAACCGTCAGGTCAAACCGCAGTCCCAGCTTCCGCTCTTCCTTGTGCATCTCCGGGTTGGCGACTTCGAAGATCGAATGTTCCGTCTCGTCGCCGCTCGAGCCGGTCAAAACGTCCAGGTATTCGACCGCGGGCGTATCGAGAGGTACAAACCCATAGCCCTCGTACACGCGCCGGATCACGTCGATCATCCATTGACGCGCCAGCATCTGCTCCGGGAGCAAGTCCCGAAAGCCGCGCCCGAGGCGGGCCTTAACCTTTCCTCCACCCATTACCGTCTCCAAGAGCCTCTATTCCGTCGTAAGACATCGACAGGGCAAACGCCCGGCCGTCCGACACCGACCCCTCTGGCGGTGTCGGGCATTATACGGGTGGGCATTGGCCTCGAAAGAGCATGAACGGGGGCGACAGCGATCCACGAAGCGGTGCAGCGAAAGTAGACAGAGGAAGGAGTGCTGCGTCACCTGCGACAGCGACCCAAACCGGGCTTCCGCTCCCCGAGATTACCGGCGGCGGGACTCGAACCCACGACCTTCTGATCCACAGTCAGACGCTCTAGCCAAACTGAGCTACACCGGCATCGTACTCGCGGTCATGCGACGAAAAGGGGCGAAAACGACCATTCTGGGGCGGTTTCCACCAAGCTATTATAGACAGCCGCCCCGCAAGTGCCAGCGCCCGACCCGTATTTTCACAGGCTCGCTTTCCGCATTGAACGCTCAATCCGGTCACTCCTCGCCGCCACCGCATCAACGAGGTCCCGTCCCCGATGGCAAATCCCGGAGACGTCACCCATCGAGATCACCGAAGACCCGTGGAACTCGCCGGGCGCACGACCGAGCCCGAAGCAGCGACTACGACTCCCTCTCGTCTGTGACTGGCTTCCAAATCACAACGCTGATGACACCCGAACCAAGCAGGAGGAACGGTTTTCTGCCGCGACGACCCGTGCAATCCAACAAGCGTAGGTTACTTGCCAAAAAGAGGTTGCGACAATGCACTCTGTAAACTCACAGTCCAGGACCTTCTCGCACCGCGGATTTCTCTTGCAGCCCTTCAACCACGTCGTAGAATCGCAGTTCCCCGCGGGGCGCAACATCACAGAGCGGCGCGCGGGAACAGGTGGCGGGACGGATCACGCACCTCCGTGTAGGACCAGCGTTTCAACTGGCCGATACGTCATGGACTTCGATCGGCACGAATTCTCGCCGACTTCGGTGCGCCTTCACCGCGCGTACACCGGAGAGGAGGAAGGGCCATGCTGCTTTGGGAAGCACTGACGGTGCCGTCGGGCGATGCCGCGTCCAAACCGTCGGCAAAGAAGACCGTAAATGTTCGCACGCTTCGTCTGCCCTTCGACAAACGGTGCGCCGCCGTAACCAAAGCCGGACACCGCTGTCGAGGACGAATCCGCGACGAGTCCGATTTCTGCTTCTTCCACAACCCGGAGTTGACCGCCGAGCGCCGCCGGCGCATGGCCGTCAAAAGCGCGGAGAGCAGGCGGCGACGCGCCAACCTCCCCGACGGATACCTCCGCAAGCTCACCAGCCGAACCGCCGTCGGGAACGCCATGGACCGGCTCTATCGCGAAGTTCGCCTAGGCCTCGTTTCTCGTGAGATGGGCGTCATTCTCTTCAACATCCTCACTCGTCTGCTCGATTCCGAACTCGTCAAAAGCGGCCCCTGCCCCGATCGCAGCAAAGCCGCCAAGCTCCGCCCCAAGCTTCGCGATCTGCTCACCGCCGAAGAGTGCCTCGCACTCGAAAGAGCGGCGCCACCGCGAAAGACCTCCACAACCGAGGGCGATCGCACGGACGAGCTCGACCGAGCCGCCGACGCCCGAAAGAAAGCGGATCGACCGGCCGTGGTCCCGTTCCACTTGAACCTCCAAGCCGCCAGTTAGGATCGGCCTCAGGCCGATCGAGAATCTCGACAGTGGCGAACCGCGAAACGCCATGCATTACATGCTCTGTAAGAACCGGGTCGAAGACTTCGACAGGTGGCGCCGGGTATTTGACTCCCACGCCGACGCCCACCGCGACGCCGGACTGAACCTCCTTCACCTGCTCCGCGACAACACCGACCCCAACATGGTCGTCTTTCTCTTTCGCGTCGACGATCTCGACAGAGCCCAGGCTTTCATCCAGGCCCCTGCCGCAAGCGATGCCGCAGACACCTCCGGCGTCATCGGAAAGGCCGAAATCTCGATCCTGACCGACTGAGACCGTGCCTGACGGGGGCGAGAACGCAGGTCCGAAGGGCGCATTCTCCCGCCTCTTCTCTCCGACAAGCGTTACTCCAAGGCGTGTTGAGGCGTGCTTGTGGGCAGCCCACGCGCATCGCGGAGCATCACGATGGATGACGGCCGGCCGCGCCACGGCTCGATTCCCGAGCAGCGCGCCGTGCTGGCCCGAGGCGCAACCAGCCCGACGGAGCGATTCGATGGTGTCCGGGCAGTCCGCCGCGTGCCACGCATAGAAAACGCCCTGGGGCGGATTCAATCGCGGGATGATCCCCGGCACGAAGAGACCGCGCAAGAACCCTCCCGCGATCCGGCATAAATTGCCGACAAGAAGACTAAAAGGGTGTGCTGTGCGTTTCGCGGAGGCGAGATGCACCGGGAGAGCACCCTCTCCGCTCAGATCACGCATGGAGGCGTGTAGTGAAGTCAGCCAGTCGAAAGTGCTTCATCGAACATTTCCACCTGCGAAGTCCCGTCGAGGAATTCGAGTGCTTCAGTAGCGAGACGATCGAGCGCCTCCGAGGCGAGGCGAACGGGGCGGACGTGGCCGCGCATCAGGAGGCCACCGCGATCGTCCTGCGAAAACTACGCCCGAATTGGGGCAACAAGAACAACTCCCCGGCATCAGGGTGACGCGATATGATTCTCAAACACGTCGAAGCGGACAACATTCTCAAGTATAATCGACTCCACCTGACCGATCTCCCAGCAAACGGACAGATCGCCGTGGCTGGATCCAATGAGGCGGGCAAGACCGCCGTGGGTGAGACGATCTGCCTCGCACTGTTCGGTCGAACCTTCTCGCTCCTGCGCGAGGACGTCTCTTGCGTGATACGGTGGGGTGAGTACAGCGGTTCGGCCTCCGTGACGTTCATCGCCGAAGACGGCACGGAGTACACCGTAGCACGTCAGATCGACGGCAATCGTGGCCATCGCGCCCAGATGCACCGGTCAGGCGATCCCTCCCCCGTGGCCGAGGGCATCGAGGCGGTGGACGACGCCGTGCGGAACATCTGCGGGTTTACCTATCAGAGCTTCGTCGACAGCTTCTATCTCGCCCAGCGCGAGATGGATGTTCCCAGCGCCAAGAGTGCGACGGTCAAGGCGTTGATCGGCGTAGACAAACTCGAAGCCGTGGCCAAGGACCTGGAATCGGAAATCACAAAGGCGGCCAAAGGCGTTGCTGTCCTCGAGACCGAGATCAAGGACTACAACCGGCGCATTGCCGTCTTGAACATTGATCGGGCTAGGCTGGGGTGCTTGGAAACCGAGCGCAAGGCGAAGCACGACGACGCAACCGCCGCAGACGCCGGCGCGGTGGAACTGACCAGTGTGGCCGGAGCGATCGACCAAGCCGAGACTACGTTGACCGCGGAGGCTGAGCGATTCGCGAAGACGACGAGCGGCACGAGCTACACCGAGTGGCGCAAGCGACTGGACCAACTGTCACAGCACTTCATCGTTGCCGAGCGTAAAGCATCCGCGGCGGATCTTTCCGAGGAAAGCTCGGCGCTAACCCAGACGCGAGGCACGCTGGCTGGCATCGAAAGTGGACTCGCCGAGTACGGTAAGGTCTGCGACCTGGCCAAGCTGTACGGCCGGAGGCTTGCGTTTCTCCTGGACGATCAGCCGCTGCCCAGCGTTCAGGATGTGGAGATGGGGCGCAAACCGGAGTATGGCGTCACGTGTTTCCCACATCGCCGTGCCGGCCTGGATGCGCAGATTGAACAGACGGACCGACAGCGCAAGGTGACGCTGGTCAGCGCCGTGTTCACGCTCGAGATCGCCCTGCTCGCAAGTGTCGGCTGGATCGTGCCGGGTACCACACTGGGCGGATGGATGAACGCCGTCGTCGGAGCCAGTGCCGGCGTTCGCAGCGTTGGCGTTCTGCTGATCGCGATTGCGGCGTGGCTCGTCGTCGCGGCGTCCGCGGCGATCTTCGTTCGATCACTACAGCGCATCAAGAGGTATCGGGCCCAAGTCGACGAAATCGATGTCGAGATAGAACTCGCGAAGGCGGAGGTTGATCTCATCGACGCGATCGAGGAAGCGCCCATTCCGACGGCACAGAAGGGACTTCAATGCCTTCGAAACGATTTGCTCGCCGGTGCGGTGGCCGCGTTTCTGGACGGTGACGGGCGAACGCTCGTCGAGAGCGCAGCCCTCACGCGAACGCTGGCTGGATTCAGCGAGAGTGTGCAGCGGTCCGTGCAGGCGCTACACGGCGCACGGAAGCGACTCCTGAGTCGAGCGGGTGAGTTTCGAGATCGCGCCGTCGATGCGCGAGTGGAGATCGAGCACCTCGACGAGGAGCTCGCTGAGGAGCGAAAGCGCTGGGAACGCTTCGAAGCGCTGGAGCGCAAAGTCGCTGCGCTGGCCGCTACGGCAAACGAGTTGCGTCATCACATCGTCGTTCGAACCGTCGGGCGAGACCTGATCGACGGAACCTGCAGGCGGGTTTACGAACGCTTCCACCCTGAACTGCGAGCGTTTGTCGGGCGGATTCTTCCGGAGCTGACGGAGAACCGTTACGAGCAGATCGAACTGGACGATGACTTTCGCGTTCGCGTGTTCTGCAAAGACAAGAACGACTTCGTCGGCCTGACGGAGATCTCCAACGGCACCCATCGTCAGCTTATGCTCTGCGTACGCCTTGCGCTTTCGCAGGCCCTGATCGCCTCATCGAGCAAGAGCTCGCAGTTCATCTTCTTTGATGAGCCTTTCGCCTTTTTCGATGAACGGCGGACGGCCAGGGCGATCGACGTGTTGCGCAAGATCAGCCCGGAGATGACGCAGGTGTTCCTCGCGGCGCAGCGATTCGACGATCCCGACGCGTTCGATCTGTTCCTCAACTGCGAAGTCGACACAGATACCCTGGAGGCATCCGGCAAATCACGCCGGCGGATTCGTGTGGCCAGTTGAACTCCGGTGGAAGGTCATCGACCGGCCGACAGCGCCGTGACGAGCGGCGCTACCCGCCTTCGGATACCAAGGCTCCAGATCATCTTCGAAGGTAATCAGTCTGCGCTTCCTCACCTGATCTTATGCTCACAGGCTCGACTTCTCGCCCGGAGGGCGAGAAGTCGGGGCGACAGGATTTGTACCTGCGACCTCAGCGTCCCGAACGCTGCGCTATACCAGGCTGAGCTACGCCCCGCGAGTCGTGGCGAACCTTAACCGCACACGACCGGCGTCGCAA
>JAJDDV010000025.1 GCA_029260135.1 Phycisphaerae bacterium | reverse complement strand
CCAATGAGAGGACGTGGAGCATCGCCGACCTGACGCGACCATGCCAGCCTCGTGGCAATGGGATTGTGAACGATTCTGCGTGCATGGCCATATTGCCTCCGGCATTCACCGGTCTCGATTATTACCGCCCACGTGGAAAGGTTTTACGGCTGATTCTGAACGGCGCAAGAATCGGTGGACCAGTACACCACCATCGTTCCTTCGAAAACGCCAATGCCCGCGATTGTTATGGGCAGGGCGAGGGCCAGGTTTACAGCTGGGACCGTTATCAGGAATGACGTAAGCGCAATATCCAGTCCGAGTGCCTGTGACAACAGGCAGTGATACGTGATGGCGGAGAGGTGGATTCCGAGCGAGAGCAGCATCGACTTTGCGAGCAGGGCCGGCTGTTTGGAGAGCGTTCGAGCTGCTGACAATGTCCGCCGGAGGAAGCGGAGGATTCTCGACGCAGACAGATCGGAGGCAATCGGGTTGGACGCACGTCGGAACCAGAAGAGTACGATCATCGCCAAACCCAAAAGCACTGCCGCAAGCACCAGTGCAGAGTGCCGCACTCCTGCGGCTTGAGGAAGCGCGTGACTCGATATGAGGCACCCACCCAGAAGAACCAAGAGCACGAGCGTCAACAGGCCGAAGCACCGTTCGGCAACTTGAACGACGATACATGCGGAGAGGCTACCTGTGTACGTTCCGGCTAACGGCAGGTCTCGTCCGGGATCAGCTTGTTACCAGGCGGATACGGCCATCAGGCTGAGATTCGTTGACGCACGCGAAGGCGTTGCATAGACTATAATCATGCGGATTCTTGCACTCATTGCCGTTGTCTGGAGCCTCGTGGGGATGCCGACGCTTTGTCGAGCGGGCATCCTTGTCGAGTGCTGCACGCTGGGGATTCCGGGGCATGAGCAGTCGCACGACGCGCCGGATAAATGTCCCGGCGACTGCCCTTGCGACACGCGCGAAGAGACTCCAGATGATACGGAATCATCCCATCCGCGCGACTGCGACTCCTGCGCGGAATCGTGCAATGTCGTGTCAACGCACTCGAAGCAAACGGACGGTGATGACTTCGCCGTCATGCTGGTTGCGGCGATTGCCGTGGCGCAAGTACCGTGCGATGCATTTCTGCCGCATCAGCATCGTTTACACAACCTGAACGCGACACGGCTGGTTGAACACCTCACCATCCCGGTTTCTGACCGACCACTCCTCATCTGATTCCTGATCCGACTCTCTGATGCTACCGCTGCGCTTGCGGCGCGCCCGTGCTTGGGCTGTCGTTTGCGTGGTCAGTCATTGGCACACTCCTTAGTGCCATGAAACTCAAAGAATCTGCAGTCGATTCGCTGCGCGACATCGCGGCGATGCTGCTCCAACCACGAAGAGACGGAGAAGATGATGAACACATTATGTGGCCACGGCTGTCGCGTGGCATTCATAGCAGCGACTCTTGCGCTGGCCGTCTTGGGCGGTTGCAGCGAGAAAGGCGAGCAAGAAGAACGAAAAAGCAGTGAGCCGCCCACGACGCCCGCCACAGCTTCCGTGGTCGGCCCCGACACAAGCGCGGTTCCGGTTGATATGTCCAAAGGGTGGTGCGCCGGACACGGCGTGCCGGAGTCCGTCTGCACACGATGCAACTCGTCGTTGGTTGCGAAGTTCAAGGACGGACAGGACTGGTGCGCAGAACACGACCTGCCTGAGTCGCAGTGTACGAACTGCAATCCGGCGGTGCGCGAACGATGGGCGGCGTTGAATCCAGCCAACGCAACGAAGCCAACCAGAGCTAGAAATTCAATCGCAGAGAAAAATGCACAACCCCCGCTGGGGCCAGCATCAAGCCCCGTCGAACCGACGCTCGATCAAGGTTGGTGCAACGGACACGGCGTACCGGAGTCGGTATGCACTCGATGCGGTGCCTCGCCAGCGAAGTTCAAAGAAGCGGGCGACTGGTGCGAAGAACACGACCTGCCTGAGTCGCAGTGCGTGGTTTGCCATCCAGAGGTCGAGGCGGAATGGGCCAAGCTCAATCCAGCCAAGCAAGAAGACAACCGAAGCGGCGATGCGTCAGATACCAAGGTCGAAAAGGTGCCGGGCGAGCGACAGGCAAACCAGATTGGGAAGTGGTGCGCGGAACATGGCGTGCCGGAGTCCGTCTGTGCCCGATGCGACACATCGTTGATCGCCAGCTTCAAGGAGGGCGGCGACTGGTGCGGTGAACACGGGTTGCCCGAATCGCAATGCACGCTCTGCAACCCGGAAGTCAAAGAAAAATGGAACGCGATGAAGCCGAAAACGCTGACGCATCGTGACAGCGACGCACAAGGCTCGATTCGGCTGGAGCCTAATCGTCGGTTCCTCACGGGGAGCAACGATAGTCAGTGTCAGGTGGATCGCTTGAAGGTTCGGTTCCTCGACGGCACCACGGCGCGCAACGCGGGCATCGAGACGGAGGTTGTCCGAACTCGCCGCCTGTCAAACACGATTGAGCGTCCGGCGGAAGTGGGCTTCGATCAGACAAGGCTCGTCAGGATCACACCTCGCGTACCGGGCGTCGTGACGGAGGCTTCCGTCGAAATCGGGAGTCGTGTCAACGCGGATGATCTTCTCGCCGTGTTGGAGAGCCCCACGCTCGGACAAACGAAGAGCCGCTACATCAGGGTGCGCGAAGGCCACCTGCTCGCTGCGGCTGACTTCGAGCGCGTGGACACGATCTATCGGGGAACGCAACGGATGCTGGAGGTTTGTACGGCATCGACCGCTTCCGATGAAGTGAGGCGAGAACTAAGTGAAGTTCGAGTGGGTGACGCCAAGAGTCGCCTTCTGCAAGCACATTCAGCACTGGAGTTAGCACGCTTGACGCTCAAGCGGGAGCAAACACTGCTGGACAAGAAGATCACGAGAGAACGAGACTTCGAGACTGCAAGAAGTAGTCTGGCTTCGGCGGATGCGGACTTCCACGCCACGCGCGAGGCCGTCGCGTTTGACAACGAGCGAAATCGCCTCGTGGCGATGCGAACGCTCAAGGTAGCCAAGAGCGAACTGGATGCGGTCGCGCGCGAGCTTCGTATCCTCGGTCTGAGTGATTCGCAGTTGGGAGCAATTGGCAGCGAATCTGGCGTCGCGCTCTCACGATACGAATTGCGCAGCCCGGCGGCGGGTCGCATTGTCGAACGACGCGCAGTCGTCGGCGAGGTCGTCGAACGGCGGGACGCGCTCTACACGGTCGCTGATCTTTCAACGATGTGGGTGATGATGGACTTGCGTGAGGGCGATCTTGCGCTCGTGCGCGTCGGTCTGCCGATCCTGTTCACAGTGGACGGTCTGCCCGGTCACGCATTCGATGGCGTTGTCTCGTGGATCAGCGACACGGTGGACGACCGAACCCGCACTGTCGAAGTCCGGGCGAATCTCCCCAATGATCGCGGCCTGCTCCGCGCCAACATGTTCGGGCTTGCGCGGATCATCGTACTCGACAACGACGAAGTGGTCTCCGTTCCCAGCAAGGCCGTCCAAACCGACGGCTGCTGCCAACTGGTGTTCGTGGAGCAGGACGAAACTCTCTTTGAGCCGCGCAAGGTCTCCTTGGGCGCTAGCGCCAACGGACATGTCGAGATTCTTTCGGGTCTCGCGTCGGGTGAAGCCGTGGTCACCGTCGGCAGCTTCCTGATGAAAACGGAAATCCTCAAGTCCAACATTGGCGCTGGCTGCTGCGATGTGGAACAGGGAAGGTAAACGCCATGCTCAACGCCATCATCTACTGGTCGCTCCGGCATCGCTTTCTGGTGATCGCTATTGGCGTGGGTTTCGCCGTGACGGGTGCCTTCTCTTTGGCGCGGCTACCTATCGACGCCTTTCCAGATACCACGCCCGTGCAGGTTCAGGTCAACACCGTCGCGTCCGCGCTGTCCCCCGTCGAGATCGAACAACAGATCACTTTTCCGGTGGAACAGACCATCAGCGGGTTGAAGGGGCTTGTCGAAGTCCGCTCCATCTCAAAGTTCGGCCTCTCGCAGGTCACGGTGATCTTCGACGACGACACCGGCATCTATCTCGCCCGACAGCAGGTGATGGAACGCCTGAGTACCGTCGAGTTGCCGGAAGGGTTGTCGCAACCCGCGATGGGGCCTGTCGCCACCGGTCTCGGAGAAGTTTTCCACTACATACTCACCAGCGACACGAAGACCCTCAGCGAGCTACGCTCGATTCAGGACTGGATCATCAAACCACAGCTTCGCAGCGTATCCGGCGTGGCTGAGGTGAACAGTTGGGGAGGCCACGAGCGTCACTATCAGGTCGTGGTCGATCCTGCAAAGCTGACCAAGTACGGTTTGTCGCTCTTGGATTTGTTCAATGCACTCAGCCGCAACAACGCCAATGTCGGCGGCGGCAACATCACGCGATCCGGCGAACAGTTGCTCGTTCAGGGCATCGGTTTCGTCACGACACTCGAAGAGATCGGCAACATTGTCGTCACCGCCAAGGACGGCGTACCCATCTATGTGCGTGATCTCGGTGCAGTGGTCGATGGCCACGAGGTACGGCGGGGTGCCGTCACCTACGGCGGCAACGGCGAGGCCGTGCTTGGGCTTGGTTTCATGCTCATGGGCGAGAACAGCCGCGATGTCACCGAACGGCTGAAGACGCGCATGGAGCAAGTCAGGAGGTCGCTTCCGCCGGATGTAGCGGTTAAGACGGTCTATGACCGGACGGAGCTGGTCGATCTCGTACTCGACACGGTGAAAACCAACCTGTTCGAGGGTGCGATCCTCGTGGTTGTCGTCCTGTTTCTTTTTCTGGGCAACTTTCGGGCCGGACTGATTGTTGCGTTGGCGATCCCGCTTTCGATGCTGTTCGCGGGGAACTTGATGCTTCGAGCCGGAATCGCGGGGAGTTTGATGAGCTTGGGTGCCATCGACTTCGGCCTGATCGTCGATAGCTCGGTCATTATGATCGAGAACAGCGTCCGGCATCTGGCAGACAGCAAGAACGGACGAACCAGAGTCGAGATCGTGCGCGACGCGGCCATCGAGGTGCGCAAGCCGACGATGTTCGGCGAACTCATCATCATGATCGTGTACCTTCCGATCCTCACGCTGGAGGGCATCGAGGGCAAGCTCTTCTCGCCCATGGCACTCACGGTAATCTTCGCGCTCGCTGGCTCGATGCTCGCATCGCTAACGCTCATGCCCGTGCTGGCCAGCCTGTGTCTGCCGAAGCAACTCAAGGGTCGTGAGCCGCTTGTCATTCGACTCGCAAAGCGGGTGTACGCACCCATGCTCCGCTATGTCCTCAGCGCTCGCGCGGTGGTTCTTTCCGTCACGGCGGTTGCTCTTGCCGGAGCAGTATGGATTGCCTTGAATCTCGGCGCGGTCTTCATCCCGCGCCTCTCCGAGGGAGCCATTGTCATCAACACCGTGCGCCTTGCGGGCGTCTCAGTGGGAGAATCGGTGCGCTACGGAACGCAGATTGAACGGGTGCTTTTGGGGAGCTTCCCGGATGAAATCAACGACATCTGGTCGCGTACGGGGACAGCCGAGGTTGCGACCGATCCAATGGGCATCGAACTGACCGATGTGTTCATCACGCTGCACCCGCGAGACGAATGGCAGAGGGCAAGCACGCAGGCGGAACTGGTACTCATGATGGAGAGCAAGCTAGCCACCATGCCCGCCATGCGCGCCATCTTCACGCAGCCCATCGAGATGCGGGTCAATGAGATGGTGGCTGGCATCCGAAGCGACCTCGGCGTCAAAGTGTTTGGTGACGACTTCGTTCAAATCAAAACCATCGCCGGACAGATCGAGGACATTCTGAAATCCACTCCCGGCACAGCCGATACCGTAACTGAGCAGGTCACGGGATTGCCCACGATGAAGATTCGGTTGCGCCAAGACCAACTCGCGCGACACGGCGTACCCGCCAACGAGGTGCTGGATTTCATCGCCGCCATCGGCAACATTCGGATCGGCGAGATTCGCCAAGGTCAGGTGAGGTTCCCACTCTCCGTGCGGTTGCCCGATGAGTACCGCACAGACCCTGAGCGCGTAGCCAACCTCCTGATCCCCACCGCTTCGGGACAACTACTGCCACTCTCGCGTTTGGCGGCACTGGAGATCGTCGATGGGCCCTCCACGGTCAATCGTGAATGGAGCAAACGCCGCGTTGTCGTTCAGTGCAATGCACGCGGTCGTGATGTGGCAAGTCTGGTCGCCGAGACGCGGACGCGAATCGAATCAGAGATTGACTTCCCGCCGGGCTACTTCGTTCGATACGGCGGGCAGTTTGAGCATCTGGAACGGGCGGCGATCCGTCTGATGTTTGTGGTTCCTCTTGCGCTCAGCCTCATCTTCGTTTTGCTGTACGTCACTTACGGTCGAGTCACGGATGTGATCCGCATCTTCCTTACGCTCCCGCTATCCGCTGTGGGTGGCATCCTTGCACTGCACTTCCGGGACATGCCGTTCAGCATCTCAGCCGGAGTCGGCTTCGTCGCAATGTCCGGTGTCTCTGTCCTCGGTGACATGGTGTTCGTGTCGTACCTGCGGAGCCTGCTCGATGAGGGCGTGGCGATGTACGAAGCTATCGAAGAAACAGCCATGATGCGCCTGCGTCCCGTCTTGATGACCGGGCTGGTTGCCGCTCTGGGTTTCGTTCCGATGGCGTTCAACACGGGCGTCGGCGCGGAGGTTCAGCGTCCCCTCGCCACGGTCGTCATCGGCGGCGTGCTGACATCGACGATGCTGACCCTGCTCGTGCTTCCGGTGTTCTATTCTTTGCTGAGCGGAAAGTCGCAGAAAGCCTGAGTGCCGCGCACGCTGCGGCAGTCGTTCTCCACCGGGATGGTGCGCCGCCGTGAGCGTTGTGACGCCGAACGGAGAGCTACTCGTGGCCACATGACACGGGATGTTCAGCCCGCCGTGCCGTGACGCGCACGGGCTTCTTTGACCTCGGTGTAATGGACCAGCGAATCTTGCGCGGGCGTCTTTCCGCCACAGAAGGTGTCGATTGAGTGTGACCTGCGCCTGCGCGGGAGTTGATGACAATGCCGAGAGCGCGCCATGTGCCTGTTGGGAGATTCGAACGGCACCGATCACGGCATTCGGCGCGCACGTGCGGCACGGAAACGCCAGGTGCCTGGAGCCAACCGTTGCTACGCCGCGCGTTTGAGCGAGACGACGGGCAAGTGTCGCTTGCCGTCATGGAATTCGACGCGCAGTGCGAATCGATCGCCCGGCTGTCCGGCGACAAGAGTAGGAGGTCTGGCGCAGGGGGAACGGCGAGGCCAGCGCTGCCGCGGTTCAATGCGTGGTCGCCTGTTGGCAGGTCTCAGCCGAAAGTAAACCTCGTTCGGCGTTCTTCCGTCAAGCGTTGTATGCGGCCGGAGCACGCTCAAGTGGGCAATCGATGCGGTTTGACAGGCATACGCAGACTCTCGCCACCGCACGCGTATGTTGAACTACATGCGTATACGCTCAGGCCACGCGGCATTGCCGGTGATGAAGGCCGCCGACCTGCGGGATCGCCATGCTTGCCCGTGAGTACCGTAGCGTAGGCCTCGCCCTGGTCGCCTGGTGTCGTTATTCGGCCGACATCGAAAAAGCAGAGCCCTTCGAGTCTGCGTCAAGTCATCGCTGAGCCCGGGCCCTCGCCGCCGCAGCCTGTTTTGACTGGGCCATTCGACCACGTGTGAACACTTCATCGCCTGCGACAAGCAGTTGTTCTGCCTCGGACGACCGCCCCTGTTTTTTGAGTGCGGCGCCGAGAAGGCTCGTCGCCTCGCCGATGCGCCAGTCGCCAGGTGCTAGACTGGTCTCGCGCAACTTCAGACACTCGCGCAGCGGTTCCTCCGCGGTGATGTAGCCCCCCTGGCGCAGATAGGTCTCACCGAGTCGTGCAAGCGACTCCGCGATTTCCCGCGGATCGCTCGCCAGCTCTTCGCGTCGGCGTGAAAGGGTGTCCCGATAAACACCGGCGGCGGCTTCAAAGTCACCGAGGCCCTCCAGGATCCTGACGAGGTCCGCCTCGTACGAACTTCTTTCCTCGGAGTATTCGCACGGGATATGGCATAGCGCACGGCGGAGCATGGCCACCGCCTGTTCGATGTCACCATTGGCCTTGTACGCCAGGGCAAGGATGTAGCGATTGTAGTGGTACTCGTCCGAGCTGGTCTCATAGGCCTTCAGTGCAAACTCGAGCGCCGCGGCCTTATCGCGAAGGTCAGGCGGATCGATCGTGAGCAGCGCACGGGCGTAGCAGTTCAGACGATACGCATCGGTCCCCGGATTCTGGGCAGCGGCCCTGCGTAGTTCAAGTAGCTCCTCAGCAAACGGGCGGGCCTCATCGGCCGTCCCTTGCGCAGCCAGCGCCTTGACCAAACCTCGTAGCGGGCTGACGAGCGACTCGCTGTTGCCCGCGAGCGCTCGTCGGGTCGTGTAAGACCTCCGGAACGACTCTTCGGCCTCGGTGTGACGACCCATTCGGGCGAGGGCTATGCCAAGGCACACTCGAGAGTGGGCCGTTGAGTTATGGTTGTCGCCGTACGCCTTCAGGTTCAGATCCAGCACCTCACGATGAAGTTCCTCCGACTTTTCGTACTCCGCCTTCAGCCCGAGATTCGTCCCGAGCGCCTCCAATAACTGAAGAGTGGTGGGGTGGTCGAGCCCAAGGGTCCGCCGGCTGGTTTCCATTGCACCTCGCAAGAGGTCGATGGCCTTGCTCAACCGTCCCTGGGTTCGCAGAAGTCTCGCCAGGAGTAGTCTCAGGCTAAGCGTCTCCGGGTGGTCGTCACCAAAGACTCGACGAAAGTCCGCGAGGGTCCGGTCGAACATGGCCTCCGCTTCGGGAAGCTTGCGTTGCGCGTTGAGCATCTGCGCCACATTGAGCATTGCTCGCAGCGTGAAGGGGTGATCTGCGCCGAACAGTTCGCGGCATTGCTTCAGAATGGACTCGTACAAGCCCTCAGCCTCGGCATGCTTACTGCGGCGTACCAATATGATGTGGGCCCATACCGCTCGTGTCGCCAGTGTGGAGGGGGCATCGTTGCCGTACAACCGTTCGCTCGTAGCCAGCAGATCTCTTATCATCTCTTCGGCCATGTACGCGCGTCCCATGTAGAGATGGAGCATGGCGCGCAGCTCGCGGGCCTTGAACGCCAGTTCGTCCTCGTCGGCGAACATCTGTTGCGTCACATCAAACGTATGCAGGCTTAGAATGTCGGCTTCGCTAAAACGTCCCTGACGACAGAGCAATTTTACGAGTTGAATCTCAGAAGACAGGGTGTCCGGATGGGCTTCACCCAATCCCACCGTTCGGAGATCTAGCGCATTTCGTGCGTGCGGTTCGGCCTTCAAGTAGAGACCCAGACTTGCGTAACTCTGTCCGATCGCCGCCTGGACGGCCGCCTCGACCAGTGGTTGCTGAGGGAATGCCTCTCCGATGCGTTCAGCCGCGGCATCGAGCGCGTCTCTGAGGGTTGGGGTTTTGCCCTGTGCGATATCCGGTTGTACACCTGCGAGCAGGTCATCCACGAGAAACTCGTTCACTGCCCTTGCGGACTCCGCCTCTGTGGATGCGCGCCGTTCCGCATCTTGCGCACGCCCTACAAGTTCCTTGTCACGCCGCTGGTCATAAGCCATCCACACGATGGTGCAGAAAAGTAGGATAGCAATCGCAGCCAACAACGCCGACGGAAGCCTGTGCCGGGAAGCGAGCTTCTTGAGTTGATACAGCGTGCTCGGGGCTCGCGCGAGAACCGGTTGCTTTGCGATGTAGCGCTGCACGTCTTCCGCAATCGCCTCTGCGCTCTGATAACGGGCGCCGGGCTCCTTGCGTAGGCACTTGCGAACGATCGCGTCGACATCATCAGGAGTGTCGTGGCGCAGTGCCCGAAGAGGCCTGGGCTCGACATCGATGATGTTGGTCAGCACGTCCCGTGCACCTCTGTCGATCGCGTATGGGAAACACCCGGTGAGCATGTGATACGCGATGACTCCCAGCGAGTAGACGTCCGTTCGGAGGTCCACGTCTCTTGGGTTTCCCTGTGCCTGCTCCGGGCTTGACCAGGGGAGAGAACCGACGAATTGACCTGTCACTGTCATCGGGCCGTGTAAGGAGAACCCCGTGTTCTGTTTGGGAATCAGTTTCGCAAGCCCGAAATCGAGCACATGAGGTTCCCCTTGCTCGTCCACATGGATGTTGTTGGGCTTGAGGTCTCGATGGACCACGCCGTGAAGATGCGCGGCGTTCACGGCATTGCAGATTTTAATGAGCAAACGGAGACTCTGATCCATCGTAAGGCGCCGGACGGAACAGAATTCGTCCAGAGGAAGACCGGAAATGAAATCCATGACCAGAAAGAGCTTTCCATTCCGGGTCCCGCTGTCGTGGATTGTCACGATGTTCGGGTGACGCAACTGCCCCAGAATACGGACCTCCTGATCGAACCTGGTTCGGCCCTCCTCGCTCGCGAAGCACTGATCGTGCAGGACCTTGAGGGCGACCTGTCGTCCAGTCGCCTCCTGAACGGCCCGGTAGACCACGCCTTGCCCGCCACGATGGACTTCGTCGATTACCGTAAGTCCGGGGAAACTCGGAAGCGCTGGATATGTATCCGCGACGCCGTCAGCGTCGAGGTTCCGGTCGCTTTCGCCGTCCAAGGTGCTGCCGGCTGCGCGCGATTCTGCGTCTTCGATTCGCCGGAGATCGCCGAGCGCTTCCTCCAGATCTGGTTGAAGGTCGGGGTGTTCGTCGATCACCTGTCGGTCCGGAACAGCCCCGCCCTCGCTGCGGCGACGTGTTACTTCCTCCAACACCCGCAAGAGATGTAGTTCTCGATCCGTATGCGTGGTGTGGACGGTGTCTGGATTCAATCTGTTGCCTCAATGCCCCTTCCGGGCGTCGGAAGCTCCTCGCTCGATGCACCTACTCATTCAGACATCTTTTTAGCGTCGCGCGCCCTAAGAAAACGGCGCGAGCTCATCACCCTGATGAACTAAGGTAGTCTGAGACGCTTCCAAGGTGGGTCTCGAGTTGCCTGAGGGCCCGCCGACAAAGTCCATGGACCGCGCGATCGGTCTTTCCCATAACGGCTGCGGCCTCGCTGACGCGCAAGCCCTCGAGGTGCACAAGTCGCAACGCCTGCCGATAGTGTTGGGGAAGTCTGTCCATCGCGGTTTCCATCCTCGATACTGCCTCGGCGCGCGCAACGGACTTACTCGCCGTTTCGCCGCGTCCGGCAATGGTGTTGAAGAGGGCAATCGTCGAGTCCTCATAGCTTGGCTTCGCGTGGCCGGGCTGCTGCCGCGCGGCATCACGTTTGGCGGTACGGTAGGCCCTGACGGCGTTGTGCAAACGCCTCAGGGCGATGGCTCTGGTCCACCGATGAAAGGAGCCCGGTTGAGTCGAGCGGACCTGGTCGATGTTCTGAAAGATCGACATGTGAGCCATCTGGACGACATCTTCTGCGTCGAACAGGTTTCGGCAGGCGCGCGGGATCTTGTTTACGACGTACTCGCATAGGTCGCGGCGCGTACGCGTCAGGACCACCTTCAGTGCGACTTCGTCACCGTCCGCCGCGCGGACAATCAGAGCTTCAAGTGCATCCACGTTCATCAAGTGATTCCCTGCCAGCTGGGATACGGGCTCAGGGTAACGGCATCGCTGCGCCGATGCTGTTACCTTGCCTTCCTCCCTCCGACCTGTGTTTCCGCCAGATCCCCCTTCTGGTCAAGAAGACACAATGCCTGCAACTTGTTCGATGTTACACAGTTCCCCAACGCGACTCGAACGTATCCTTGACCCACCACTAACACCTACTCCACGGCGTGCGAATGGACACAAGGACTTGAAGAGGCGGTCGGTCGATCGGAACGCGGATTGCTTGGCCATCGTCTCGAATCCTGTCGGTCACGCGGGCAGTATTGGTGGACGATAGCGTCACCACGGCGTTCGCGGCGATATGAAATCCTCGCGGAGAAGACGGAACCGCCGCAATACATTCGCTCACTGACTGGCAAATCCGGCAGGCTCAAGCTGCTCCTCATGGCCACATCTAGCTTTGCGAAATGTCTGATCTGATTGATATTATACCTACTCAAGTTCATTTCGCAAGCGTGGGCACCGCCACGGCCGTCTCAGACACCGTTGTGACGGCGATCACAGAGGTGGCCATTGAGCACTGGCACTTCTCTGCGGCCCGACAAACGTGCATGTTCTTGCTCGTCGGGTGAAGCCTGGTCGACGATGCACTCCCCGTCTGAGTATTCTCGTACCAGCTCGCAAGTGAAGTCTTGCTTCACCGAAGATCCTTACGCAATTCGAGCCGGGAGGAATGTCGGAGCCCGGTTTTTGAGGAATGACCTGTGCTCTGGCGGGCGCGCGCCGCCGGAAAGTTGTCCTCTAACACAAAGGGGGTGGCGCCTTGTGACGTCTTCATGGGCCAGCCCGCAGTGTTCGAGACAAGACGGCCTGCTGTCCAATTTGCGCGGGATACTCCTCGTGGTCATTGAACGGCATCCTCGTCACGAAGGCACCAGACAATCGACCTGCCTAAAGAGAAGGAGTACCGCGGTGTATAGAGCGCCCTACAAGAGCTTGCCCTTGATCGTTGTCGGCTTACTCATGCTCGCGGCCGGTTCTGTTGAAGCTGCCATCCATTACGTCAACGTCGCCCGCCCTGATGACTCGGGGGATGGGTCAAGCTGGGGGACGGCCAAGAAAACGCTTCAGGCGGCGCTTGCCGATGCGGTTTCGGGCGATGAGATCTGGGTGGCGGCCGGCACGTACAAGCCCGATCAAGGGCCGGGAGTGACTCCCGGCGATCAAACAGCCACGTTCCAGCTGAGCAGCCTTTGGGGCGTAGGGATCTACGGAGGGTTCGCCGGAACAGAGACTTTGCGCACAGAGCGAGATACCACCGCCAATGTCACGATTCTCAGCGGCGACCTCGCTGGCGACGACGCTCCGGTGGCCTGCACTGGCGACGGAGAATGCTCGTCGCTCGGCCTCAAGTGCGTCGACGGATTCTGCTTGATCAACGGCAACAACACCGAGAACAGTTTCCACGTGGTCACGGCGGGCGGCGCGGACACGATCATCGACGGGTTTACGATCACGGCTGGTCATACGCAGGACGGAAAAGGCGCTGGGATGAACATCGACTATCCCGCCAGCCCTTGGGCTCCCGGACCCACAATCCTCGACTGCACTTTCCGTGGAAACAAAGCGCAACTTGGTGGTGGTGGCGTTTACATCAAACGCACGAACGCGACATTGAGTCGCTGCAGATTCATCAAGAACAGTGGCAATTTCGGAGGCGGGTTTTCCGGGTCGGAGATGTACCCGACGCTGACGGATTGCGAGTTTACGGACAACACCGCGACTTCCGACGGCGGAGGCGTTTACGCCGGTGGCAGCTGGTCCCAAACACACCCCAGGCTTGTTCGTTGTACGTTCAGCGGCAACTCGGCCTACCAAGGCGGCGGGATGAAGATCGTCCAGGCCTATGCGACGCTTCTCCACTGCTCGTTCGCCGGCAACTCCGCAACGAACGGTGGCGGATTCATGAGCGAACAAAACGGCACGCGGGCCTGGTTTGCCAATTCCATCTTCGCAGGAAACTCGGCGTCCCTCAATGGCGGCGCGATGTACAACCTTCTCGGCGACTCAGGCGTCGACCTCATGAACTGTCTCCTCACGGGCAACTTCGCCGGCGATAACGGCGGCGGAATCTACAACACCGGCTGGGTGTGGGCAAGAGACAGTACCTTCAGCCGCAACGCGGCCATAACGAACGGCGGCGGAATCCACGGAAACCACGGCAAGAACATCTTCAACACAGTGTTCTGGGGAAACACGGACACCGACGGGCTAAGTCAGGACGAATCTGCACAGATTTGGACGTCGCCGGCCACCCTTACGATCTTCTTCAGCATTGTGCAGGGATGGACCGGCGCCTACGGCGGCGGCGGGAACTCGGGCAGCGACCCGCTCTTTGCGGACGACGACGGTGCGGACAACATCGTCGGCACACTCGACGATGATCTTCGCCTGACCGCTGCCTCGCCCGCCATCGACACGGGCAGTGGCGTCGCTCTGCCCGCAGACACGCATGATCTCGACGGCGAGCCGCAAGGCTGGACGCGACGCGCTGTCGAGCGTACGGCGCCGACCGCCATGCTTCTGTATACGCTGATCGTCTTGTGGTTCGCTCGTTGCGGCCATCGTGACTACCGTCAGCCGAACTGTCCCTGGTACCGAACCAAACGCCATGCCTCGTTCGCGGACATGCTCAGTACGCTGCGACGCGAAAGCCTGCGAGAA
>JAJDDV010000024.1 GCA_029260135.1 Phycisphaerae bacterium | reverse complement strand
ACATGCTCAGTACGCTGCGACGCGAAAGCCTGCGAGAACAGGTTTTGTCGACCCCGCCCCAAGGCCGGGGCTCGCAGAAACTCAGGAGAACCGTGCTCCATGCCATCCAGTACGCGGCATAAATGCGAAACTCGAAGTTAGCGCCTTCTTCACAACCTCTTCGCTGACTAAAGAGTTACCTTGGACCGACACGCCGTCGCCAGTTGCCGAACCTCGCCACGAATCCGTGAGCTTGCCGGAAAACGTGGCGGCAGGATGGTCCGGTCTCAGTGATACGACTGCGTACTGCTGGTTCGCCGGGTCAAACCGCTGATCGCACATGGCTGCGACGACTTGCGATGGTGATGCGCCATCACCCAACTGCTTGATGCCATGTTCACGCGCCTCGTCGCTACTCATCCCTTGAACCACGACCACGCCGATGCCGGGAATGACCTCGCCGATCCCTTGAACATTGTAGGTGCACGAGGCACCGGCGATTCCGACCTCACCAGTCGAACGATCGACGGCCGCGATAGACCAAGTACCTTGCTCTACCGGCGCGGCAGGATCAGCGAGCGATTTAGGGGATGCTACCATTGCCACAACCAGCAGTATTGAACGGTAGTTATGCACGATCAATCGTCCTCACGTTTACAGACGAAGAGCGCCAGTACCCTCGTCCTGTTTCTTTCGTCTATCATCATCTGATTGGCGAAACACGAGCCCTTGTCTCGGAGCTATCGTAGCTGGTGGTCTACCGTTGGTACACTATGAACGCGGGTCAGGCTTGCCGTGATACCTGTGAATTGTTGCCAAGACGGTAGTCCCGAACAAACTCCAAACTCGGCATTTTCGGTGTTGCGACTGTAAGCACCTGCGAACTAAACACTCAAAACAGCGGGCGACGAGACTCGAACTCGTAACATTCAGCTTGGAAGGCTGATGCTCTACCAATTGAGCTACGCCCGCAACTCGGGATCGCCTTGGCGGTGGATCCATCCTCCGGAAGCGCCAGCTTGCAGAGACCGACCGGCGCACAGACACCAAGCACAAACCCTGGGCCGACGTGGACCTGGCGAGGCGCTGCGCCCGACCTCATCGGACGCGGTCATGGGTTGAGAACCTCATCCCAGACGGCGCCGGACCGCACCGCACCAGGCGGCGATATCCGGCAACAGGCGGCGAAGGGATTCGAACCCTTGAATAACGGATTTGCAATCCGTCCCCTTAGTCCACTTGGGTACGCCGCCGCTTGCTCCCGTCGTGCCGGGGATTCTAAACGATCCAGACCCGACGTCAAAGAGGGCTCCCAAAGGTATTCTCGACGTAACAAATCGTCGGCTCCAGCTGGAAGGCGTTGCGTTTGGGCCGCAGGTGCGCTACAGTCGCGGGGTTATCGTCTGCGCAGCGATGGCGCACGCAGCCAAAACTCCGGCCCTGCATGGACCCGATGACCAAACGGACACGATCAAGCCTCCGCTTCCGGTTGCCTTACCTCCTTGTTTTCCCGTGCGTGGCGGCGTGTGACAGTACGCTCCCTTCGGCCCGACTTCGCAGTGAGGTCCGCCTCCCGGTTCCGAATCGAACCCACGAAATGCCCGAGCCCGGACGCCTCTCACGGGAGGATCGCGGCGAGGTCCAACGGTTGACACCGATCACGCTGATTCGAACCGCATTCGATCGGCAACCCGATATCAAGTCGAGCTACCAGCGATTCAAATCGGAAGAGGCCCGATACGACTTCTTCGTCGTGTCTCGCGATTCGCTGACGCCTCGTGTGACGTCGAGCAACACCTACAGCGAGGAACGAGGCGACGAGACCGTTAATCGGCATCGGGACCACGCGCTGGAATTGGCGGTCGAGAAGCAGTTCTTCGACACGACGGAACTCGACATGGGCGTGGGGCTGCGCGCCGACGCCGAGAACGAAGCGATTGGCTACCGCCCCTTCGCTTCCGCCAGACTGCGGTATCCCCTCTGGGTCTCGCGTCGAAAGCTCGAGCGCACCAGCGAGGAAATCTTCCGCCGGAACGAACTCAACGATGCCCAGCTCGGCTACATCGAGCAAGTGCGACACCGCCTTCAGCGAAGCCTCTTCAGCTTCTACCGTGTCATCGATCTTCAACGAGAATTGGTGCACCGATCTGCGTGGCGCGACGACATCCTGGGGATTCTGGAACGTTTGGACGCTGTTGCAGATCGCAATGTCAGCACGGATCGAAGCCGGATCGAGGCGGAACTGACCAGCATTCTCGCCCAAATCCGCGAGAACAACGGGTGGCTGGAGATCCAGCGAGAGAGGCTCAAAGCGGCCTGCGGTCTTCCGTTCCACACCAAGATTGAACTCGTCAATGGCCCTTTCAACCCGTTTGCCGACGACACCCACGAGGAGCTGCTGCAACTGAGTATTGAAACTGACCCGGAAATCGCCACGCTGCGCAACGAGGAACGAAACGCCCAGGTGCAGCTCGATCTGGCGCGACGCGGGCGCTGGGATGTGGCGCTGCTCTTGAGCGGTAACTCCAGCCTGGAAGGTGCCGGCGAGGCCGAAGGCGAATCGGGCTGGTCGGCATCCTTCGGCATCGACGTCAGTGCCGTCGATCCGCGCGTCACCGAGAGCCTGATCCGACAGGCCGAAGCGCGAATCGAGCGGTTTCGTCAGGCCATCGTCGCCAGGGAAGACGACATCTTCGTCGAAACGCTGGAACCGATCGTCCGACTCGACACCGTCAGTAAGAGTCGCGACGAGCTGATGGGAAACCTGCCTCGATATCAGGACGATTTCCGCACCGGTCTCGATGAATATGTGGCCGGAACGCTCAACGTTGACGACCTGCTCAAGCGGCGAGAAGACCTGTATGGGCAGCAGCAGGAGATCTCCCGCCTGACATTCCTGTTGGGTGCGAATGTGGCTGAGCTGTGCAGCGCCACCGGCAAGTTCTTCGAATTGCTCGAGGACACCAACGGCAGCTAGCACTCTGCCGTCCGTGCCGCGGCACACCACAACCGGCTCAGCCCGCCGGACGGATACGGCAACCGATCACCCTCTCTGCATCCGACTGCCGCGGGACGTTATCGGCCCTTACCCCGCACTTCCTGCTCCGCGTAGTTGGATCGAGCTCCCCCAAGTTCCGATATTCCAGGCACAGTCGGGCTGATGAGCGGCCTGACCGGTTCAGGGAGCCATCGGACGATGACGCAAGAACGATCCGTTTTCAATATCGGTGTTATCGGGTGCGGTCACTGGGGGCCGAATCACATTCGCGTCTTTTCAGAGCTCAGCCGATCGACGGTGTCGGCGTGCGCCGACCCCAATGGTTCCAGGCTCGAGCGTGTCGCGAGACGCTTCCCCGGCATCCGCACGGTAGCCGATTATCGGATGTTGCTCGACGACCCGAACATCGACGCCGTGGTCATCGCCACGCCCACCCAAACACACGCAACGATCGCGCACCAGGCCCTGCAGTCCGGCAAGCACGTGTTGGCGGAGAAACCGCTCTGCACGTCCGCCATGCAGGCACCGAAGTTGGCGTCGCTGGCGCGCGACGTCAATCGCGTACTGATGGTCGGACACGTCTTCCTCTTCAACAACGGCATCATCCGGCTTCGCGAGGCGATCGCCAACGGCGAGTTGGGTCGCCTCCAATACCTCGATGCCGTTCGCACGAACCTCGGTCCGGTTCGCGGTGACGTCAACGCCCTCTATGACCTCGGAACGCACGACATCAGCATCTTCAACTACCTCGTCGGCGCAACACCGGTCGAGGTCTCCGCGCACGGAAGCTGTATCTCTCAGAACAACATCGAGGACGTCTGCTTCGCGACGCTGAAGTACCCCGATGGTACGTTGGGGCACATCCATGTGAGCTGGCTGAACCCACGAAAAGTGCGTACCTTGACCGTCGTCGGCCACCAGAAGATGGCACACTGGGACGACGTGGCACCCGAGGACACGCTTCGGCTATACGACAAAGGGCTCAAAGAACCGCCGTTCTACGACTCCTTCGGTGAGTTCCAGTTCCTTCTTCGAAACGCCGACGTTCATCTCCCCAAGATCGACCGCGGCGAGCCGCTCATGAACCAGGCCAACGCCTTCCTCGATTCGGTCCTGAACGGCGCGCCATGTCGATCCGGTTGCGCGGAGGCCGAGGCCGTCGTCGCGGTACTCGAAGCCGCGACCGAATCGCTGAGAAATGGTGGGCGAATGTGCGCCGTAGGCGCCGCGCCCATGGGCAAACCGGTCAGTACCGATCGAGAGACCGTCCTGCCACTGCGCGGCGGTGTTCCCGTCGGGCGGCATCCGTTGACGACGGCCGTGGCGAGATAGCCGCAGCCATCCGTAAACTGACCCGACCGCAACGGCGGTCGGTATACGTATGAGTCACCTTCATGGACGGAGAGTTTGGAATGAGCGTGGTTACGGAATCAGGACGAACGACGGTCGACTCCGTCGTCTATGTGCATCCAGCCGCTATCTGTGAATCGCAGCGAGTGGGCGAGGGAACACGCGTGTGGCCGTTTGCGCATGTGCTCGATGGCGCGGTGATCGGGAGAGACTGCAACATCTGTGAACACGCCTATGTCGAAGGCGGAGCCACCCTCGGCGATCGCGTGATCGTCAAGAACCAGGCCATGATCTGGGACGGCGTCGCGATTGAGGACGATGTCTTCATCGGTCCCGGCGTCGCCTTTACCAACGATCGCTATCCACGAAGTCGGGGGCTCAAAGAGACGGGCCACAGATATCAGCAGACGGAGAATTGGCTCGCGCCGACGACCGTTCGCCACGGCGCGTCGATCGGTGCCGGTGCGATCGTACTCGCGGGCGTCACGATCGGTCAGTACGCCAGTATCGGTGCGGGTTCGGTGGTCACTCGCGATGTGCCCGATCACGCGATCGTCTCCGGAAACCCCGCGCGTTGTGTGGCCTGGGCGTGCTCCTGCGGACATCCCCTGGGCGAGCACTTCTCCTGCCCACAGTGTGACCGACGCTTCACCTTGATCGACGGCGCGTTGGGCATCGAGGAATAGCAGTTTGTACAAAGGCCGGAGAATCATCGCCCTCGTACCCGCCTGCAACGAAGAGGCAAAAATCGGGCAGGTGGTCGCCCGTACGGATCATGCGCTGGTCGACACCGTACTCGTAATCGACGACGGATCCACCGACGACACGGCCTCCGTAGCGAGACGGAAAGGGGCCCGGATCCTTTCGATGGAAATGCGGCGCGGAGTCGGCGCATCCCTTCGCGCGGGATTGAACTTCGCCCGGAAGGGCGACTTCGACCTATGCGTCATCATGGCCGGCAACAACAAGGACGACCCCTCGGAAATCCCCCGCCTCCTCGATCCGATTTGTGATGCCGGCGGTGACCTCGTCATGGGATCCCGATATCTCGACGGCGGAAGCTACGGCGGCGACATGCCCGCCTATCGAAAGCTCGCGACGCGTCTTCATCCCTGGCTGGTCAGTCGCTTCACGGGACAACGCGTCACGGAGAGCACCAACGGGTTTCGCGCCCTGAAACTGACACTCCTGGGCGACCCCCGCATCAACCTCGATCAACGCTGGCTCGACGCGTACGGCCTCGAAGTCTATTTGCTGTGGAAAGTGCTGAAACTCGGATACCAGTACAGAGAAGTCCCCTGCACCAAGCTCTACCCCCCTCGCGCGATCGGCAACACGAAAATGAAGCCGATCACGGGGTGGTGGAGCATTCTCCGGCCGATCTTCCTGCTCGGTCTGGGCCTTCGCGATTAGCCCAGCGCCGGCGCGTTCCAACGGACGCGCGGGCAATCATCTCGTTTTTTAAATCGATTCGCACTCTTTTTCGGACGACGGAACAGGTGCGACGAGCCGGTCGGACGACGCTCGCGCGGAGGCTGTGGTCTGGCGAACCGGAGTTCGTCACCGTTGCGTAGGTCCCGGAGTACATCATGGACATCCTGCTGATCAACCCGCCCTGGCAAACCAAGGACGGGAACATCTGGCATGGCGTCCGCAGCACCTCACCGCCACTCGGGCTGCTCTACGTCGCCGCCTACGCCGAGCAAGGCGGGCGTTCGATCCACGTCATGGACGTCAACGCAGAACGTCTCGCGTTCGAGGACATCGAGGCGTTTGTGCGGACGCACCAGCCCCGCTGGGTCGGGCTGACCGCCGTGACGGCGCAGATCACGAGCACTTACCGAATTGCGGGAATCGTCAAACGCGTCTCGCCCGACTCCACCGTTGTCGTCGGCGGCGTTCACGCGGCCGCCATGCCCGACGAAGTGCTCAGCAATGAGACCATCGACTTCGTCATTCGTGGCGAAGGCGAAAAACCCTTCTTCGCACTCGTCGAGGGTGAGTCACCGGAATCGATCGACGGACTGTCTTATCGCAACGACAATCCACTCCAGCCGATCGCGCACAACGCGATGGGCGAGCCCATCGACAACCTCGATTCCCTTCCTCACCCCGCCTACCACCTGATTCGCTTTGATCTCTACAAACCCGCTGTCGGCGCCTACCGGCGCTTACCCGCGGCCAACATGACGATGACACGTGGCTGCCCCGGAAAGTGCACCTTCTGCAATTCCGCGGAAACCGCCCTCCGTACGCGTTCCGCCAAGCACATTGTCGATGAAATCCAACTGCTCCAGGCGCGGTACGGTATCCGCGAGGTCAGCTTCTACGACGACACCTTCACGATCTTCAAACAGAACGTCGCACAACTTTGCGACCTCATCGTCGAACGCGGCATCGACATCACCTGGTCCTGCTTCGCCCGAACCGACTGCGTCAGCCCGTCGCTACTCACCAAGATGCGCAACGCGGGATGCCACCAGATTCTCTTCGGCATCGAATCGGCGGACCCGGAAATCCTCGAGACCATTCGCAAACCGATCGACATCGACCTGACGCGAAAGGCCGTCCGAATGGTACAGGACGCCGGCATCGCCGTACGCGCGGCGTTTATGTTCGGTAATCCCAAAGAAACCGTACAAAGCCTGCGCCGCACCATCGACTTCGCAAAGGAACTCAATCCCGACATCGCGGTATTCAACATCACGACGCCCTACCCCGGTACCCAGATGTTCGAGTGGGCAAGGCAAAACGGATACCTGCGAACGCTCGATTGGGAAAACTTCGACCTGGCAAACTCGGTGTTGGACCTCCCCACGATCTCCGTCGACCAGATCGATCGCATGTATCGCGTAGCCTATCGAGAGTTTTACTTCCGTCCGGCCTATCTACTGCGCCGGCTTCTAACCATCCGAAGCCCGAGGGACCTGGTCGCCAACATCCAAGCCCTGTGGTCGATTCTATTTGTTCGATCCACCGGTCCGCGCGCGCGGACCTCCCTCGAGGGTCCATCCGAATCCCAGGCAGCCTCACGCTCACGCACCGCCGCGGCGGCGGAGGTGTGCGCATGATCATTCGCCGACACGCAAAGAGTCTACACAACCTACGACGGGAACCGTCATCTTCACGGAGAAGACTGCTGTGACCATTCCACTTGTCAACCTGCATCGCCAACACGAGGAACTGCACGACGAAATCCACGACGCCATCGCCTCGGTCATCCAGCGCGCCGATTTCATCCTCGGCGCCGAGGTCGACGCGTTCGAACGAGAGTTCGCAGACTATTGCGATGCCGAGCACTGTGTCACCGTCGGCAGCGGCCTGGACGCTCTCACGCTGACGATGAAGGGCATGGGAATCGGTCCCGGCGATGAAGTCATCACCGCCGCCAACACCTTCGTCGCCACCGCACTGGCCATTCAACACGCCGGCGCCACCCCCATTCTGATCGACCACGAGCCACAGACCTATACGCTCGATCCACGACGGATCTCCTCGGCGATCACCTCGCGCACAAGGGCCATTCTGCCCATCCATCTGTACGGACACCCCGCCGAGATGGACACCATCCAGGCCATCGCCGATGAGCACGGACTGCTCGTCATCGAAGATGCCGCCCAGGCCCACGGTGCAAGATACAACGGACGACGCTGCGGAAGCCTCGGAAACGCCGCCGCCTTCAGTTTCTATCCCGGTAAGAACCTCGGCGCCTTGGGCGATGGCGGCGCCGTCGTCACCAACGACGACAGCCTCGCCCAGTGGATTCGTGCCGCCCGCAATTACGGCTCGACCGTCAAACACCGCCACGCCATCCGCGGTTTCAACACGCGATTGGACACGCTCCAAGCCGCCGTGCTGAGGGTCAAGCTACGCTACCTCGACCCATGGAACGCAACGCGTCGTTGGGTTGCCGCACGTTACAGCGAGTTTCTCGGCGACGCCGACGTCATCCTCCCCGCCGAACGCGAGAACGTCGAACCCGTCTATCACTTGTTCGTCATTCGCTGCGAGGACCGAGACGTCGTTCTTCAGCAACTGCAGGACAAGGGCATCGGGGCCGGCATCCACTACCCCACGCCGATCCACCGCCAGACGGCCTTCAGCGGCGGATGTTACGTGCCATCTCCCCCGGCAAACACGGAGGCTTGCTGTGACCAGCTCCTCTCCCTGCCCATGTGCCCCTTCATGACCCTCGATGATATTGAAGAGGTCGCACATGAGCTCAAGAGTGCCTTGGTGTGCATCAGCCGCGTCGCCCAGAAGAGTGAATCCTCCTACGGCATTTGAGCGACACGCGATCGACAAGACCGGTTGTGAGACGCAACGCACCCCGGCCCCACGCTCGCCCTGAAACCCTGCCGTGCAGGGTCATGCCGGATCCTCACATCAACGGACTGTTTGTTCGCTAAACAGCGACCCCACCGTGCCCCGACCGCCTTCTACCGGACCGGCGAGCCCACGTCCGATCATTCACACGCTGCATTAATTGTGCGGTAAGAACCTGACTCAACCGTTCGTGTTGCCGATTCTAAGGATACGTATTCAGCAGTGGCCCGTCGCAGATGACCAGCGATGGTCACCGGGTGAACGTCGTCGTCGCCGCAGACACCGAACGTCACGGACGCCAAAGCGTCCTTTACGAACGGGAGCACGTCCACGGACGACCACCACCTGAGGCACTTGGCCGGTCTCGGCGGCGAGACGCATCCGGCACACGGAGCCAGCCTCGATGAACGATCGCAGGAAGACCGCTCGCCTGTCGTCCCGACTGCGCATCTACACCGGCGCCCTCGCGACCGCCTGGACGATCATCGTAGCCGTTTCCTTGGCCTGGAACCTGGATTACCAACAGCGCTCCGTGTCAGAAGCGGCGCAAACGCAGGCACGGGCAACCTTCGAAAAGGATGTCCTCTATCGACGATGGAACGCAGCCCATGGCGGCGTATATGTCCCGGTCACCGAAGCCACGCCCCCCAACCCTTTCCTAAGCCACATTCCCGAGCGAGACCTGACAACGCCCTCAGGGCGGCCCCTGACCCTGATCAACCCCGCGTACATGACGCGACAGGTTCACGAACTCGCCGCGCAAGGCGACGGCGTCCAGGGGCACATCACAAGCCTCACGCCGCTTCGTCCGGAGAACGCCCCGGACCCCTGGGAAGAGGAAGCACTCGAAACCTTTGAGCAAGGAGAGACGGAAGCCAGCGCCGTCGCGGACTATGGCGGCCGACCACATATGCGATTGATGCGACCGATGATCACCGAACAACGCTGCCTGAAATGCCACGGCGCGCAGGGATACAAGGTGGGTGACATCCGTGGTGGCGTCAGCGTATCCGTCCCACTCGCGCCATACCAGGCGAGCGCCGAGCGCGCCATGCTCACGCTCTCACTCGCCCACGGAGCCCTGTGGCTGTTGGGTCTGACCTTGATAGGGCTCGGTGGTCGGGCACTGCGACGGCGACTGCACGCGCAGGCGGAAATGAAGGTCCTGCTCGACAATGTCCTGTCACATTCCGGCGGCGACGCGCTGATGGCCACCGACCTTGACCTGCGCATTCTTCTTTACAACTCCGTTGCCGAGCAGATCTTCGGATATACGGCGGAAGAAGTCGTCGGCCAATCCGTACTGGACCTCCATCTGAAGAACAAGGTTGATCCCCAGCGCTTGGAGCGCGCCCTACGATGTGTCCGGGAAACCGGTGTCTGGGAGTACGACGTCAAGAGTACCGACGCCGACGGCAACGAGCGATGCGTTCACTCCGTCGTCACACCGTTGAAAGACGGCAGTGGCGTCCATCGAGGATTCGTGCTGCGCTCCGCCGACGTGACGCAACGCCGGGCCGCTCGGCACAAGCTCGAACAGACGGTCGATAAACTCGAACGCTTCAATCGGGTCGCCGTAGGACGGGAACACCGCATCATCGAATTGAAGCACGAAGTCAACGCCCTGCTGCAACAGCAGGGCAGGCCGGGAAAGTACAAGAATACCACCGAAGAAAACGAACCGAAGGACGTTGAAGATGCGATCCCCGAGAGGATCCGCTGAGAACGACGTGATGAAGAGTGTCGCAACGAACTTCTTCTTGCCTCTGTGCCTGCTGACCGCGCTGTTCGTCGCTCTCGACGCATACGTCGTCCATCGCTCCGAACGAGGCGACCTTACACAGATCCTGCACAAACAGACGGAACTGGCCCTGGCGTTTGACCTGGCCATTCGCAGCTACACGGCCGAAGAAATTCGCCCCCTCATGGTCGAACGGATCGCGCCCGACGAATTCTATCCGGAGGCGATGTCGACATCCTATGTCGCCCGAAGCATCTTCGAGAAGGTGCGCGAGAAATTCCCCGACTACATCATCAAGTTTTCGTCTTCGAACCCGCGCAATCCGATCAACCAGGCCGGCCCTTCCGAACGCAAGATGATCGACTACTTCAGCGCACACCCCGACGTCGACACCTGGTCGGGAGAGATCGAGCTGGACGGGCGCGACTACATCGCCCAGTTCAGCGCTCGGCGCATGAAGGAGAGTTGTCTGCGATGCCACGGTGAACCGGAAGACGCTCCGGCGGCGCTCGTGCAACGCTACGGCGATACCGCTGGATTCCACCTTCCCGTCGGGGAAGTGGTCGCACTGGATACCGTGGCGATCCCCGTAGCTGTGACCGCTCAGGCGCTTCGACAGGATGCGATTCAACACCTTGGCGTCATGGCGGTGGAGGTCCTGGCGCTGCTCGCCCTCGCCGCGTGGGTGTTCCGCTCGACCGTCCTCAAGCGGTTACGAGCCATGCAGCGAAGATTCGAACAAATCGTCGCCCAACCGGTGAGCACTTCACTGAGAGAGGTCGAGGAAGGGCGAAACGACGAAATCGGCGTCCTGGCTCGGAGTTTCAACAAACTCACCGGACGGCTCCGCGCCGCACATGAGTCACTCGAGAAACGAGTCGCCGAGCGCACAACGGAACTCGAAGCCGCGAACGTGCGACTGCGCGACGCCGTACAACGACGAGAACAATCCGAGACGGCCGCGCTGAGCATGATGGAAGACGCGGACAACGCCAGAGCCGACGCCGTCCTCGCGGAACAAGCGCTCGCGACCCAAGCCTCGCAACAAGCCGCCGTCGCCGACCTGGGCCAAAAGGCCCTCACGATCACGGACCCGCTCACGCTGTTCCGCGAAGCCACCGAACTCATCGCCGCAACGCTGGACGTCGAGTACTGCAAGATCCTGGAACTACGCCCCGGCGGAGACGCCCTGCGGCTCGTGGCGGGCGTCGGTTGGAACGACGGGCTGGTCGGACGCGTCAACGTGCCATCCGATCGAGGTTCGCAATCCGGCTTCACACTGCTCGCGAGCGAACCCGTCGTCGTCGAAGACCTCCGAACAGAAGAACGATTTCACGGCCCACAGCTCCTGTTCGATCACGGCATCGTCAGCGGAATGACCGCCGTCATCCGCGGGCCGAGTTCGCCATGGGGTGTCCTCGGCGTTCACACCACGCAGCAGCGGATCTTCACCAGGGATGACGTCAGCTTCCTCGAATCCGTGACCACCTCGCTGGCCGACGCCATCGCAAGGCACGCCGTCGAGGCGCAACTCGAGACACAAAGTCATCGACTCCAGGAACAGAAGAAGGACCTTCTGACCGCCAACCTTGCGCTGAAAGAAGCGCGAGACGCCGCAGAAGCGGCCAACCGCAGCAAGAGCGAGTTCCTCGCCAACATGAGCCATGAAATCCGAACACCGATGACGGCGATCCTCGGTTTTGCCGACATGTTGCTCGAACGAGGCGATCCCACGCAAGCGCCGGTAGAACGCCTGGATGCGGCGCAGACGATCCGCAAGAACGGCGAGTACCTGCTGGGAATCATCAACGACATACTCGACCTGTCCAAGATTGAAGCCGGAAAGCTGACCGTCGAACGGATCGACTGCTCGCTGACGCAAGTCGTCTCCGATGTGATTTCACTGATACGCGTCCGTGCCGAGGGTAAAGGGCTCCCCGTCACCGTCGACTATCACGGACCGATTCCTCTGACGATCCAAACCGACCCGACAAGATTGCGACAGATTCTCATCAACGTGCTCGCCAACGCCGTCAAGTTCACCGAAGCCGGCGAAGTGCGCTTGTCGATTCGCGCCGTCCGCGATCCGCGCGCACCCGTCATTCAGTTCGATGTCAAGGACACCGGCGTCGGCATGAACCAGGAACAGGTCACCCAACTCTTCCGCCCGTTCACCCAGGCCGACGCCTCGACCACCCGATCGTTTGGCGGTACCGGCTTGGGTCTGACCATCAGCAAACGCCTGGCAAGAATGCTCGGGGGTGACGTCACCGTCATAGAGACCCAGCGCGGCACCGGAACGCGCTTCCGAATGACCATCGCGACCGGACCTCTGAACAACGCCAATTGGATCGATCGTCCCGACCAAGCCCGAGAACCCGACGCTACCGCCACCAGCGCAGCGCACCCCGACGCAAGAGCGCCGAGCGCCCAAACCAGCTTGGCGGATTGTCGCGTTCTGGTCGTCGAAGACGGCCTGGACAATCAACGGCTGATCCTTCACTTCCTCAAGACGGTCGGTGCCGACGTGACCCTCGCCGAGAACGGAAAACTCGCCGTAGAAACCGCCATCGCCGCCAACGAAAACGACACGCCTTTCGAAATCATTCTCATGGACATGCAGATGCCGATCATGGGAGGGTACGAAGCCACCCAGCTACTTCGCGAGATAGGTCACGTCGGCCCCATCATCGCACTCACGGCACACGCCATGGACGGGGATCGCGAAAAGTGCCTCCAAGCCGGCTGTGACGACTACCTCGTCAAACCGATCGACCGAAAGAAGCTCATCGCAACCGTCGCCGCCTATACCCACCACTCCTGCGCCGCGGCAGACGCGCACTAGCATTCTGCTTCAGAAGTCGCACCGGATCGGCCCCAGTCGTTTAGCTCCTAACATGACAGGCTGGGCGAAGGCTCACCGCCGCAGGGCCTCTTGAAGGACCGTCGATACCGGCCCAACAACGAATTTCGAGCGAAATCGCCCCTGGATTCGCTTCATGCCCCTTGCCAATCCATTCGACAGGACGGTACAATCTGCGCGGTCGTGTCGTGTCCGTTGACGGAGCACATACCATGATCTCACGCCGTACGATTTGGCTCCCCCGTTTGCTTCCGTTCTTCTTATTGGCCGGCGGTTGCGCAACACCGTATGAAGCTCGCCAGCGCGATCAGGGCTATTCCGAATTCCGCGTGGCCACCGACGTCTTCTCCGTGAGCTTCCGCGCCAACACCAGTACACCGGAAGAAGAGGTCGACAAATATCTGCTGCGCCGCGCCGCTGAACTCACGTTGGACAACGGATTTCGCTTCTATATCGTGCTCTCCGAGAAAGAAAGAACGCGCTCCTCGTCGATCGGATACTCCGCCGTGAAGATCCCGCTCGTCGCGCCGGCCGCATCCATCTGGATCCGTTGCTACGCCGATCGACCCTCAGCGCACGACCTGGCGATTGACGCCGAGCTGTTCCTCCGTTTCAACTATCCCGAGTCGCTAAAACTGCGAAGTGCAACCGGCACTCCAGCAGAAGGCTAAACCGTCGACCCCTCCCACAGGAGATGCACTATGAGTTCCGGCTTTCCCCGGATCGTATACGGCGCCACACTGAGCGTCCTCGCCCTCGCAGGTACGACGTCGGCCGCGCCCGGTGACACGCAGGCGTCACTCGATGTACCCTGCAAATATCCGGCCGGCCTGGCCGCCGATGGAGACCGGCTCTACGTCGCCGATTGGCGCGACGCGAAGATCTTCGAGCTCTCCACGTCCGACGGCAGAACCCTGCGCTCCTGGAATGCGCCCACGCTCAAACCGCACGGTCTCACCTTCGCGCAGGGGCGACTGATCATTTCCGATGACCACACCGGCACCATCCAGGCCATGAAACTCGACACCGGCATCGTTGAGACCACCTTTCAGGCACCGCAGAAACGCGCGACCGGATTGGCCTTCAACAACGGTACGCTCTTCATTCTCGCCCGAGACAAAATCTACAGAGTCCTCCCCGGCGACGGAACCATCCTCGACTACTTCGATGCCCCCGACCCCGGCTGTCGATGCATGACCCACGACGGACGCTACCTCTGGGTCGGCAATCGAACCAAAGACGAAATCTACATGGTCGATCCCGAAACCGGCAAGGTGATCGCCGTCATGGACGCACCGGGACCCTACCCCGCCGGCATCGCCCACGCCGACCACCACCTCTGGAACGTCGACTTTCAAACACGCAAACTCTACAAGCTCGCGATTCGCGACAAGCCGATGTACCGCCTCAAAGAGACCCGCCGCGCCAGGGTCGAATACCTCTGGGCGCTCAACAACTACGGTCCCGCCTCCGTCTCCGATCTCAGGCTGAACCTGGCCCTCCCCATGACGCTCCCGAACCAGAGACTACTGTCGGACGTCAACTTCTCGCGCCGCCCCACAAAGTTCGCCCGCGATCGATGGGACCAGTCATGCGCCCTGTTCAACCTCGGCACCGTACCCGCCGGTTCAAAAGAAACCCTGACGTATGACGTCAACGCCGAAGTCTCCGCCATCCGTTACCTGATCATCCCCGAACAAACCGGAACTCTCGCCGACATTCCCGCCGACATTCGCGAAGCCTACACGGTCGATGGAACACGGTATCGCCTGCAATCCCCCTACATTCAGGAAACCGCCAAGAAGATCGTCGGTGATGAGAGCAACCCCTACTGGATCGCTCGCAAGATCTACGACTTCATCATCGGCTCACTCGAGTACGAAATGATCGGCGGATGGGACATCCCCGAAGTCGTCCTCAAGCGGGGCAGCGGTTCCTGCAGTGAATACACCTACACCTTCGTCGCGCTTTGCCGTGCCGCAGGCCTTCCCGCGCGATACCAGGGAAGCATCGTCGTCCGCGGTGACGACGCCAGCATCGACGAGGCCTTTCATCGCTGGGCTCAGGTCTATCTCCCTACCTACGGATGGGTCCCCGTAGACGCCAACCGCGGCGACAAGGAGTCTCCCGTCGACCAGGCCAAGGGCTTCGGAGAACTCGCCAACCGATTCCTCATTACAACTCAGGGAGGCGGAGACTCCGAGTTCATGGATTGGGGATACAACTCCTACGTCAAGTACAAGACCAACGGCTACTGCAAGATCGAAGAAGACGTCTTCGGATTCTGGGAACCCCTCGACGCCGCTGACGCCTCGCCCAGCGTGGCTGAAGGAGAAGCCGACGGCTGCCAGCCGTCAGGACGCTGACACCATAACCCGCGGTCTCGGCGAAAGCCCCGGACCACCATCGATCCACGCGCCCGAGATCCACTTGCTCCGGAATCCGAGAATCGACAACCGCTTTCCGCCGTTCGTCATCGGCAGTCCGCAATTCGTAATCAGTAATTGGTCATTCCGATGTTGCTTTTGAACCACCGGCGCCGACAATCGCCCGCATGACCATCACCGACGACGATCACGTAGCCGCAATCCTCAAACTCGCCAAGGAAGAGGACTTCGGACGTGGCGACCTGTCGACCCGCCTGCTCGAAGGAGCAGACACCCAGGCCCTCTTTCGCCTGATCGCCAAGCAACCCGGGGTCTTCGCAGGCGCCGAACTCGCTCCCGCCGTCCTCGCCCAATACGACGACGAAATAAAAATCGAATGGTCCTGCCACTCCGGTCCTGACGAACCAGCGCACGTGGACGGTACCGCCTGGGACTCGACCCCGTTCGAGCTCGCCACGTTGCACGGTTCCCTGGGTCCGATCCTCTCCGCCGAGCGCGTCCTGCTCAACTTCCTCCAGCGACTCAGCGGAATCGCCACGCTCACCCGTCGCTTCGTCGACGCCGTCGCCCACACCGATGCCCGAATTCTCGACACTCGAAAAACAACCCCCGGCTGGCGAGCCCTCGAAAAATACGCCGTCCGTTGCGGCGGCGGTCGCAATCACCGATTAGGTCTCTACGACGCCGTGCTCATCAAGGACAACCATCTCGCCGGCATCGACACGCCGCACCTCGCCAAGAAAGCGCAGACCCTTCTGGACCGACTCGAAGAAGAGAGCACCGAACCCCAGCTCATCATGATCGAGGCCGACTCGATCGAACAACTACAACAACTCCTTCAGGTCGAAGGCCTCGACGTCATTCTCCTCGACAACTTCTCCGTCGCTGATCTGCGAAGTGCCGTCGCCCTTCGAGACGCCGACGGCCTCCGCGGCAAGATCGGCCTGGAAGCCTCGGGCGGCATCACCCTCGAATCCGTCCGCGCCGTCGCGGAATCCGGCGTCGATCGCATCTCCATCGGTGCCCTCACCCACTCCGCCACCGCCATCGATCTGTCGCTGGAGCGCGTCTGATGTTCGCCAGCCCACTCTTCGGCTACCTGGCCGATTACCTCCTGTGGTGGGCGCTCTTCCTCTCCATCCTGCTCCACACGTGGTGCTTCTTCAAGTTCTTCCCCCGGCAGCGCCGTCGCAAGGTTGGACTCGCCCTCGGCAACGCCTTGGTATCGCTCTGTATGTTGGGCGTCGTAGGCCTCGGCGCCGAAACGTACCTCCGCTACCTCGCCGTCGAGACGGATGCCTTCGGAATGTCACTGGCTGCGCGCCGATGGTTCGCACTCCACACGCAACTGAATTCCATGGGCTGCCGCGACAAAGAGTGGACCGTCGAGAAGCCACCGGGACGCCGCCGCATCGCCGTCGTCGGAGACTCCTTCGTCTACGGTTGGGGCATCGAACGCGTCGAAGATCGCTTTTCCGATGCGCTCCAGGCCTACTTCGATCAACGCTCCGCCGCCCGCGTCGAGGTGATGAACGTCGCCAAGCCCGGATGGGATACCGGCGCCCAGCGCGTCCCCATTCAGGACCTCATCGACCGCTACAGCCTCGACGAAGTCCTCCTGGGCTACGTCCCCAACGACATCGAGAAGCTGCTGCCGCGTTCGCCCGAGTTCGATCCGATCCAGCCCCCTAAGCCCGAATGGATCAACCTCTCTACTTCCTGCCTGATCGACCACCTTTACCGGCGCATCTGGCTTCCCCACGTCCCGACCGTCTCGACCTACCACAACTGGCTGGCCGAGGGCTTCGGCGACGAGACCATCTGGCGCAAACACCAGCAACAGCTCGGCGCTATCATGGCCTACTGCAACGATCACCATGTGAAGCTCCGGGTGGTTCTGCTGCCGTTTATTCGAATCAGCGGCGAGAAGTACAACGCCCCGCGCCTCCACGACACACTGCGACGCTTCTTCGACACCAATGGTGTAGCGGTCGTCGACTTGCTCCCCACGATCACGGGCAAGGCACCCGAAACGCTCGTCGTCAATCCCCGCGATGCCCATCCCAACGAGGCAACGCACAAACTCTTCGCCGACGCCATCTGGAAAGCCTTTTACGAATCCAGCGACCAAGACTGAGCAGGGAGCGTCGGTCCGCACAGCGCCCCCTACGGGTTTGGCCCGCACAGCGGCCCCTACGACATGCGCTTGGCAGGCGTCGATCGTTTGACGGGTCCGCCCCCCTCGTTGCTTCGCAACAATGGGGCACCCGATCCATCACTGTCGCCGCGCTGACGGGTCGGGTGCCCCAGGTAACGAGACCGCGATGAACGGAACACGGGTGGCAGCACGGAACCGGCCATTCCAATCCCGAACGACATTTGTAATGGCCGGATGCCCTCGCGCGCGTCATAATTCCAAAGAGATCACCGTGATGTCCGTGAAACGCTTCATTCTCGGGTTCGGTGCGACGGTGTTGTTCACCTCCGTACTGGGGCTATGCATGTTTCCCGTCGCCGGTCGTTGGGACCTTCCCTGGTTCTGGGCGTACCTCGCGGCCTACGCGGTGGGTACGGGGTCGGCGTTGCTCTTGCTCGATCCCGGACTGATCAGGGAGAGGCTACGACCGGGCGGAGATGCCCGAGACCGCAAGATTGTCGGCATCGGGAAGTTCCTGGGCCTCTCGCACTGCCTGATCGCCGCCCTCGACGTCGGACGCTTTCATTGGTCCGACAACGTCCCCACGCTGCTGCAGGGTGGGGCCTTCGTTGTTCTTGTGGTCGTCGGTGGTGCAACCGTGTGGACGATGACCACCAACCGGTTCTTCTCGTCGGTCGTGAGAATTCAGAAAGAGCGAGGCCACACGCTGATCAGCAGTGGGCCATACGGAATCGTGCGCCACCCCGGATACTTCTTCATCTCCGTGATGATGCTGACCAGCGGAATCGCGCTGGGTTCGTGGTGGGCGGCTGTGCCGATGTGGGTCCTGCTGACCCTCGTGATCCGGCGGACGTTGATCGAAGACCGCTTCCTGCACGAGCATCTCGAGGGATATCCAGCGTACGCCCGACGAGTGCGGTATCGCCTGATCCCCGGCGTCTGGTAGATCGGATCTTGCACTTGGTAATCCAAGCCGTGTGCCACTGGAGGATGTCGCGCGAAGTGTCACTGCGCTTGCGCCAAGTGCATGTGGCGGCCATATTCACTCCAAGTGTCAATCGTTGAAGAAAGGAGTAAGGATGAACCGCCGAGTATGGAGACGGCTTGTGGACGCGATTCGTTCGGCGGATCGCCGAGTGCCACGTTCGTGACGCCGAACTCGCTTTGGTGACCGGCGGATCGTCAAAATGTACTTCTGGTCGGTTGCGCACGATCGTCCGCTGTGTTGGGCGTGCGATCGAGCCCATTCCAGCAGTTGGTATCGTCCGACGCAGGTACCTTCCGTTTTGCAGTTGTGTCGTCGCGTAAACTCGCAGGCCGCATTGGATTGCGCATATCGAGTGATTATGTCGTAGTCTCCGGTTCGGGGCCGACGTTACGCCGGCCGATCCGCTCTTCTTCCATCAGATCAGTGTTGGGGTGATGGCGTGCGAGGGTGTTCGCCCAACCGTCTGTGTGAACACCGTCGACCACTTCCGCTCCGTCTTCGACAAAACCTCGAGACGTTATTTGCTCGTCCGTGTGGAGACTCTACAGCTTGTGTAGCCGTGCATGGCGCAGTGTCTTGTCGTCGAGGTCGAGGCCGGCTTGTTGGCATAGGTGACCGCTGCTTCAAACGCGCCCACGGGGCAAATCCATGAAGAACGCCTGTTGCCTTCGCAGAGGGAGTTGTGGTACTATCGTGGGAACTGGAGGAGAATGATGCCTCAAATCGAATGCATGGTGAGGACCGCGTGTGCATTGAGCCTGTCGTTCCTCTGTTTGTCTATTGCGGCCGGGTCCGGGTCAGCGAACGATCCAGGCAGCCGACCTGCGCCGGCAAATGGTCAGGAGATCTCGGCGGATTCGACCACACAGACTACCGCCGGTTCTTCGGCGCCGCGTGGCGTGCCCGTCGTCCTGGGGACCCTCCCTCCAGGCGCTAACTTTCAAAAGCACGCGACGGCACCTGGGCGAACGGTGGTGTCCGGCGACGTGCCCCGTGTCGATCACGCTTCGAAGCGCGGGCCGAGCAAGCTCGTTTATGAGAACACGATGGGGAGGTTCGTTTTCGGGCCCAGTGCGACGCAACGCGTGGCAGACGACATAACGATCGCATCCGTTTCCGGGTGCGCTCTGGACAAGTTCGTGTTCCGCGTCTCGGGCGATGAGGACAACGACCCGGCCGTCGATCATGGGCCCTTTACGGTCGACTATGCGCTCTACTCGGCCTGTCCGGGGGCGAAGATCTGCCGACCGTGGGACGTCAACTGTCCGCCGCTCATCGGGGGAACTTCCGGCTCGATCACGTTGCCGGATGAGGGGTTTCACGAGGTGACGGTGCTTATCCCGCCGCAGGTATGCAGGGGCGGCTTCAATGACGGCCGGGCGTGTTCCACCGATGTGGATTGTCAACCTACCTGTGTCGGAGGCACGTCGGACGGCGCACCCTGCCGGTCCTTCGAGGATTGCCCGGGAGGCGACTGCGACATATCTCAAGTAGGATTGTGCAGCGATCGCGTTTCACTTCCCAGCTCCTTCTACTTTGCGGTGACGTTCGATCGTCAGAACGCCGGCATTGTGGTCGGTGCGCCGGCCACGCTGGGTGTGTCGGCCGACCGGTATAGCGGATCTTCCGGCTGCTCGTCCGCCTTCGGCGGCTTCCCTGAAGGTCCGCACGCGAGTTTTGACGTCCAGTTCTACGTTCGCGGGGAATGCGCCGACGCGTTTCCGGGGTATCATAACAGCATGCAAGGCGGGTCGCCGTATTCGCCTGGTGCCGACCGGTTTTTCGCGGAAGACATTCAACTGGGCACCGATGTCTGCAATATGGTCGGCTACGAGGTCCGTTTCAAAGGAAGCAGGTCAAACAGTCAGGGGACCGTGGAGGTGGCGCTGCACACCTCGCTCGATCCGTTAGCCCCAAGAACTGGAGGTCGAATCCAGGGGACGCGAATGCAGTCGCTGGTTTGGGACACCGACGTACGCGTCTTCCGGAGAGTGTTTTCTACACCGATCCTGTTGCCCGCGCAGGAACTCTGGGCTGTGTTCCGGACAACAGTGGACACGGTAGGACCGATCCACACCTGCAAGGAAGCGGTCGTCGGTAGCACAGCCGATACGGTTCATGTATATGAAGGGGATGCACCCTCCGGCAGCTGGGTGCCATGGGATCTTAGCTGGTGCCATTCTGCGCTTGATGTCACGATCTATTGCGACGGCAAAGCCCCGATTGGTGCCTGCTGTGATCGGTATATGACCGAGGGGAATACGTGCTACGGCGGCCCGCAGGATGGCCTGCCCTGCGTCAGCGACTCCAACTGTCGCTGCCCCTCCGGATCAGCGGGCTGCACTTCAGGTCGATGTATCGGCGATGCGGTCTGTCGGGAGGTGCCGATCTGGGCCTGTTCCACACCCGACCAGTGGCAGAAAGGCATCCATTGCGGACCGGTCTGCCTGGGCGGCGCCAACAACGACCAGCCCTGCGCGTCGGACGCGGACTGCCCGGGCGGGTCGTGCGAAGGACCGTTCTGCGTCGGCGGCGTCCATGACACTCAGGCCTGCACGCGCGAGGCGGATTGTCCCGGCGGCGATTGCGTCGGCGGCCCCTTTCCACTTTCGTGCGGCATCGGGCAATGTTGCACGAATGACGATTGGTGTCTTGACGTGACGGAGCGCGAGTGCTTCGATCGCCCGCCCGGTCAGGAGGGACACCTGTTCGAGCCCGCGCAGACTTGTGAGGGCGGTTTTGGAGATTGTCCCTATACCGCGTGTTTCGGCAACGACGCTGAAGTTGCCTGCACTTTGCCGCGTCCAGAGCCAGGTTGCGAGGAAAGCTGCTGTCAAGAAGTCTGCAGGCGCGACTCGTTCTGCTGTTTGGTGGCTTGGGACGAAGATTGTGTTGTTTGGACGCAGGGAGTGTGTCGGAGGCCCTACTCATTCAATTCGGAATGTTATGCGGCGTGGGAGGATGGCGGCGCGCGGCTGATTAACGTCCGCGACACGGTCATTGCGGGAAACGTGGGTGCCGACCGCGGCTTCCATCCGGATCCTGAGTTTTGTTGTCTGGGTGGTAGTTCGCCGAGGGGCAGGGGGACGATCTGGTATCGTTTTGTCGCGCCGCAGCCCGCCGACCCGGCGGATACGACTGTTTCCGTTTCGGTCAGCACGTGCGGTACGATGAGCCTTCCGCAGTTTCAGGCGACGGACACCGTGATCCAGGTGCTCAGCGTGGCCGAGCCCGATCGCGGTCTGTGTACGGATGGCTCGCAGTGCAGCGTCGACGCGCAAGACTGTGCCGACGGTACACCTTGTGTGTTCGATGAAGCCGCAGCGTGTTCGAGCCTGGCGACCATGGCATGCGACGATGATGCGGGTGAGGTCTGCGTCGGTCCCAACGGTGAACCCGCACCCACTCACGCGCGGGTTTGCCTGCCGGATCTGGTTCCCGGCGACATGTACTACGTCGTCATCGGATCCAAGACCGACGACGATCGCGGCGCGATGCAGATCAGCATACAGTCACCGTGTGAGGTGCTCGCCCGCCCACACATTCCAAATGATGAATGCCCCGATGCCGAAGTGCTGATCGGCGAGAATCTTGGGACCCGCTTCGATCTATCCGGAGGAACCACCTATCCTTCCGCCACTTTGGACTGTGTAGTGAACGAGTGTTCGTTCACGCGCTTCAAGCATGACATCTGGTACGACTGGGTGGCGCCGGCGGACGGGACTGTGACGATGAAAGCCTGCCCGGACGGTACGTTTTGGGATCGAGAAGTGGTCTTTGCCGTCTACGAAGGCTGTGCGTGCCCACCCGACACCACGCGCCCGCCCATCTGTGTCTATGGCTTTCCAACGCCGTGCTCGGGTGGCGTGACCGGGACGTTCGATGTTACCGAAAACACCTGCTACAAGATCCGGTTGGGTGGTGATGAACTGCGGGCATCCACCGGCGAAGTGACGATCAACCTCGAGCGAACTTGTCCGGACGCATCCTCCATCGAGTTTCTTTCTCCGCCCGTCGGTGTCACCGACGCGCGTCAACCACATCCGCCGAGTCCGCCGATGGTGCCACAGGGCATCGATCGATTCGTCGTTCGGGGTCCGCCCAACACCGGCGTGATGGCGTGCTGGTCCCTTTGCGAGTTCGGGCTGCCGTTTGAGACACCATCCACCTTCTTCTCGAACATCATCGACCATAGCGACGGTACGTTCAGCCTCGTTCTCGATCGCCCGCTCTACCCGGGTGAGGTTGCCAGGCTGAAGTACACCGACGCGGCCGGCGGTGTGGTGGGATCGTCCGTGATGGTCTTGCCGGGCGACGTCAACGGTGACGGAGTGTCCGACGCGACCGACGTGAAAAGGATGTTGGGCGTTCTCCGGGGAGACGTTGCGTCTGTGTGGGGCATCTACAGTGAGGACATCGACCGAAGCGGCGCGCTCTCACCGGCTGACCTCCTACGACTGATCGATCTTCTCCAAGGCGCTCAGGCCTACTCGCCCGGATGGAACGGCCGATCTGCGCCCGCCGAAGCCGAACCGTGTCCGTAGCTTACGTTCCGGTAGGGCGCGCGTGGGAAGAGTCCGACCCAGAAGACTGCAATGCCGTCGTCGCGGAAGCGGCGTTCTTTGCGGATGGTATCGAACGCGTGTTCCAACAACGGATTGCGCATCACACCATCCAAGGCGTGAACGGCCTACCCCGTCGCCCATCTCGAAACTCAGAGGCATCTTGAATCTCACCGAGTTTTCTTCCGCCGGTTCGCTTCCAGCGGTGTCTATAGAAATGGGAGAGCAGACCAGGTGATGCGCATGACGGTATCGAGCATCACACGGCAGCACCCCGTTTGAGTGCGTGACCAGCGGCCCGGTTGGTCATCGCTCGCGCCGGTGCGGTTGTGCGCAGATTCGCCGCAATGCCCGGCGGCACCAGAGCAAAGTCTCCAATGCAGCCCTAGAGGATCGTTGGGATTTGAACGCGTTTGGAAGTTCGTAGGTTTTCAAAATGTGGATTCTTGTTGATTCTTGCTCGGGCAGGGTCCTAGAATCGCCGTTGCAGGAGGATTCAGGATCATTCAAGGAGCTATACGATGCTTCGATGGGACCGGCGCGCCCGAATTCTGTTGACCCGCGGCAAGGCAAACCTCTTTGTGGTTCTGACGGTGGTGGTCGGTTCGCCGGCGTCACTCTTGGGGCAGCGCTCGCCCCGGAAGCTGGCGCGAGCCCCCGAGCGTGCTGTAAGAATCGCCGGTGATGGCGATCGGTCAGCTATTGAAAACGCCGACGCGCTTCATCCACTTCCGCCGGGCGCAGCGTTCCAAAAGCACATCACGACACCCGGCGGCGAGACGTTCTCCGTGGCCGCCGAGACTTCCACCGCTTCGCCATCCGCGGAGTCGAGCAAACTCGTTTACAGCAACACGCTGGGAAGGGTGGTCTTCGGCCCATCAGCAGGGCAGCGCGTGGCTGACGACATTCTCACGACGGCTGCGGACGGATGCGCTTTGGACAAGTTCGTCTTTCGCGTGAGCGGCGACGAAGATAATAACCCGGACATCGATGAGGGACCGTTCATTGTTCATTATGCATTGCACCCGGTTTGCCCGAGCGCCAAGAGCTGCGAGCCGTGGAATGTCAGTTGTCCACCGCTGATCGGCGGAACCTCCGGTTCGGTCATGCTACCCAACGAGGGGCTTCACGAGGTGACCGTGGTCATTCCGCCGCAAGTATGTGATGGTGGTCTGAATGACGGACAAGCCTGCAACGCGCCGGCCGATTGCCTACCCGCATGCGTCGGTGGTCCGTCCGATGGGTCACCCTGTCAGACGTTCGCCGACTGTCCGGGCGGTGAATGTGACATCGTGCAGGTGGGAACGTGCAGCGATCGTGTGGATCTTCCCAGCTCATTCTACTTCGCCGTGACGTTCAGCCGTGAGCAGGCCGGCATTGTGGCCGGTGCGCCGCCCATGATCGGCGTTTCCGCGGACCGTTTTGACGCCGCATATGGTCCCGCATGCTACGCGTCCTTCGGTGGCTTTCCTACCGCGCCGCACGCGAACCTCGATCTCCAGGTTTTCGTTCGCGGCGAATGCAGTGACGCCTTTGCCGGGTACCACAACAGCATGCAAGGAGGCCCGCCGTACTCGCCTGGGGTGAACCGGCTTTTCGCGGACGACATTCGCCTGGGTGTCGATGCGTGCAACATGATCGCCTACGAGGCCCGTTTCAAGGGCTCGCGATCCACCAGCCAGGGGGCCGTTCAGGTCGCACTTCACACGTCTCTCGACCCCGCCGACCCTGAAACCGGCGGCCGAATTGACAGAACCCAAATGGGGAGCCAGGTGTGGAACACGGATGTGCGCGTGTTGCGAAAGACGTTCGATCCACCGATTCCACTTCCGCCGAACCAAGAACTCTGGGCAGTGTTCAGGACGAGCAGTGATCACGTCGGCTCGATCAAGACATGTAAGCAAGCGGACGTCGGTCAGACCCTGGATACGATACACCAGTACGGCCCGTCGATTCCTTTTGGCACATGGACGCCAGTGGACCTCGGGAATACTTGCCACTCGGGCCTTGATCTTACGATCTACTGCGACGGGAAGCCACCGATCGGTGCCTGCTGCGATCTTCACCTGCAGGAGGACACGACTTGCGCTGGCGGCCCCAACGACGGCGTCATCTGTTCCCACGATGGCGACTGTGAATGCGCTTCCGGCGCCTCGGACTGCACAGATGGTCGATGTATCGGCGACACTGTTTGCCGCGAAGTGCCGCAGTGGAACTGTCCCACAACGGATCCGCAGCGCTGGCGCGAAGGAGCACGCTGCGGACCGGTCTGCGCCGGCGGCGACAACGATGATGAATCCTGCACGTCCGACGCCGACTGCCCTGGCGGATCGTGTGACGGCTCATTCTGTGTCGGCGGAATCAGCGACGGCATGGCCTGCACCCGAGAGGCCGACTGCCCCGGCGGCGACTGCGTGGGCGGTCCGTTCCTCGTCTCCTGCGGAAACGGTTCATGCTGTACAATCGACGACCGCTGCCTCGACGCGACCGAGCGCGAGTGTGTGCGCGAGTCGCCCGGTCCAGCGCGGCCGCTCTATCGTCCGGGCCAAAGCTGTGACTATACGGAATGCCCCTTCGGCGCCTGCCTTACCAGAGAAGGTGACTGCAGTGCCGCGCATCCTCAGCGCGGCTGCGCGGATCCGTTCTGTTGCACCCCCGTATGCGACTACGATCCCTTCTGTTGTCAGGTGGCGTGGGATGGACTATGCGTCGTCTGGACACAGGAGTTGTGTGAGGGCACCCGAATCTCCAATGACGCATGCTACGATCCGGAACATCATTTGGCCGCTCGGCTGATCGAGGTCGGCACTTCCGACGTCGTCGGCAACCTCGAGGCGTGGAATGACCCTTCCGAACCCGACTTCTGCTGTGCCGGCGACCCGTCCGTCGACGGCGTCGGCAAGGTGTGGTACCGGTTCATCGCGCCGGATCCGCCGGCCCCGACCGATTCGACGGTTTCGGTCGAGGTCAGCACGTGCGGAAGTTCCAGCTTCCCCGCCTCCAGCGCGAGGGACTCCCTGATTCAGGTCTTCGCTGTCGGCGAATCGGGTCAAGGATTCTGTGCCGACGGTTCGCCCTGCAGCGTGGCCCTACAAGACTGTATCGATGGCTCGACCTGTGTGTTGGATGAGCGTGCGGCTTGTCAGAACTTGATCCCGATCGCCTGCAACGACGACGCGGGAAACACTTGCACCGGCCCCGACGGTTCACCCGAACCGAAGCACGCGAGGGTCTGTCTTCCGGCCCTGATTCCCGGCAACATGTATTACGTGATGGTCGCTACGAAGACGGATCACGATCGCGGCGCCTTGCGTGTCAGCGTATCGTCACCGTGCGAGGCGACGCAGCCACCACGAACACCCAACGATCTCTGCCGCGATGCCACGGTGCTGCTTGGAACCGACATTTCGGTTCCGTTCGATCTTTCCGGCGGCGATGCGTATGCGCCGGTGACGCTGGATTGTCCCGGACCGCAGTGTTTGCCGGAAATGCGTAACGATCAGTGGTATCGATGGACGGCGCCGTTCGATGGAACGGCGTTGATCGACACGTGCGACGACCGCCCCGAGATGACACCGGATACAACGTTGGTGGTCTACGAAGGATGCACCTGCCCGGTTCAGGATGACCGGGCGCTCGGCTGCAGCGCCTTTGTGACCGAGCCTCTCTGTTTCGCCGGATCGAAGGTGCAGTTCGATGCGATTCGAGACACCTGCTACACGATCCGCCTGGGTGGTCGGTTGAGCGGCACGCCGTCGGGAGCGTTGTCACTGTATCTCACAGGACTCTGCGGGGAGGGTGAGGTCGAGTTCATCGATCCGCCGGACGGCGGAGTGGATGCCCGACAGCCTCATCCACCGTGGGACGCCGATCTAGTTCAAACCGTGGATCGGTTGCACGTTCGCGCGCCCGTGGGCGCGAACAACCCAGCCTGTTGGTCGCTCTGTGAAATCGGGCGTCCTCCGCACGCGGTACCCAACGCCATTACGCGTATTCACGATCTCCACGACGGTACGTTTACGCTTTGGCTGGACCGACCGCTCTTACCCGGACACTTGGCCAAGGTTCAATATACCGACGCGTCCGGCGGCATGGTGGAAACGTCGTTTACCACGCTACCCGGCGACGTGAACGCCGACGGTCTATCCGACCCGTTCGACGTGGCTGCGCTGCTGGAGGTATTCCTGGGCAAGAGAACATCGGCCTGGGGAATCTACAGCGAAGACATCGATCACAGCGGCGCGCCGGGACCGGCGGACCTACTGCGACTGATCGACTTGCTCCAAGGCGCCGAGGCGTTCACGCCCGGTTGGCATGGCAGGGGCGTGGCGCCGGATACGGGCGCTTGCCCCTGATCGCGGACTGGGAACTGTCGAATGGTCGCCGGCGACTTGTGGCGTGCGAAGATGTGAGTGCGGCTGAGCTGGGACCCGTGAAGAGGCGAAGCGGAAGAAGAACAGAGGCTCGAAGATCTGAGTCCGTCAGAGACAAACAGGATCCGGGACGAGGGTACCGCGGATTGTGGATTCGATGTGGGACCTGTTGGAGGCTGAAGCTATGAATGAGACCCTCTCTCGGAATGGACGACCTCCAGGGCGAAGCGCCGCACGTGCGGTGTCGCTTGTCGAGGTTTGCGGGGCGACGATGTGTGTCGCGGTTCTGGCACTCTGGTTGATGCCGGCGCTGGGAAGCGTCCGGCGGGGCGGCAAGGCCGGGTTCTGCCAGAACAACCTGGCGCAGATCGCGTTTGCGACGACGATCTACGCGGCCCAGGACCCGGGCGACAACGCGCTGCCGGTTCACCCGCGGCAGTTCAATCAATGCCCGGGGGATCCTCCGGGTCAGCTCTGCACGGAGCCGATGTACGTCGGCGCGTACGAGTGGGGCGGCAAGAGTGGTGTAGGGCGGGATCATTTTGTCACCGGTAGTGCGGGCGATTCGCTGAACAGTAAGTTCGGCAGCAAGGCTGGGTTCGGTCCCCCCAAGCGCCCGTTGAACAGCATCCTGTACGGGGGCTCCCTTCCCGACGCCTGGACTTCCGGCCGGTTCGATCGGCAGCAGGCGATAGACGATACGCAGCTAGATCTTGATGTCTTCCAATGTCCATCCGACACCGGGTACACGGGCATGCACTGCCCCGACTTCGCCCAGGAAGGTCGAAGCTCGTACGACCATTTCGGCACGAGCTACAACGCCAACATCTTCATGGTGTGGCAACAGGGCGGACAGCTCGGTCCGGACTTCGAACCCGGAGAAATGGGCAGCAATTCCCCTTACCTGCACCGCGTATCGCAAGTGCCTAATCCCTCGCGCATTCTCGCCTACCAGGAAAACTGCGGGCGCTTCGCCTGGACGGCTTCGCCCGAGCACCCGGACTGCAGCTGGATCGGACCCGGCGCCGCAGGTACCGCACGCGGCTGGCACGGCAAGGACTGGACATTCAACGCCGCGTTCATCGACGGTCACGCCGGAACCATCTACATGCGCGGGTATCACAACGAACTGCGGACTCAGCACGGAACAGAATGTATCCGCATACGGGGTGAAGGCTGGCAAGTCGATACGCTGCCGGCGCCGTTTGCCCGGACGTGGCAGGCGCACAACGGCTATGGCCGGCCATCGTACGAAGACTGCATCAGCCCAGGAGTTAACGTGGCGACAGGCAAATCAGACTCATCGTGTGTGAGGTAAGATGCCATGAAAAACCGCAATCATTCTCAGCGAAGCATGATGACACATTCTTTTTACGCTCTCATTCTTTGTACTCTGTCCAGTACGGCCACGGCGGCGCAGCCGTCGTCGTCATCCTTCGCAAGCAGCCAGGAAGCCGAACCCAACGATACACTCCAAACAGCCACAGCCGTCGACCCGATCGGATCGGGGGGCGTCACGGTGGTCGTGGGTACCGTCGGCGACGGCGCGCTTCCCGAGCGCGACGTTGACATGTTCACCTTCACACTCGGCGACCTCGCTGAGCCTCCGCTCTTGCTGACGGTCGAGCTGGCCTCGATCGATGTCGGACTGGACGCCTTTGTCCGTGTGTTCGACGCGCAGGGAAACGAGCTGATCAACGCTGACGACGCCGATCGAGATGACCTCGATCCGCGACTCGTCACGTACCTGATGTACCCGGGAACCTACTTCGTCGGCGTATCGACAGCCACCAATCCCCATTATGACCCGAGCACAGGAGCCGGACGGGACGGTGAGGGCGGCACCTACGCGCTGGCGATCGTCACGCAATCGACGAACATCCCCGAAAGTCCGCTGGAACCCAACGACCGCGTTACGTTTCCGGTCTTCATGGGAAGTGAATCGTTCTCTCTCACCGGCGAGTTCATCGGCGACGGCGAGCACGGCGCCAAAGACGTCGACATCTATGAACTCGAACTGACCGGTCCCGCTCGGATCGACGTCGCGGTCTCGGCCGCGTTCGGTTCGCCGATGGATCCGTTCGTTCGCGTGCGCAACTGCGTCGACCCGATCGAACAGTTCACGTTGGTCGATCCCTGCCTGATGGGGGCGAGCGAGACCCGGACCGCGCGAGCGCCGGACGCACAGGTGTCGGTGGGAAGTGCCGCCCCTCAGAGCATCTTTGTACTCGTGTCGAGCGGCGGAAATCGCCGGTTCGACCCTACGGTGGCGGGATCAGGTGAGATCGGCGGCGTCGGCGAGTATGACCTCGATGTTACGGTCACGTACTTCGATCCGACCGGCATCGACGAACCGAACGACTCGATCAGCACGGCCACGAATCTCCCACCCTTCGGCATTCGTGATCGCACCGAGATCGTTGTGGATGGCTTCCTGGGTGACGGGCGGTTCGCCGGGCTCCAGGGCGATCGTGACGTCTTCCGGATTCTCAATCCGGAGGATGCACGCATCCTCTCGGTTCACGTTGAAGCCGAGTCACTGGGCAGCACGCTGGACCCTGTCGTGGTCGTTTACGACGCCGACGGCCGGCGCGTCGCCTATAACGACAATAGTGGGGGCTCGCGTGATGCGCGCCTGATGCTTCCACTTGCCTGCCAGCCGGTTCTTGAGACGACCGGAATTGCGTATGTCCTGGTGATGGGAACACAGCAGCGATTGCCGACTGATCCCTTTAGTCCCGATGAGCTTGATACCGTGGTTCCGCCGCGCGCATTGACCGACGGTCCGGGAAGCGTAGGGCCTTATCGACTGACGCTCCAGGTGGAAACAGCTCCGCCGTCGTGCGCCAACGAACCCGACGATACGTTGGCGACCGCAACGGACACCGGGCTGGTAGACGAAGGGATGTTTGTCTGCACGGGGGGCGTGCTTGGGGACAGTCAGTGTGACGATCCGTTCCTGGATGTCGATGTCTATTCGTTTCGAGTGGTCAATGCACCGGCAGTGGTTGAAGTCGAGGCGTCTTTCTGCTTCGAACACTACGACCCGATCAGATTCGATGCCGGCATCTATGATTCGCAAGCGCAGCTTCTTGACTGGCGGATGTTTTGGGACGTAGGCGAATTCGGCCTGCTTCAAGTAACCGTTCTCGAGCCGGGGACCTACTATGTGGCAGTCACAGGCGTCTCTTGGCTACCCGATGTCGATCTGATGACGCCGTGTGCCGAGACTACACCTGGGGATCTCTGGCTCGATGTCGACATTGTGATTCGTCTGTTTCCCCGGCGCGAGGTTGGAGCTGCGGGCTCAGTTGCGACATCCTCCAAACGGAAGGTCGAAGTGACGGATCTGTACGCCTCCCGTCTCGACGACGTCGGGGGTCTCATCGACGTAATCGATCCGGCGACCGGCGCGGTGACGTCGACCGTGCCGGCGCCCGAAGCTCGCTTCGGCGGCTCGGAAGGTCTCGCGCACGACGGTTCGACCCTGTATTTCATGGGTGTGGGGCGGCATCCTCTGCTCTACCGGATGGACCCCACCGACGGGACGGTGCTCGATTCGTTTCTACTCTGGATGGGGTCGGGCTTTTTCAGTGATGTCGCCATGCTGGGCGGCGAGCTGTTCATCATGGACTATCGCACCCGAAGTCTACACGTCATCGATCCCGTAGCGCGGATGCTGAAACGGACGCTGGCGGTGGGACGCGATCACCAGATCACGATCGGTGGGGGACTGGCTGCGCTGGCGGGGCCTCCGCGCCTCTATGCCGCGGACGCGTTCAATACGAGGAACATCTATGAGTTGTACCCGGCGACCGGTGCGGTAACGAACGTCTTGAGCACGGAAGGCACTCGGCCTATCGCGCTCGGCGGTCGTGGCGACTCACTTCTCTACGCATCCGACTGGGATTTCGATGAAATCGATGTCGTGCAGCGCGACGGAACGGTTGCATCCACCTTGCCGGCCGCGTCAATCCTTGGATCGCTGGCGGGCAGCGCCGCGTTGCCACTTCCGGTGGATCTTGACGTGGACGGCGACATCGACCTGCGCGATGATGCGTTGTTCCAGCGATGTTTCACCGGAGCCGTGGGGTCCATGGCAGGTGCGTGCGATCCGGCCGACGTGGACGCGAATGGCCACGTCGATCTCGTGGACTTCGCCCCGTTTTCAGGAGCATCAACGGGTCCGTGACGTGGTACCCCTGTGCCCGGTGAGAACGCTGCGTCCTCGCCGGGCGACGGACTCGAATCGAGAATTGACCACCGGCGGATTCACGAAGCGCGCGAACGCGAACCGCGTCGATTCGTCGTCTCCTTCCGCCGGTGGTCGTTTTCAAACGGCCAGCCGGCGGCGCTTAGCTGCCTCGTTGTTTGAGAGGCAGGTGCTCGTGCGTGCCGTCCTCTTTTCGCTTTTCGTAATCGAAGGTGTCGCCCTTCTCGACCGTCGGGCTCTCGTCGTTGTGGCAGGTAAGACAAACGGACGCGTCGATTTTTCGCAATCCGACGGCGTAGAGTTCTTCGACCTTGTAGGTTCGTTTGGATTTGAGGATTTCGTCGAAGACCTTGACGTACTCGCTGCCAGGCCCGTGGCAGGACTCGCATCCCACGCCGGCGAGTTTTTTCGCGGCGCGGACGGACTTCTTGTCGGCGGGATCAGGAACGGCGTATCCGCCCTGCTGGCCGAAGCCCGTCGTGTGGCATCTCAGACAGGCGGGGTCGGTGGAATAGTCCTTGTTTGCGTCGAGGTGAAACTTCTCTTTCATCTCTTTGGACTTGCCGGGTTTGAGGATGTCGAGCGCGTTGGCCATCCGCGTCTTGGCCCAGCTCTTGTGCTGTTTGATGTGGCACTTCTTGCACTTCTTGGAACCGACGTAACTGTAACTGCCCGCGTCGTCGCCGACCGTGGCGTGGAGCATCGATATCACTGCGGTTGATGAAGCCGCCTCTCGTGCGGCGGGTGGTCCCGCGCGCAGGCTCGTGGAAATCGCAAGTGTAAAGATGACCGCTACGATCGTGACCCATTGTCGCGTCTTCATGTGTATCCCTCGCAGATGTTTGCGTTTAGCGAAGCGTGCCCGTGAACGCTTCTTTGACTCGAGTTCAACGCAAGCCCCATGCTACGTTCACGGTTGCCGTCCTGCAAATGCCTTGTCGATGGCACTTGCTCGTCGCTCGATCTAACACCGGATCGGTTAGAGATTGTTGATCGCAGCGGCGCGAGTTTCGTCAGCCCGATGACACGAAACGTCATGAAGTGTCGCCGCTTCACGATGCGGAGGATTTCTCTTGACATGAAGAGGGCGATATGCATTAATAGACCGGTCGGGTCACCTTCGGCGGGCGCGACGGCTGACGGGCCGGATGACCGCCGCACTTCTCCGAAGTGCTCGACCGATGACGGTTTGGGCAATGGCCTTGTATTCCTCGCTGGCGACAGCGCAGCAGCCTGAGAGGTCTGCGCGCTGCCGGTTCCGGAGGAACGCTCGGCCGTGTTTTGGACATGTACGGCAGTGGAAGGCACGAAATGGGCAGCGTCGAGGGTCTACATCGATCCGGGTCGGCCGTGTTTCGAGGCATCGCTGATGACGCCATGGACCAGCTCTGCGCTTGCGGGCGGGCGGTTTCGTTTAAAGCCGGTCACGTCCTGTTTGAGCGAGGTCAGGACGCCGACAACCTCATGATTCTGCAGGACGGTGTCGTCGAGCTTCTGTTTCCCGTGCAGATCATGGGCGTCACACGTGACGTTACGATGGAAACGAAGCAGGTCGGCGATCTTGTTGCCTGGTCGGCGTTGGTCAGCCCGTATCACTTTACACTCAGCGCGCGATGCGCGGGCGATTGCACGCTTGCCAGCTTCACTCGCGACGCGCTTGAATCGTTTTTCGACTCGGATCCGCAATCGGGCTACCTGTTCATGCGCAATCTGGCCGGTGAGATCGGACACAGGTTGCAGCGGATGCAAACCATGTGGGTCCACGATCTTCAGGCGAGCGCGGCGAAGCGTTTGGAGTAGGCAAGAATGGGCGACGTCTTCGCGCGTCGTTGATGCCGGAACGAAGCATCGTGGCGGCGGCAGGTGGATTGTCCGCCCGCGGGACCGGTGCGATGGTTGAATCGCCTTGGGTATGGGCTTGCCTCCGACGCCAGCGTGCGGCCGGGAGAAGTTGAGTTCAGAAGGGAGATACCTCATGGGCCGGCTTACGGTTTGTCGGGCTTCTGTGCAGCGTTGCGTTCTCGTTCTCCTGGCCGGAGTGGTCGCCTTCTTGGGGCAAGCCGTCACGTTGTCCCGTGCGGAACAGCCCGGTTCGATGGTCACGTCACCGGAGTCGCTACCCAAGTTGAACAAAGATGGGTGGACTTCGTCGGCGATTTGCGGTGAGTGTCATCAGGCGATTCACGCAGTGTGGCAGCAATCCCTTCACGCGAATGCGTGGAAGAACGGGGTCTTTCAAGCCGCCTATCGGCGGAGTATCGATGCCTACGGCGAGACGGAGGCCCGCGCTTGTCTGGCGTGTCATACACCAACCGTGCGAACGAGCAAGGATTACGCGGTTCAGCAGGCGGTTACGGCGGAGGGTGTCACGTGCGATTTCTGCCACAGCGTCAAAGCCGTTGATCTTGACCGGAAGACGGATCCGTTCGATCTCACGGTGGGGTCGGTCAAGTATGGCCCGTTGGAGCACGCGCAGTCACCGGTCCATGAGATCGTCGATTCATCGCTGCACACGCGCTCCGAATTCTGTGCGACCTGTCATGAATATCGTAACGCCAACGGCGTTACCGTCCTGGGAACATACAGCGAGTGGAAGGCGAGCAACTACGCACGGCGAGGTACGCAGTGTCAGGATTGTCACATGCCGCTCGTCCCCGGCCGCGTCGTTGCCTTGGGCGTGAAGGACTCGACGCCGGAATTGGTGAATCTGCACGATATTTCCGGCTCCCACGATATCGAGCGCGTTCGAGATGCCGTGTCACTCGAGTTGCTGGGATACGACTGGATGGGGGACCGAGTCACGGTCTACCTCAAGGTGACGAACAAAGGCAGCGGGCACTGCTTTCCGACCGGCTTGCCGATGCATCGCGCAGTGTTGGAGCTCGTGATCCGTGACGGAGGTGTCGAAGTGGGGCGGCGTGATCTCCCTTTCGAGATTGTCATGCTCGATGCAAAGGGGAAACCACTTCAGCGTGAGCACGAGGTGTTGCTTCGCGCCGCACGTATACGCAGTGACACTCGGCTGAAACCCAACGAGGCGAGACTGCTGGACGTCACGTTCCGGAAGGTCAAGTCGACTCGTCTGGTGGCGAAGGCGACGCTGTATTACGAGTACTCCACGGAGACGTTGGTCACGGACGAAGAGGGTACTCGCATGGAGCCGGCGGACATGAAGTTCCTCGTTGCTTCCTCTCAGAAAAGCATGAAACCCCTAGGACGCTAGCGTGAGCTTTGGTGCCATGAAGGAATGGGTAAACCTGAACCGGCGTGATTTCTTGGCGGCGTTTGGTGCGACCTATGGTGTCACGGCGTGTTCGTGGGCCGCACCGCGATCGTGGTTTCTTGAATATGCCGGAACCGAGGACGGTCCTCCGCGAGAGCAGCATATCAACACGCTGTGTTCGATGTGTCCCGGTGGCTGTGGACTGCGCGTGCGTCTGGTTCATGGATGTGCGGTGGGGGTCCGCGGCAACAAGGACCATCCGATCAACCGCGGGGGTCTTTGTTCGCGCGCGTCGGCCGTACTCCAGGATGTCTACAACCCGGATCGGCTTCGCCAACCGCTTCGCTGCGTCGGTTCCAGAGGGTCCGGGCAGTGGGAGGAGATCGAGTGGGATGCGGCCATCGCCATGGTCGCGGACAAGCTCGCGCTGCTTCGGGGCAACGGAAATCCGGAAGGTCTCAGCGTGGTGCTGGGTCGTGGACGAGGGCTGAGTCGCACCGCGTGGCGCCGGTTTGCGCGGGCGTACGGAACGCCGAACATCATCGATGCGCACCCGGATGACAATCTCGGTGTCCAGCCGGCGGTGCTGGCCACCCAGGGTGTCGCGCAGCGTATCGGGTATGACGTTGCCAAGGCGGGATATGTGCTGTCCTTCTCCAGTGGCTGGCTCGATGCCCACTGGTCGACAGAGCAGAGCGCTCGGGTCTTCGCCGATTTTCGCAGAGGCAGGCCCGGCTTCCGCCCACGGTGGGTCCATATCGAGCCGCGACACTCGGTGACGGCGACCAAGGCCGACGAGTGGATACCCATACGTCCGGGAACGGAAGGAACGCTCGCACTGGGCATCGCACATGTGATGATCCGCGAGGGACTCTACGATCGCGACTTTGTCGGCCGGCACGGATTCGGGTTCGAGGACTGGACCGATCGCAACGGCGTCTCGCACCTGGGATTCCGCCGCATGGTTCTCCAAGACTATGCGCCACGAAAGGTGGAAGCTGGGACCGGCGTTGTGGAAGGGACCATTTTTCGTCTTGCGCGGGAGTTCAGCTCGAACGGGCCTGCCATCGCCGTCGGGTATGACGGCGGAGGATGCGGTGCCCAGGCGACCTACCACCGGATGGCCATTCATTGCCTCAACGCGCTGGCAGGATCCATCGATGTGCCGGGAGGGATCACCGTCTTCCAGGAGCTCACCCTTCTCGACGGCGAATTCGACATCGACGACGTAGCCACCCGGGGTTTGGCGAACGAGCCGCTCGACGGACCGGCGGCGGATCGACGACTCGGCGGCAGCGCCATCGACCTACTGACGCGCGCGATCAAGGACCGTCGCCCCTATTCGACCGAAGCCCTGATCCTGGCCGAAGCGGATCCCGTCTTTTCGCTGGCGGAAGGTGCGGCGTTCGGCGCTGCACTTTCGGCCGTGCCGTTTGTGGCTGCCATTTCCGGGTACCACCACGATTCGAATCGCCACGCGGACCTGATACTCCCCGCGCTTCACGGGCTTCATCGGTGGGACTTCGACGTAGCGCACACCTTGAAAGGGCACCCGGTGGTTACGGTGTCACAGCCCGTCATGGATCCGCCGAAGCGTGGACGCGATGCCTATTCGGTTGTGCGAGCTCTTGCGAACCGCCTTGGAGGGAAAGTGGGCGGCGCCTTGCCGTGGGCGGATGCGGAGTCCGCCGTCGAAGCGGTGCTTCGAGAGCTCTTCGATCGAGGCGAGGGTGCGACGTTCGGGCCGGCCAACGAAGAGAGTTGGGCGCAATTGCTGGAAACGCGGGGATGGCGGGCGCCGTTCTCGAGCGATTTTGCAGAATTCAAGCGGGATGTCATCGCCGGGGGCGGTTGGACGGACCCGATCTACTTTCACGGCAAGTGGGATCGCGTCCTACAGCGCCCCCTTCGGCGTTTCGCATTCAGCTCGGCCTACTTGGCATCCTCCTTCGAGGCGATCCCCGCTGCAGGAGACCCCGACGAGGTGTCCGCGCGCTTGCTGCCGCAATGCCGAGCCGAACCGCGGACAAGCGACGAGACCTATCCGCTCGAACTCTACGTGTATGAACTACCCAATCTCGTTGGCTGTTCCAGCCCCAATCTGCCCTGGCTGAACGACATCGCCGGGGCGTACATGTTCGAGAAGTGGCGAACCTGGGTCGAGATTCACCCGGAGACGGCGGAGCGATTCGGGGTGACCGCGCACGATCACGTGGAAGTTCGCACGCCGCGTGGTCGCCTCACGCTTCCGGTCAGGCTCTACACCGGAGTGATGCACGACGTCGTGGCCATTCCCTTCGGCTTTGGGCGCAAGTCCGGCGGGCGTTGGTGTCGTGGCATCGGTGAGAATCCCGCAGACCTCGTCGATGCGCGTACCGATCCGTTGACCGGTACGGCGCTTTGGACCTCCACGCGTGCGACCCTCCGAAAGATGTAAACCGAATCCCTACTGGAGCGAAAGGGAGCAGAGGCATGGCGAAGTGGGGAATGACAATCGACCTGGACCGCTGCACGGCCTGCCAGGCTTGTGTCACAGCCTGTCAGGCGGAGAACAACCTCCCGCCGACGGGCGCGGACGATGCTCGGCGAGGTCGGAACTATACGTGGATGGAGATGATTCCATTCGAGGGAGAGGGGGAACGCCCCAAGGCGATCGAGCGCTTGCTGCCGCGACCCTGTCTGCACTGCGACCATCCACCCTGCGTCAAGGTCTGCCCGGTGGGGGCGACGTTCCGCAACGAGGACGGCATCGTCGGACAGATCTTTAGCCGCTGCATAGGGTGTCGGTACTGCACGACGGCGTGTCCTTATACGGCCAGGTACTTCAACTGGACGACGCCGAGCTGGCCCGAGCCCATGGGCAAGCACTTGAACCCCGACGTTTCCGTCCGACCCAAGGGCGTCGTCGAGAAGTGTACGCTCTGCCACCATCGACTCCAGAACGCTCGAGATCATGCACGCGCCGAGGAACGGGCGATGCGCCCCGGCGAATACTCGCCCGCTTGCGTCGAGTCCTGCCCAACCGGGGCCATGGTCTTCGGCGATCTCAGTAATCCCGAAAGCGAGGTCTCCAAGCTGGCCCACAGCCGGCGGGCGTACAAACTTCTTGAGGATCTGGGCACTGAACCGAAGGTGATTTACTTGCGCGAGGGTGATTAAACGTGTCCGTCGCTACAAAGAAACCGTCTCCACCACCACTCACTGAAGACGCCATTCTGTTGGAGCCCATCCTCCATACGGGACCTAAGTTCTACATCACGGTGGCGGTGTTACTGAGCGTCATCGGCCTCGGTGTATACGCCTATACGGTCCAATATCGGGAAGGTCTCGGCGTGACCGGCCTGGGCAGGCCCGTGTACTGGGGATTCTACATCACAAATTTCGTCTTCTTCATCGGCATCAGCCACGCCGGAACACTGATCTCCGCGATCCTGCGGATTGTAGGCGCAGAGTGGCGCCGAACCATCACGCGCTCCGCGGAAGTTATCACCGTCATGGTCATCCTGTTCGGTGTCGGGAACATTCTGGTCGACCTGGGTCGACCGGACCGAATGCTGAACGTGATCAAACACGCCAAGTTCGGGTCGCCGCTCCTGTGGGATGTGTGCAGCATCACGGTCTACCTGACCATGAGCACCACCTACCTCTACCTGCCGCTCATTCCCGACATCGCGATCCTCCGCGACCACACCAACAAGAGGCGGTGGTTCTATCGCCTTCTGGCGCTCGGGTGGACGGGGACACCGCGCCAGCATCGAATCCTCGACATTCTCATCAGTGTCATGGCCATCATCGTGATACCCGTGGCCGTCTCCGTGCACACCGTTGTGAGTTTCGTCTTTGCGATGACGATTCAGCCGATGTGGCACAGTGCGATCTTCGGGCCCTATTTCGTGGTCGGTGCCATCTTCTCCGGAATTGCGGCGCTGATCTGCGCCATGGCGCTGATCCGCTGGGTGTACGGCCTGGGCGAGTACCTCAAGGACATTCACTTCAACAATCTCGGCTTGTTGCTCTTGGTCATGTGCTTTGCTTGGTTCTACTTCACCGCGTCAGAGTTTCTGACCACGTTCTACGGCAGCGAACCGACCCACATGACGATCTTCTGGTTGAAGTTCACCGGTCCGTTTGCGCCTCACTTCTGGACCATGGTGGTCACCTGCTTCTTCATTCCCGTCACCATACTCGCGTTCAAACGCACGCGGACGATTCTCGGAACGGTGATCGCTTCGCTTTCCATTACGGTGGGGATGTATCTGGAGCGGTTTATCATTGTCGTGCCCTCGCTCTCCCAGCCGAGACTCCCCCACGCGGAAGACATCGTCTACACGCCGACGTGGGTCGAGTGGAGCATACTGGCCGCCTGTTTTGCGGCGTTCACGCTGCTCTACGTGCTCTTCACCAAGCTCTTCCCGATCGTTTCCATCTGGGAAGTCCAGGAGGGACGCGAGAAGTCCGTCGCCGAGGTGACCGAACGCCTCAAGAGCTACCTTCCCAAGTCTCAGCCCGCGCCGGCGCGGCCGGAACCCGTGGGAGCCAGCAAATGATCAACATCAACACCCGGACGTATTTCCGCAGAAGGTCAGCCCTACGCGAACTCGCCTTGGGACTTGCGTGGGGGATGGCCCTCGCCGTCCCGTGGACAACCGCAAACGCGCAGCACGCCGGCGACATCGGTCTGTCCTCCGGGGATGTCATGCGCGGTTGGCGCGTGTTTCACGACAAGAAGTGCGTGGATTGCCATGCGATCTGGATGCAGGGGGGGCGCGTGGGGCCCGATCTGGGGCGCACCCGTGCCGGTCGGCTCACCAACGGACAACTCGCCGGCATCATGTGGAATCACATCCCGAAGATGCTGAGCTGGAGGGAGCAGGTGGGGCATCCCCCGACCGTCCTCACCCATCAAGAAATGAGCGATCTGTTCGAGTTGATCTTCTTCGTGAGACAGCTCGACGAATTGGGCGATCCTCGGCGTGGCGAGGAAATCCTCCGGCGAAAGGGGTGCGCGGAATGCCACGCCACCGACACTTCAGGTGACAGCGTCGGCCCGGATCTCGCCAAGTGGGGCGAATATGTCAATCCCGTCGCCTGGGCACAGATGATGTGGGAACACGCGCCCATGATGGAAGAGGCCATGAAGCGTTCGGACATGACCTGGCCAGAGCTGGAAGGGGCGGATCTTGTCCATCTGGTCGCATTCGTTCGGAGTATCGGCGTGAGTGGGGATCGAACCTATCTGCAGCCCGGGAGCGTGGCGAGGGGACGGATCACGTTCCTCGAAAAGAAGTGCAATGATTGTCACCCCGGAGCCGGACCCGATTTGACGCAGGCGGAATTGCCTGCCTCGGTCGCGGCGCTGGCGTCGCGGATGTGGAATCACTCACCCGCTATGGCGCGTGTCATGCGCGAAGAGGAACTCATTCGTCAGCCCATCAATCCACAGGAGCTCGCAGACATTCTTGCCTATGTTTTGGCGCTGGGCACGCGCGATCAGGCCGGAGATCCGGCACTGGGCGAGCAGGTATTTGCGCGCAAGGGGTGTATGCAGTGCCACGACCTTGAAGAAACCGACGGGTCCGACATCCCGTCGCTTTCGGATCTGCGCGGCGATGCTTTGCCCGTGAACATGGCGGCGGCCATGTGGAACCACGGACAGACCATGTTGGAGCGAATGACCGAGGCCGGATTGTCCTGGCCTGTGTTTGACGATCGCGAGATGGTTGATTTGCTGGCGTACTTGCGAGCGGTCAACGCAGATTCCCGATCGGAAGACGCGACGAATAATTAGGCGACCGACTGCCGCTGAAGCGCGCACGGCGCGCTGGTGAATTGGCCTGGATGGAGAGGCTTCGATATGCGGTTCATCCTTGTGTTTGTCGTTGGTGTCGGCGTTGTCGTGGGCGGCGTCGCGATCGTCTATGCGATCGCGGGCCGCGGCGAAGCCGCCGACCAGCCGATCGCCTTCAATCACGCCGTTCACTTGGACAGTGCCGGTCTCAAGTGCAACACCTGCCACACGGAGGCCGCGACCCAGACCTACGCAGGCATCCCCGGCAAGGAACTCTGTCTGGATTGTCACGATGTGGACGAGGAATCCGACGACGCCGGACCCCAGAAGGAAAAACTCTTCGCCTTTGTGGATGCGGATGGCGACATCCCCTGGCAGCGCGTTGCCCTCACCAAACCAGACGTCTACTTCTCTCACCGCCGACACGTCACCGGAGGAAATCTGGATTGCGAGACCTGTCACCCGGCACAGGCGACGTTGACCGCGCCGCCGCCCAGGACCCAGCTGGTGATGACCATGGACGATTGCATCGCTTGCCATGAGCGCGAAGGGGCCAGTGTCGATTGCCTGGCCTGTCATCGATAGCGACTTGCCGCTCGTCGACAATCCTCACCCGTCATTCACGCGACGGGGTACTCCGCGGCCATGCGCGGGCTGTCGGCCGGCAGTCGTACCGCAACGTTCGTGCCCTCACCAGGGGCACTCTCAATGTCGATTCGGCCGCCGTGCCGCTGCACCACCTGATAGCAGATCCACAGACCCAGCCCGGTCCCCGCGCCAGGCTCCTTCGTCGTAAAGAACGGGTCAAACGCGTGGGCCAGTTCGTGCGCACTCATCCCGTGTCCCTGATCTCGAATATCGACAACAACCTCGCTGTCCTCGGCCCGTGTGGAAATCGCGATCGAAGCCGGTTGGGTGTTGAGGCCATTCACCGCGTCGAGTGCGTTGATCAGGATATTCGTAAACACCGGAAGAAGTCGCTCGGAATGACCGCGAACCGATGGCAAGGCCGGGGCGTATTCGCGCGTGATTCCAATCCGCTGCGCACGCGAGTCGTAACCGACGAGCGTGGCGGCCTGATCCAGAAGGGACTCGAGGTCCACCCGGGATGCGGAGTCGTCTTCCGCCGGACGCGTAAAGTCCAGAAGCTCGCGTACGACCTTCGACACCCGGCCGATCTCCGTCTCGATCAGCTTCGCCTGGTCTCGTTCCACGTCCGACGAAGAATGTCGCCCGATCATCTGCGCGATCGAAGAGATGCTGGCCAGTGGATTCAGGACTTCATGGGCGACGCCGGCCACGAGCATCCCCGTCGCCGCCAGCTTCTCCGCTTGTAGAATGCTGTCCTTGGCAGTGGTCAGGTCGGCGTACGCCTGATGGAACGCCTGACCGAGGACACGAAACTCGGCGTCCGCTTGCTCGAGCATCGGCTCTTCCGGGTGGCCTCGACCGGCACGAACGATTCCCCGTAACAGTGTTTCAACGGGTTGAGTCAGCCGGTTCTTCAGGTGAATGGCGACGAACCCGCCGCCGATCAGTAGTACGACAAGCGTGACGGAAAGCACAATCCACGCCGTTCGAATGTACCCCGCAACCTCCGAGCTGCTGGCCGTCAGATGCTGGTCGGCCTCGTCCGACATGGTCGTGGTTTGCTCGACGAATCGATCCGCGAGAATGATGGCATCTTGCGCGAGCGCTCGTTGCTCGGCGGCATCGGTAGCATCGAAGAGCCGGTTGGCCGTCGCCTGGTAGAGGTCAAAACTCTCGCGGAGACGCTCAAAACGACTGGACAACGTGACGGGATGATGGCACCGACTACATCGGTCCAGGGAACGAACAAACCGCTGCGCGTTTTCGTCTCTCAGTTCGGGCGAATGTTCGTGGCCCGATAAGTAGGACAGAAGGTCCGTCTGGACGCGAACTCCGTCTGAACTGAGATTCGCTCGAAGCCACTGAATCCTGTGCGAATCGACGCTGGACGAGAGCCTGTGAATGCTCTGCCCCAGGCAGAGCATGGCTGCGAGATCACCGAGCAGGCATACCAGTAGAAGTAGGCCTAGGCAGATGACGATCCGACGCCGCATGCCCTTGATTCCTCCGACCCTCAAAACGGAAGCCCGTCCGCTTTATATCTTGGGAGTGACCACTATACACGAAACGAAGAGCGATTTGAATGCCCGGAACGAAGTTCCTGCAGAATTCCCTGCGTCGAAAGCCAAAGCAGAACCTGTTGTGCGACGGGCATGTCGAGGCAATGGCTTTCGATTGGCGCTGGACGTTGCAGGCGATCCACGGTCTAGCGGAAAACGATCGAGAACGGCGGAGGCCGATTGAAGTGGATCTTCGACCCAGGGTTCGAACGCTGAATGAACCCGGGTGGACGCGCAGAGAGCGTCTCCGAGCTCAGATCTGTTTCAAGGTGAAGTGGTGCGCTGATCCCCAGGCACTGAGGGTGTTGGGATTCGAACCCAAGACCTACGGCTTAAAAGGCCGGTGCTCAAACTCCGCAAGCACCGATTCCGCAGCAACTTACGCGAACCCGCCTGAAGAGTTTACCGCCTGGCTTACCTACTTGCAGCGGACATCGCCCGATCTAGCTGCCCTCGTCAAGGCGTGGCCGGAGCTGCCGGATGCCGTTCGCGTTGGAATTGTCGCGTTGGTGTCGGCGTCCGCACCGGACAATGCAACGGAGTGCAAGTAGATGCATACTCACTCCAGCAGTCTTCTCTCTGAATTTCAGAGCGAAGCTGACGCACCAAGTCGGGATGAGGAAAGAACCGATCTCCTCGCCTACGCCCGCAAACACCGCTACCGCACCCGGAACCTCCACGATGGCCATCCCGTGCCGCCGGCGATCGTAAAGAAGACGGCCGCAGTGAAATCGCCGGGGCGGGTCGGGTACGTCGGAAGCGAGGATCGCATGGACGTGGTTGTAGGGTCCGTCGGGTATCTCATCGACGAGGGGGACGGCGTACTCGGCATCTGTCTCTTCTATAAGTCGGCCAAGGGCGTTAAACGCGGAACGGCTGGGCTGGAGGCAATCGGCGGCACGGTCATGCAGGCCGGGGACACCGAAGTTGCGGGCACGGTGCCCTTCGATCGGATCGAGGAAGCCCTCCAACTCATCAAAGTGTCGAAACTCAGACCGGGCAACCCTGCAAACTTGAATCGAGACCCCGTACAGGAGGCGTGCGGGAGCTAGAATCGCGTGGGAACGCGATCGCGTCCGCAGACAAGCTGAGCGTACAAATAGGCTCTGATAGCAGTCGTGTATCGTGGGACGCTGCGTTTACCAATCCGGGGCCTATCACGCCGCGAGCCGGCCTTTCTACTTGGCGCCGCCTTCGCGCGCGAGGTGGCCCCGGGCGGCGCAGCCGGTCGGCACGTCGAGTGGCCAAAAGCTGGGCTGAGAACGTGGAGCACTCGATCGATCGGAGCCCGGAAGATGTGTCGAACGGTTGCCCCAAGCCCCACGGACGTTTGTACGCGCGAGAGAACCCGCGACATGGATCGCTGGGAGGCTCGATTGGAGTGACGTCTCGGCTTCAGACTTCAGGATTCAGCCGATAGCTCACCTGTCCATACCGATCGCGTTCCAGCTTTGACGACCAGCCCAAACACCGGGGCACTCGTGATGGGCGCATAGCATCGTCCAATAATCCTCCTGAAATGACATTCCAGGTATCGCTAGGCGAGATTCCGCCATAGAACTCGGTTCCGACCCCGCGCGGTCTCGCGCGCGACCGTGCCGATCGTCTCATTCGCCTCGGCGGTGCTTTCAGCTTGCCTTGCGTTTTAGAATGCGTCCGACGGCCTGATGTGTCCAGCGTTTCGATTTGCCGGTTTTCGTGGGAATCCGATCGTCTGTCAGCGCCGCGGCGATCTGCTGGAGCTTCATGCCTCTTTGACGCATCGATTGGATGTCTGCGATAATCGATTGCTCGGCCTTGTTCTCGATCAGGGATTCACCGTCGGCAGCCAGGTCGTGGCCATACGGCACCGTGCCTATCCTTTGTCCGTTGGCTTTCTTGACGGCCAGGGCTGAGCGCGTGCGCTCGCGCGTGAGGTTTCGCTCCATCTCGGCCGCACCAGCTAGGACGACGAGCATGAACCGCCCAGCCGCGCCGGTGGTATCGATTGCATTGCCGCCCAAGTCTACGATGTGGAGCGAGATGCCTTTCCGTTCCCACTGCTCGACGGTCGTCAAACAGTCGCCCGCGTTCCTGAACATCCGGTCCAGCTTGAGCATGACAACGGCATCGGCACGTTCTCGCTTGAGCGCAACCAGCAGCGCCCGCCCACCCTCACGTTTTGCGAGCGGTTTGCCACCAGACACACCGGCGTCCGTGATGATGTCAATGAGCTGAAGGCCTTTGAGCGTACAGTAGGCGCGGATACGCTCGGCTTGGGCATCGAGACCGAGACCACTGTCAGCTTGCTCGTGCGTTGAACAGCGAGTGTATCCGATAGCTTGCATGCAGTTGTTGCCTTTTTGGATCTGCTGGTGATGATGGGCTTCAGAGTAGCCAGCTCAAAGGAAAGTGTCAATATGTGGCACGTGATTATTCTACAACGGGTCCGTTGTAGCAGAATCGCCAGATGCAGCTTGGGATACACATGCCATCCTCTGGCACGTTAGGAGATGGGACCCGCATCGGCCGCGCTGTTCTTGCCCCACACCCCGTGGATGTGCAGGGTGCCGGGTGATCTAGACCCTCCTCCGGATACAACGGACGCGCGGGGCGTAAGTAGAATTCTTATTGCGGCGAGGAACCAGCTCCTCCCTCCTGCCCTCATCGACGTTGGTACTTGAGTTGACTCGCGTCCCCCGAGTGTTGAGCTGAATCGCTCGGAGGGGCTCCATCGCCCGAAGAATCTGAACCGACCCCCACCCCCTCAGAGACTCGGATAACCGAGTCTTATCCTGTTCGGCCGAAGCTCGTGTTTAGAGACTTGCACGTAGATGGTGGGCTCATCGAGGGGGTACAGTAGCACACGCGCCAAGAGACGCCGTCAGCCTCATCTTGATTCAAAACGGAGTGCGCGCAGGCGTGCTCTCGTCGTCCGTTCTACCGAGTCGCACCAACTGCCCGCGAATCCATACGTCCCACTGCTCGTCGTGAGGCACTTCCAGCAGTCTGGCAAACAGGGTTTTTACCTTCTCGTGGTTCTTGCCGGCCTTGACATAGGCCCGGGCGAGGTAGCGCATGGTCGCCAGGTTGTTTGGATCGATCTCCAGTGCTGTTTCGTACTCGGCAATCGCCAGGTCAATTCGGCCGAGATGTTCGTACAGCAATGCCAGATTCTGCCGCGGCTCAGGGGATTCAGGCACGAGCTTCGCGGCATAGTCGAATTCCCAGGCCGCTTCGTAGTGTCGGTCTGATTGGAGTAAGACGAGGCCGAGATTGTTGTGCGCTGACGCTGAGTAAAGGTCTTTGACAAGTGCCTCACGGAACTTCTCTTCAGCCGCGTTCAATTCGCCCGCCTCGACCGCTTTGAGTCCCTCGTCGTTCAGCTGCTGCGCTCGGACGGGATCTCGGTGCTGTGACTGCGGCAGTGTAGAATACTGCCGGTGTCCGCCGGACGCTTGACAGCCCGAGAGAAGGCTGAGTGCCAACAGCGCATGGAGCACCACGCTACCTTTGCACTGTCCTATTGCCGCTGGACCGTCGCTCAATGACATTCCATGCACCTGATGCTGTTGCGCAATTCCATTAGTGTGCGGGCCTCCGGATAAATCATCGTCTAAGCAATGCACCTGCCTGACGAGTTTTCCCGGCCGCCCAGCCATCAAGCGCAAGGCGATTTCATGGCAGATCCACGGTATATCGCTCATTGAGCAACTATCGGACCTACATCTCGCGCAGTTCCGGACTCATGACCATCATGTCCCGACTCGATAGAAGTGTGCAGACTGAATTGTGCAGACCGCGGCGCACCGAAGAAGCGATCGCTCCGATGCCGGAACGTCATGATACCGGCTTCACAGCGGGAATGCTGCGGTGCGTGCACGAGAGGGCCACATGCCTGCACTGGTCCAACCTTCGGGTCTCGGGCGGCAGGATCGACTGACATGAGCGACGCTTCCACAATCCATGTGCATCGAGCGAGACTAAGACGACTCTCCGTCATCGCCGTCATACAGTGTCTCGCCGCTGGAGGCGTCCTATTCGCTCCGATCCCCTGCTGGGGTCAGAAGCGTCCAAGCCCACCACGCCGCGCACCGCGCGTTGTTTCCGATTCGAAGACATCGAGTACGGTGACCATAAACTACCCCGATTCGGTAAACCTGGCAGCGTTTGTGGACTACGTCGCCCAGAGTGTGAACGTTCAGATCGTCTACGACGACGAGGTCAGGAACCAGACAGTGGTGTTCCGCCCCAGTGAAGTACGTGTACCGCGCGACCAACTTCTCGACCTTCTGAGAAGCATGCTGAGAATGAAAGACCTCGCGCTCGTCGAAGGCGACGTCGGAGGCTGGCTGCGCATCATAAAGACGGGTGAATTTCAGCGCCACATCGCGGAGATCCGCCATGACGCACCCGATGGCCTGTCTGCGTCCTCGAATCGAATCGTCACACAGATTCTCACAATCAACGCCACTGACATGCAGTCGGTGGTTCAGAACGTACGTGGTTTCCTGTCGTCGTCCAAGGCCTCGGTCATCGAGATTCCAGGCAAACAACTGTTGATCATTACAGACTTTGAGTCTGCTATTGCCAAGGTTGTTGAGATTGTCGAGTTATTTGATCAGGAACGACCCGCTGTCAAGCTCGAGTCCGTGTCGGTTCGGCATCAAGACGCCAAAGCTGTTGCGGAGCGTGTCACGCGGGTCCTCAAGGAGAAGAGCAAGCTGGAGGGCAGCTCTCCTCCAGAGTTGACCATGGATCCTGACGATGCCTCGGGAGCCATTCTTCTCGTCGGCGCGCAAGGTGCGCTCGATGTTGCCAAGCAGCTGATCCAACGGTTTGATCAACCTCTCTCAGCAGAACGACGGTTGCACACGTACGCGCCGGTGTACATGACGGCGGCGAGGCTCCAGGAGTTGATCGAAGGTGTGATACTGGGCGGTGTGACTCCCCGTGGTAGTGTCCACTTATTCCGTGATGAAGCCGCCAACCGACTCTACGTATCAGCCACCGAGAACATACAGCAACAGATACAGGAAATGTTGTCTCGCGAGGACTTACCAACCGGGGAGTCATCGAACCCATTGCGCGTCTACAGACCTCGCAACCGGCTGGCCGGTGATTTGATCGCGACGCTATCGGAATTGCTGCCCAATGTCATGGTGTCATCGATCCATCATGAAGCGACAGAGTCGGGGCCACAAAGAATGCGAGCACCGCCGGGGCCCAATCGCCCACCTTCGCCCGCGGGAACGAGTGCATTGCCTGTGCCCCCGGCACACGGTCCCGGTGACGAGCCTCGATCCGGCCGGCAACAAGTGTCACGCGTCGAGGGCACGGACTTCGTATTGTCTCACGACGAGCACACGAATGCGATTCTGGCCATCGGCCCTCGCGAGTTTCACACTCGCCTTCGGCTCCTCATGGATGAGTTGGACAAACGGCAGCCCCAAGTGTTGATTGAGATGACGCTTGTCGCCGTAACATTCAACGACTCGTTCAGTCTGGCCGTGGAACTCGCCAACGAAGAGAAGAACCTCGGATTCCAGTCTCTTCTGTTCTCTAGCTTCGGCTTGTCGAATATCGACCTGTCAACGGGCGCGCGAACGTTCAACCCAGGCGGAGGAATGAATGGCGTAATCCTCGGGCCGTTTGAAACACCCATTCTCCTTCGCGCCATCGCGGCACACGGAAACAGCAGGATTATTACGACGCCCAGAGCCATCGTCAGCGACAGTACGACAGCCACCATTGGAAGCGTTGAAGAGGCGCCCTTTACGAGCATCAACGCCTCCGACACGGTCGCCACGACGTCATTTGCCGGATTCGAGTCCGCGGGTACGACACTGACCGTCACTCCGCACATCGCACAGGGAGATCATCTCTCACTGGACTACACCTTCAGCTTCAGCAATTTCACCGGCGGTGGATCGGTCGGCGTGCCACCGCCCAGAACCACCAATTCGTTTTCCGGGTCGGTGGAGATTCCGGACGGGCACACGATCATCGTTGGCGGCTTGGTCACGGAAAACGAGGCGGACTCGGTTACGGAAGTACCGATCTTGGGCCGTATCCCCGGAATCGGCGTGCTCTTTCAAAGCAGTGACCGCGCTCGGACAAAATCTCGCGTATTTGCATTCATCCGCGCAACGATTCTTCGAGATGACCGATTCGCCGATCTGAAGCTGATCAGCACAGGCGAAATCAAGAGGGCATCCCTAAGGAACACGGATTACCCGGAAAGCGAGTACCTGTGGATGCGTTGACCTGCCCATCGCTAGCAGCCATGGAGACCCCAGACTCGATGGGCAGTGTTCCCGAGGACATACTCGACAATGTCCTTCAGCGAGGAGCGGCCTCGAAGGAGGTGACCGAACTCCGATCGGTCTGGTCCGTTCGTCCAGGAGTTGCAGCGCACACGCTGCGCGATTGGCATCGCGCTTCCCTGCTAACCGATCACGAATTGCACCAGCTCTTCGGAATCCTATGGGGAATTCCACTTCGTGAAGACATCGGCCCCGAGGATGTCGCCGAGAGCTTCGTCGCATCCGTCCCCATCGGCTTTGCCCGCCGACATCGATTGATCGGACTGACTCCTCAGGACGGCTACATGCCCATCGCGGCCGGCCAGCTTCCCGATGCCTCCGTTCTCGATCATCTCGGAGGCCACCTCGGAGTGCCAACCGTTCTCGAGTTTGCAGCTTGGGAGGTAATCGAGAACGCTATCAATCACGCATACGCGGAGCGAAATTCGGATTTTGCCATGGTCTTGGATGGCATCGACATCGCAGCCGGAGATCCGGATGTCACTTTGGCCGAGGAGGGAGACCTGCTCGACAGCGCAACGCGTGCACCCGTCGTCAAGCTGGTCAACATGATGCTGTTCGAGGCCGTCAAACGTCAAGCGAGTGACGTGCACGTCCAGCCTGTCCGTTCCCACGTACAGATTCGCTATCGGATCGACGGCGTACTGTACGACTTCCTGGAAGTTCCGGGCCATCTCTTGGATGAAGTTGTCAGCCGCATCAAGGTCATCGGGCGGATGGACATCGCCGAAAAGCGATTGGCACAGGATGGTCGTACGACGGTGACCATCGGCGACAAGGTCATCGATCTCCGCATCAGCATCATTCCGACGAGCCACGGTGAGCGGGCCGTACTTCGGCTATTGGACAAATCTGCACGGCTGTACAAGCTGCAGGAACTGGGGATGTCCGAGTCGAATCGCTCTCTGTTTGAACGCCTGATCCAGAGACCGCACGGGATCATGCTGGTAACGGGACCCACCGGTTCTGGAAAGTCCACGACGCTTTACGCCGCACTGCAATACCTCAACAGCAAGGAGAAGAACATCCTCACGCTGGAGGATCCTATCGAGTACCAACTGCCGGGCATCAGCCAGATGCAGGTCTCGCCCAAAAAGGGGATGACTTTTTCCACGGGGTTGCGCGCCGTACTGCGCCAAGACCCTGACGTTATCATGGTGGGCGAGATTCGCGACGAAGAGACCGCGCGAATGGCCGTTCAAAGTTCACTGACCGGACACTTGGTCTTCAGCACGTTGCACACGAATGATGCAGCCGGCGCCGTAACGCGCCTGCTCGACTTGGGCATTGAGCCGTACCTTGTCTCCAGCAGCTTGCATGCATCGTTGGCCCAGCGCCTTGTTCGCGTCGTGTGTCCCGATTGCAGCATCGAAGTGGCGATTTCTGAGCACGATGTCTGTAAGTATCGACTTGATCCGACGCTGGAAGGCAGCGTCGTTCGGAGTGCTCGCGGCTGCGAAAGGTGTGCGTCGACCGGATATCGAGGTCGAAAGGGCATTTTCGAGCTGCTGCCCGTCGACGACACAATTCGCGAAATGGTGATCAGCTTGTCCAAGACCAGTGCGATCGAAGCCGAAGCGATCCGAAACGGCATGACGACGCTTCGAGAAGACGCCATACGCAAGCTATTGGGCGGTGAGACGACGCTCGTCGAAGTCGCACGCGTCACTCAGGAACAGACCGCGCTGGGTGAGTTGGTGCCCGCATGAAACGGTGCCGGACCTGTAGGACGGCCGCGCACTACACAGAAGTCTGAAACTCTAGCTCTTTCACGGTGATCGCGTGCCGGTTTACGAATACAAAGCGTTGGACACAGCCGGTTCCGCCAGCAGGGGTACAATCACTGCCGACACGCCGGCAGCCGGCCGTGAACGCCTTCGAGAGAGCGGCCTGCAGCTCGTGGAGTTCGATGCGACCCGCTTTCATCGCAAAGGGCAGTGGACGCTGCGAACGCAACGTCCCGGTCGGCGGGAGAAAGTCGCCGAGTTTTCGCGGCAACTCGCCATGCTTCTGGCCGCGGGCGTGCCTCTTGTAGGCGCTTTGGATGTCCTGATTCAACAAGAGCGCGGTAGCTTCGATTCCGTTCTCAGAGCCGTACGGGAAAAGGTCGCGTCGGGTCAGTCGTTGAGCGATGCGCTCGCCGAACACCCGCGCTGGTTCGAAGAGATCTTCTCCAGTGCCGTGCAGGTTGGCCAGATGAGCGGGCACTTGGAGACCTCACTCCGAGAGCTGGCCTCTTTCATGCGAGAGCGAGAGACGATCAGAACGCGCTTGTTCACGGCACTCGCCTATCCGATCATCCTTTCCCTCGTCGGTACCGCCGTGGTCATCTTTCTGATGTCTTACGTGGTTCCCCAACTGCTCACCGTTCTCGAAGCTGCGGGCCGTTCGCTGCCGGCAGCAACGGTGTTCCTGAAAGGACTGAGCGATTTCGTGACGGCCCATTGGCTAGCGTTGTCGCTAGGTAGTCTTGTGTCGATCGTGACGGCCACTGCCTCGTATAAGTGGCGACCCGTAAGGCGGAAATGGCACGAAGCCCAGCTGGCGATTCCGTTGCTGGGTCCTTTGATTCGTAAGGCCGTGATTTCACGTTTTGCCCAGGCGATGTCGCTCTTGTTGGGCAGCGGTGTTCCTTTCGTTGAATCTCTCCGCCTCGTTACGAGAAACACGCAACATCTGATTCTCGCACGCGAACTCGAACAGATGGAGACCGCCATTCAGAACGGAAGCGATATCGCGCCGACTTTGGCTGATTCAAGGGTCTTTCCGCCGTCGGTGGTCCATGTTGTTGCGGTCGGTCAGGAATCCGGGGAATTGACGAAGATGCTCGTGCAGCTCAGGGATGCATACGGAACAGAGGTGAGCCTCGCCATCGGAAAGTTCACGGCAACGTTGGAACCCGTACTGATCGTCGTGATGTCAGCCGTCGTCGGGTTCATTGTCTTCGCAACCATGATGCCGATTCTCGAAGTGACACGAACTCTGCAATAAGGAGGAATGCGATCATGAACGGTCATTCTCTGAAGTACAGGTCGTCGAGGGGCTTTACCCTGGTCGAGCTTATGGTCGTTGTGGTCATTGTCGGTGTGATGGCCACTGCTGTCACCTTGTCGGTTACCGACTACCTCGTGACGGCAAAACAGAACGTGGCTCGAAGCGAGATCGCAACGATCAGAAACGCGCTGAGTGTCTTCTTCATGGAGGAGGATCGCTTTCCGACGAACGATGAGGGGCTGGGCGCGCTGAAGAAGAGATCCCCTCAGCATCCGGATGGAATACTCACGAGCGATCTCAAGGATCCGTGGGGTCGCGAGTACATTTACATTCACCCGGGTGTGCATGGAGCGTGCGATCTCGTCAGCTACGGCGCGGACGGACAGGAGGGCGGAACGGGAGCCAATTCAGACATCAAGAGCTGGGATATGGAGGCGGGCGCACGGTGAAGCGGTCGGCTGCTAACCGCGGTTTTACGCTTACTGAGCTCATGGCTGTGCTGACGCTTGCCGCGATAGGGATCAGCGTGGTCACGGTAAATACGCACACGCTCTCAGATGCGGCGCGCTTCCGATCGGTAGCTTCCCAGATCGGATCGGTGTACCGACTCGCTCTCTACGAGGCCATGCGCACTGGCCTGCCACGTTCGATCGTTCTGCAGCCTGGGCGCTGCGCCGTTCAAAAGCCGGTGTTCAATGAGGGAATCTGGACGTGGTCTGAGCCGGCGATCTTCGACTTCGCTCCCGGAGTGAAGCTCGTCGATGTTCGTCAGGGATCGGCGTCTTCACGCCAACCGCAGGACCGCGGCTCCTGGCACGTTCTGGTAAGGCCCGGATTTTCAAACAGGGACATCGAACTGCGGCTTCGAACGCCGGCGGGGGGAAACACCGTCGCACTCATCGACGCGATCAGCGGAACAGGATCCTTCAGAGAATCATCGGATGACTAAGCAAAGGCACCAAGTACCACTGAGCTGTGTAACGCAGCGCAGCTGTCGTCGCGCCGGCATTACACTCATTGAAGTGGTTGCTGCCTTGGTCATTGTTGGTGGTTCGGCAACCGCGATGTTGTTGGCTCAGGCCCGCAACCTGGAGAAGTTGACAGGATCGCGCGTCGACCTTGCGGCGCGCGATATCGCATCTGAGCTGATCGGGACCTGGAGACTGCAAGATGCAGACCTGAAGACCCCGAGTGAGGGACGTGTGGGAACGGAGTTTCAGTGGCGCTGGAAACGTTCGGCCCAGGTGCGCCCAGTAACCGACGCGTGGTCCGCCACGGAGATAACGTTGGAGCTGACGCTCCTGCCGCTGGAGGGTTCGATGCGCACGCGGCGCTGGGAATACACTTGGCTGGTCAACGATGACTCCTAGTCATGCGCCGAGTCCTCACGTTGACGTTCGAGCCCGTCCGAGGCGAAGGAGCGCATCGTGTTCCGCGGCGTTTACTCTCATCGAGATGCTCGTTGCGACCGCGCTCGGAAGCGTCGTCGTGACGCTTGTGTCCACGGTCGCCGTGCAGTCCTTGTGGCTGCAGCGAAACCTCGAAGAAGAGTTGAGCGGTAAATGGCGGAACGAACGCCTCAAGGAGTTGTTTACGATCGACTTCAGGCGTGAATTGACATGGCTGCCCAGCGACGTGTCAACGATTGAGTTTCCGGATGATCCGTCGCGACTGGTCGAAGTCATGACGTTGTCATCGCGCATGGGCAGTTCAGCGGTTCATGATCCGCGCTTGCCGGCGCAGGTTGCATACCTGTTGGAGCGCAGCGCCCAGTCAGGAACAGCCGTGAGGCTCGTGCGCGACGTACGGTTCCTGACGGAATCCGGGGACACTCATCATCGTGAAGTGCTCGGTGTGAATGTCAGGAAGGCGACTCTCACACAGTTTTCCGATGACCAGTGGAAGACGCTCGACAGCACCGAGTCGAAGCGACGAACTCGACCCAAAGCGCTGCGATTGGAGTTGGCGTTCGGAAGCGATGATGAAGAACTGACCGTTACTGCGCCACTGCGCGACCGGCCGGACGGGAATCATGACAGATAGAAGGGACTTTGTGTCTGTACATCACAGAAGCTTCGCTTTGGTTCTAACGGTGCTACTCGTTACCCTTCTGGTCGCGACCGGAGCGGGCGTTGCGCTCACGGCCATGACAGAGTCGACGGCTGCGGGATGGGCAGCCCGTGACCTGGAGCATCGTCTAGCTCTTGACAGTCTCTTGGTGTGCTTACCTGCGTTAATGCAATCCGAATCGGCCGGCACGAGCAACGGCAAGATAGAATCGCGAAGGAGATACTACGAGTTGAGCGTCGGGCGGTGCGACATCCGGTCTTCCACCCAGAGCGAAAAGCACAAACTCCAGATTTCCAAAGCGTCGGGCTCCGTCGCGGACCGCCTCCAGGAACTCGCCCGCGAGCACAAACTGCTAGCCGCCAATATCAGATCGGCTCCGATCGTCGCAATCGAGGATGCCGCCGTACCCCGTTATGTCTGGTTTGACCAGCTTGTCGAGCCTACCGAGTTCGAGGAGGTCTTCTGGCGCCGACCTCTCGATGAGGTGTCCCGCCTCGACCAGAAAACGTGGGCGGATCTCGTTTCATTCTGGGGCGGTCAAACTGGCGAATCGTATTCCGTGGACGTCGAGACCCGCATTGGCCACGACGCTCGACGATGGTACCTCATTGTCCTGATCGTGAACGGCAAAGCCAAGGTGGTTTACGAATGCTCCGTCTGAACCTTGCCAACATGCACTTGCGCCGCCTGGAATCGGTCGGCTTCCTTCTCCAGTGGGTACTGGTCGGGGCTGCTGTCTGGAATATCCTCCAGGCAGGAAGGGCAAGACACCATATGGCTTCGCCGCCCCTGGATGCTCGCACTCCCGACGTTTCACCCTCCAATGAGCCGGAACAGCCCGTGTCGGAAGCACAGCTCGCGGCGATGTGGGAACGCAACCTGCGGCAGACGCTGATCAAGCCTAAGCCCAAGAAGGCGCCGGAGCCAAAGCGACCTCCGCCTGCGCCGCCGGTAAAGCTACCCAAACTGTTCGCCACCTTCGTGGAGCAGGGCAAGTCCTGGGGGCTATTCGTCGACTCGAAGGGGATGCACCGAGTTCGCGCCGAGTCGCAACGCGTGGGCGGCTTCCAGATTGTGAGGATCCGACCTGGCAGTGCTCAACTGAAACGCGGGGGAACGATCTATGATGTAGAAGTTCCCAGACACAAGGCTCCGTCCGGGCCACGACGACAACGGAAGACGAAGAGACGCTGAGAATGGACACACGGTTTGCCTTACAAATAACCGACAACACTACGTTCCTGGCCCAATACGAAAGGAAGGGCACGAGTTGGACGCGGACTGGACTGCAGAGTGCCGCCACCCCGTTCTGTGCGCTTCCCAAGACAGCATCGGATCTGCTGCCTACCGCCGAACGGATCACGACGTTTGTCAAGCAGAACCACCCGGCCGGAATCGGATGTCGACTGATCATCCCCGCGAACTGGTGCTTCATTCAGCACGTCGAGGCACCTGCGGGTCGTTTCAATGACGCTGCTGCGCAGTATGCATTCGAACAGTATATTCCCGTCGAACTCGAGCAGCTGACATGCTGTAATGAACGGCTTGACGGATCCACGGTGCGGATTACCGCAGTCTTCACGGCGGCCATGAACGCGCTGCTCAGAACGCTGGAGGACGCACAGGTGGCCGTAGAGTCTCTCACGGTCGATGCGATGCTCGCCGGCAATCTGCCCGGTGCACTCCAACAGACCCACACCTCCTTCCACGTGCTCATGGATGATCAGCGACTCGCCATCAGAACAGTTGCACAAGACGACGGGGTGAGTCTCATGCGGTGTTTCGGCGTGCCGCAAGATGCAGACGCCGAATTGGTTCGGCGACAGCTTATCCTGAGTCCTCCTCTGACGGCCCCGGAGAACGGCTGCTGTCATTTGTGGCGACTCACTGACACAAGGCCCGCCGACTGCGTCGCGGACGCTCTCGCATCGCTAGGTGTGCAGGTTGACACTCATGACCAAGAGTCAGCGATAGAGCAATGTCTTCGCGCGGCGGTCGGTTCGGATGGCCTCCCTGATTTGCGTGTGCAGACGCTGACCCGACAGGATCGATGGAATCCCCTTCGGAATCGCCTTCTGGGTTGTGCAGCGGCCGCGGCGGTGCTGCTCGCAACGTTTGCGATACGGCTCTGCGCCGACAACGCAGTCTACTCCAGTGTGATCGACACTTCACTAAGAGACCAGACCAGGATCTACCAGGACGTCCACCCCGATAAGCCGGTGCCGTACGGCGCAGCCCTCCGGCTGCAATCGGAACGAATTGGGCTCGAAGCAACCACGGCCGGCCCAACCGATACACCGGCAACAGCGTGGCTTCACCGGAGCGGGCTTGACGCCTTCACCACACTCCACGAGGTGACTTCACGCATTCCGAGCGGCCTGAAGCTCTACGTAAACGAGATTCAGCTCGACGACGTCGGCATTACGCTCTCCGGACAGACGACGAGCCACGGTGCAGCCGGCGACATCGTTCGAGAACTCAACGAGCTTACCACGTTGTCCGTCGACCCTCCAAGAACCAAACGGCGACAAGACAAGACTGTTGACTTCCGCATCAGGGCGGTACGAACGGAGGACAACACGCATGACTGACCGCAAACCGAAGGCGCAGTTCCGGCGGGAAGCGATCGTGTTGTGTTGTCTTCTCCTCTCCGCACTCTGGTGTTGGCGGGAGGCACGCGCGTTGAATTCGCGGCAAGACACGCATAACAAGCTCACGGCACAAGTACAGCAGATGCGGGGTGATGCGGATGTCATACGGCAACTCCGCGCTGCTCCCAGAATCGTCGCTGAGAGAGAGAGGCCAAACGATACCCTGATCGCTCAAATACGCGACGCAATGGTCGCCGCAGGGGTGCCAACGGATGGCTGGGCCGGCCACGACCCACTTCCAGCCGTGCGGATCCCCCAGACACCGTACAAACAGCTTTCCGTTAGAGTAAGGTTCGAAGACCTCAGTCTGAAGGTTCTGGCACAGTTTGCCCTGAACCTGACGCAGTCCGACTCCACGCTCAGCATCCCCTCGCTCCACCTTGCAGCGCCTCGAGGCGGTAAGAGCGAGGCCTGGGATGTCAATATGACCATCAGCTACCTCATTTACTCTCCCTACGTCGATCGGTGATCCCTCCGGAGAGTGTGCCCTACATCGGCTCTGAAGGCTCCCTAGGCAGACGGACTGGATGCACCGGGCCCCTGAGAGCCCACTCCCTCCCACAGGGACATGCCACAGTACCCACTCGTCTCCGCTCCGACTGAAATCATAATTCAGTTCGCTAACCGCACTGCCGATGTCCAATATGAGTGTTCAGGGACATCGACTGGAGTCGGTCCCAACGCGGCCGGACTGGGGACAGGGTCGGCTCGGAGAATCGTTCACGGCATAGGCGCTCATCATGTCATCAAAGCTGAAAACGCGGTTGGCCGCGGTCGTCATCGTGGCCATTACGGTATCCTTTCTCGCACTCGTCAACCGGCTGTCGGATCCCCAGCCCACCCGCGCCGTCGACACGACGACGACGCCTGACGTCTCCATCGTCTTCGTCCTCGACAGCTCACGGAACATGTTCCCCGCGACGGGCCCGACATACTTCGACCTGGCCCGTGAGGGGATCGTCGATTTTCTGAACCGTCCCGGATTTCCGAAGAGTGACGGATCTTACGAAATCAGCGTCATTCAGTTCACAAGAGAAGACGCAACGAGGACATACCGAGAGAACATCGACTACTTCGGCCCGATCCAACTTGACGACATCGTAGACGGAAGCTGTGCGCCACCGTGCGAAACGTACGCAACGATTGGCGCAGAGTGGGACTGGGTCGTCGGGATGGTCGAGAACTTGCAGCCCTCCAGCCACGGTACGGCAAGCATGATGGAGATCGGAATTCAGGAAGCAACGGAGATCCTCGAAGGCACCCAGGCAACGCACAAAGAGATCATTCTACTGACATCCGGCGAGTATCGGCTGCCGGCACCGTGCCCGCCGGCCTGTGTCAAGGAAGCCGGATGCCCGGCCGAGTTGAACGGAACGGGATTGACCGAGGACGCGACGAGCAATTGGACTGGGAGCTTCTGCAACCGCGCCGCGCACATTCGGTCCTTCGTGGATCATGCTCGTCAGCCAGGTCGCAATATTCGCGTATCCACCATCCGCGTTGCACCCGACTGGCACGGGGTGTTCATGGATAGCACAAGCGCCAAGGAGGATGCTTATGATCCTGGTCCGCGCGTGTCCTGTGCCCAATACGCTCAGGCCGTGCCGGATCCTCCAGAACGCGGCGGATTCATGGAGGAACTTGCCCTCTGTGAAGTAAGCGTAAGCGGCGCAAACCTCTCGAACGTCGCTAATCCGGGCAAGACCGCCAGGATCAACCCGTTCTACTGCTTCGGCTGCGGCGACGACAATTTCACCCCGGGTACGCCCGAGGACATCTCAGACACCATCGCAGCCTGGCTCTGCGAGTGGGGCATCGGTGTCGACACGGACGGGGATTCACCTCAGACGCCCAACTACATTCCGCTCCTGGACATCTGCGACAACTGCCCAACTACCGACAACCCACGACAGCGAGACTGCAACGGAAACGGCCAGGGTGACGCGTGCGAGTGGACGCTGACCTACGTCCCCGGCCAGGATCCCGACCCGGATACCGACTGCGACGGTGTTCCAGACTCCGCGGATCTCTGCAACGGAGGTGACGACTGCCTGATCAACCCATGGCTCATCGGTCGCGATTGCCCCGACGGTTCCACGCTCACCGAATGTGACCGCGATTGCGACCACGACGGCGTTTCCGACATGTGTACGGCCGCGCAGGAGATCGCGGGTGTCACATTGCCGCTAACGTGTACGGACTCACCGCCGGACTGGACGCAAATCGACACCGATAGCGACGGCGTCGCCGACTGCTGCGACTTGAATCCACAGGACCCGGCGTACTGCAAGTGCGACGACGTTCCTGCCCTATGCGATCCGAATTTAGCCGCAGCAAGCGACGGTACGTTCAACAGTTTCGATACCACGCCGGGAACAATTCATACAGAACTTACCTCGAGCGGCTGGTCGATCAGTGACCCGCTCGCCTGGTCGTCCGCATCGATCGAAGCAGCGCCGACCATGTCGGTCGACCAACCCTCACCCGACAACTACGCTGGCCACAACGCCCTCAAGCTCGTCCAATCCACCGACGTTGTCGGCTCGTGGACCCTGGAAGGCCCCGGCTACATACTGCCCGAAGAGGACTGCATTGACTCGAACCCATCGGGATGCGTATCTCGCGGAACCTGGGGCCCCGCCGGCGTCTCCGTGGAGATGTACATCGATTTCACCGACGGTGGATCGGAATACGACCTCTGGGTGCTCGACCCGAATGAACCCGATCGCGAGGCCGCCAAGCGCGTCCACCTCCGTTTCGCTCCTCATCACAGTTACGCCGCCAAAGGCACTGTGCTCATCGAGCAGCCCTACCCGATCTCCGGTTGCGGTGACGGTGACGTCATCGTTCCGGAGAACATGCTCTTCTTGGCGCGCTTTCCGCTCAAATCCTGGTTTACCGTCGGTATTTACTTCAATACGGGCGAGAACTTCGTCGTTTCCGAAGACGCCTGCATGTGGATCGGCGGTGGAAAGCCCACCGTACGCGTGCGGTTCGACCACACGGATCCGGACGTCCAGGGCGATGACGTATTGCACTGGAGCAATTCCGAATGGAACGGCTGCTGGCTCTCCGAGTCCTTCTACGAGCTGACGCGCCCGCCCGCCACCGAACCGCGAGGCCTCCAACTCGCCATCGAACACCAGAACGAATGTAACTGCCGCCACGACCACCCGGCGGACTCCTACGAGGACTGGCCATGGGAGCTTCATTTCTATGAACTGACCGAATGTCCAAACTCGCTCAGCCCGTCCGATCCACAGTATGATCGCTGGGCTGGTTGGGTCGAGAGCCACTGCCCCCCAAGCGTTACACCGGACAACGTCTGCGTGTGGCATTCCGGCGCCCAGAAACATGCCTTCGCCGAATGCGATATCGTTCCGTGCCAGGACAACTGTCCACACACCTTTAACCGCTGGCAGATGGACAGTGACGGTGACGGCTGGGGCGACGCATGCGACGTGTTCGGCTACCCGCGAGAATACGACCAAACCAACCTGAGCACCGTCGGCTCGCGCGCGGTCGACGGGGTAGCTGGCGCGTGGGACAACTGTCCGAACGTGTCCAATGAACCACGCGTATACACCAAAGGGAGCAGCATTCGTGTTGCTGATGATGGAACCGAGTGCGCGCAAGCACTGTTTGGCCTTCGTCCACCCAGTATCTCGTCTGACGGGGCCAGCCGCATTGTGGATCTCTGGCAACCCGACTACGACTGCGATGGCATTGGCGATGCATGCGACAATTGTCCGGTGACGTACAACCCAGATCAATACAAGGGCCCCGGTCTCCACAGCGATGGCGTCGCCTGTGCTCCTACGCGCGAGTGCAGCGACACCTGCTGCGTCTCTGGCGCGGAAGAGATCAACGATATCGATGGCGATGGTCGCAACGATTCTGACGAGGGCTGCGACAACTGCCCCGGGCTCCTCAATGACCAGAAGGATTCTGATGGTGATGGCCTCGGCGATGCTTGCGACAATTGTCCATACCTCCGTAATACGTTGGCCGCGGGAACGTGTATGCAAGGAGACGATGACAAGATTGGAAATGAATGCACAACTCTTCATCTCACTACGAAATGTGGCTCAGATTATCCGATGTGTAGCGACCGACAGGACGATACGGATCAGGACGGAGTCGGTAACGTGTGCGACAACTGCTCGAGTGTCTGGAACCCCGATCAACTCAATAGCGATCGCACCGGTGTCGGGGACGCGTGTGACTTAGGCCGTGATGATGACGGCGACGGAATCATGAACAACGTCGATCCTTGTCCATACCTTGCTTACGAATGCCCCGCGAATCCGACGGCCGCCACAAGCGATTATGATGGCGATGGCATTGCCAACGGCGGTTTCACGGTTCCGATGAGCACGCGTGACAATTGCCCGAGCATCTACAACCCAGCTCAGACGGACAGCGATTGCGACGGTTGGGGTGACGCTTGCGACCCGAACACGAGCCTGCGCGATACGGACAGCGACGGAATCGTCGACGGCTGCGACAACTGCATGTACGTCGCGAATCCGGGCCAAACGGACATCGACAATGACACCGTTGGAGACGCGTGTGACAATTGCTGCCGAGCAGCCAACGCCGCCCAAACGGATACAGACGGTGATGGGCTTGGCGACCGATGCGATCCTTCTCGTTCCGATTCGGCGCTAGATGCGTTGGATATGGTACATCTTCTTAACACCTATACATGTTCGGACGACTGTAACGACAACGGTGAGATCGATCAGCAGGAGGTCAATGACAATTGGTATGGCGAGTGTGGCTCCGATCCGCACTGGGATCCGTGTCGGCCGGACTATGATGACGATGGCATTCCGACCTGCGCCGATAATTGTCCCTTCGTGAGCAACCCGAAACAGCTATTCGACGATAGACTGGATGTCGACAATTGTGCCACGGGGCCGGCCAACCTCGTTGACACCCAGGATAACTGGCAGCCGGACGCCGATTGTGATGGTGTCGGGGACGCCTGTGACAACTGCTGTTCGCTCGCCAATCCGGACCAACTAGATTCAGATCGCGATGCGATCGGAGATCCATGCGACGCTTTTCCGATAGCTGGTGGATCGCTAGTAAACGAGCCCAATTGGCTCCGCAACGTGCCGAACACTGACAGGATTGGATATACATGCCCTGACTGCGACGGGGATGGGGACTTGCCCGACGACGAACCGAACCCTGGTACATGTGGATCTGATGAGGAGTGGGATGGCTGTCGCCCAGACTGCGATAATGATGGTGCGCCCAATTGCTACGGCCTCCCGAATGAAGATCAGGGGGGCTGCTACCATCACCTGAACAACGATCCCTCGCAGGCGCACCGCGCACCGCCGGGCATTCTGACGCTTATACAGGCGTTGCCACCCGACGCTTCCGAACACCGCACATGGGCAACCGATCCCTGCCCGAACGGGCCGGTGGGCTGCGAGCTGATCGCGCCGGTCACTTGCGAAGCCAGCCTGTGGATTCACAAGATTCACGTGCGCCCGCTAACGGACCCGTGCGAGTGGGGCAATAGCGGAGAGCCGTGGCCCACGTGCGAAGATCTGCCTGCAGCTAAGGGCGGAGCGCCATGCATTTGCGCTGGCGAAGAAGGAGCGCGGACATGGAGGTGTACACCGCCAGGCCCGTAGAGAGAGCCTGACACACCGTGCCGCCAGGCCGGCGCGAACGGGGCAAAAGTACTCCAAGGCAAGACGGACGTTAGGTCAAAACAACTTGGCGAAGAGTGAGCGAACGCTATGAGTGCAAGCGATCTGAGAGGTCGGGGACGTATGTCGGGAACCGTCTGCGCGGCAACGCTGACCGTACTGCTGTCGGCGGCGACGGGGAACGCCCAGGCGACGGATGTCGAACTTACACTGTCGCCCTACATGAACGCTATTCCCCCGAGCCAGGATTATCTCTGCGTCGGAACCGGCGCCGAAGACCGTGCCCTTCACCCGGATCGCGCCCCGCACACGGTACTGGCGCAGCAGGACGGCGTGATCCTCTTCTCGGGAACCGCTCCCCAACAAGGCCTGAACTTCTCACTCCGTGCCGGAGCGCTGGTCTATCGAAATCAGATGAGCACGCTCGGCGGACCGGAACCCTCGCCGCAGCTCGGTGCTGCGGGCACTCTCAAGCAGAAGCCTTGGGAGTTCACGTTGCCCTGGTCCGAAGCTCGCTGGCACCCCGGCGAAGACATCGTCTGGCAAGGTCACCGAACCACCGCGCCCTCACACTTGTGGGGCATGGCTTACTGGGATTACGAACTGGACACTTCAGACTATCCCAAGCTCGGCGCCGGCGCGGACCCAAACCCTGACGGCGTGTTCCAACCTGTTGCCACAGGGCTAGGTGATGGGTCCAGTTGGGGCCTTGACTCTGCCGTGAGTCTGCAATTCGCCCGAGGCATCTATCAGGTCAGCAAGGTGCGCGGCGGTTTCCTGCCCACGGCCGTCGATCTCGCACCCGAACGCTTTCGGGAACCCTGGTTCCACGGCGTCGGGCGCAACGTGGCGTTCAACGTCGCATTGGATATGAATCTCGACGGAACGGTGGAAGTGGACCCGATAGACCGGCAAGACACTGAACGCCTCGCGGCTCACTGTTTCCCCACGTTCCATAACATCTACACCTTCGAACAACTCGACCTCGATGCGGGAAGACTCGTCCTGGACTTCGAACGATCCGCAACCTGGCCGCGCAGAGATCGAGAGGTTGAAGTCGGCGAAAACGACTTCATACGGAGGAGAGAAATCGTCGGCACGGAGTTGGCCGGCGCGGCGTCCGACCGATACGGAAACCGTGTGGTCTTCGATCGCGTCCCCAACTATGGCTGGGAGACGGACTACAAGTATCCATCAGATGTCAGTTCCTCAGGCCCGTTGATCCCGCAGGGATATGAATCCCAATCTCACGCCTGGAAACTACCACACAAACGACTGCGCTCGGTCGAACTCTATTCGGCCAAGGACCTCCAAGACAACCTGAATCCGGAATGGACCGTCGTGTTTGTCCACGAACATCCGGAGAGCGATCGCATCTCCGCAACGGACACCGGCGAGGCCGTCGCCGGCGATAAGGACACGGTCATCGGAAGATACCACATTGCGCGGTGGGGCCAGTGGAAGTCGCTGTACTCGCACCTTCCGCAAGCCGAGTGGAGCATCGGCCGCCTTCCGGAGCTGAACGACGAGACAACACTTCTCACCGTACAGACCTACCGGCGGGAGGCCTGGGGAGTCGAGGGATGGAAGCAAGTCAACGGACCGGAGTTTCAGGATGATTACTCGGTCTGGGGCAGCGACATCGGATATGACAATATCGGCGTCAGAGCACGCGTCAACAAGGGCATCGAGTACCTCAAGAATGCAGCCGGGGTCGAAGTGCATGATCGAAACGAGGATGGGTGCCCCGGAATCTGCGGTGTTGACGATGACGGCGACGGACTGATCGATGAACACTGCGGCTTCGGAAGTGGCATTTGTGGCGGCGGCAAGGTCCTCTCAGGCGGTTTTCCGGAATACGATTGTATGGGGCGTTGGCCTACTGGCAACGAGACTTTCGGTTACACTCCCTCCGAAAACGAATACGGGTACGGATGTGTTGCAGCTGACATTTACATGTGGGATGACAACGAAGATGGACTGGTTGAATACAAAGCCGAGCACAACGCGGCAGTCAGCGGCACGTCCTGTTCGGACTACGGCTGGCACGGCGTCACGGATCCGGCGCGGTTGGGGCCGGCGCGAGGCTCGGATGAAGGCGACGCTTCTGGACAGGCGCCTACGTGCCCAGGGCTCTGCTGCATCGATGATGACGGCGACGGACTCATAGACGAAAACTCCGACCAAGTGGTCACCACGCAAGCTATCCCCAATTCAGACTACGCATTGGACTACTTTGCGCGCTACGACGACGACGAGGACGCGATCTTCGACGAGGATGGAAAGGACAACCCGTTTCTCGTCAACCTCAGGGCGGCCGCGGGTGAATGCGCATCCGGCCGATTCCCCTTTGTTCCTCCGTCCACAAAGAACGCTCCGGCGGCCCATCAGGCGCTCCTGCCGGGCGATGGCGATGCCGACCGGTGTCGCCCCGCGATAGAAGCCTCCGGCGACCCGTGGGTCCACCAAGTCCAATACGTCTATGCGCGGAGCAACCCTTACTGGCTGCTCGTCGAGCGCAACGCCGAACCCGATCCGACAAACGCCGCATTCGGCACACCAACGGTCCTTAGTAAACCCAAGTACTATTACTTCCCGCCGTTCTCAGCCGACATCAATGGAGACGGCAACAACAGTCTGTTCTACGACCGAAACGGTAACGGACTATGTGATTCCGCCGACGATGACGTGATGGAGTCTTTCTTCTGTGGCACGAGCAAGTGTACCACGGGCCTTGATGAGCCTTTTGCAGCATGCGTCGTTGAAGAAAGCTCGCAGAGCTTTGATGTGCCGAACGAACCGAACGAGGCGAACGTCCATCCCGACTGCCTGCCGAACCCGAAGTTCCGCGGCCCACGCGGCGAACGAGCCGTCATCCCTGGCGCTCCCGAAGCAGTGGACGCGAGTGCGCCGTCAGATGTCCACCTCATCAAACGCATTGTTCGCGTCAGACCCGACAGTACCGATCCGTCCAACTACATCGAGCAAGTCTGGTTGTATCGATACAACGATTTCGGATTCCTCAAGGCCGTGTTCGATCCGGCTTCCGTACAAGCCCTGATCGAAGCCGACTCCGACATCGTGAATGCCGACGACATCCTGAAGTATTCTGATATGCACGCAGTCGGCGGAAAGCCGCTGATCAACTACGCCTCGCAATGGTACACCTACTACAACCCGCGCATCAACGATGCCCCCGTCCCCGACGAAGGGCTACCGATGTGCTACGCGGAACCGCCCTACATTGGTCCGTCGTCGGAGGCGGTAGCTGAATGCTTGCCCCTGTCACCCCCCATCGACCTGAACAATCCCTTTCACTACCTCCCGGAAAACGCCTGCGACGGCTATGATTGGTGGACGATCCAATACTCCGAGGAACTCCACGCGGATCCGGACTGCAGCGATCTTCTACGCGACGATTGCGGCTGGTGTCTCAGCCGTTGGCGCTGCGGCGAGAACACGGCGTGTGACGACCCCGAGTGTACCTGCTACGGCGGTTACGCCGAGAACCAGACGGTCCTCCGCCAGCTCGGCGTCTCAGATGCACAGCCGCGGTTCCGCAAGTACATGATCAAGACCGCCCGCACCCGAGGTGCCGACGGCGAGATGCACCTCTACCGCTTCGACTACCTCGGCGCAGCATCCGGTGTCTACGCGGACGACGCACATATTCAGTCCTACCAAGATCCGCACAACATCACGATCGTCGACGAACTGGTCGAGCAAACGGACTGCGAGTTCAACCCGACCGACCCGATCTGCAACCCCGAAGACGGCCCCAGCGATTTCTACATCTACGAAGATGACTTCAAGCTCGTGCTCGACCCCGCCGACCGCGAACCGACGCCCTTCGTCGGCGCCGACCGCTACGAGGCCTCCTCCCACTACCTCAAGATCCCCGTCAAGGTAAAGACCCGTCGCGTCGTCGTGATGAACTTCTATGGCATCGCCCTGAGCGACCGCCTGATTCTCACGCCCGGCTACGACGGAATCCAAACCCATCTGATTGATGACCAACGATACGAACTCGTCAACCGCCGCGGTCAATCCCCGCACGTCTACGACGAGAGCTGGGTGGCAGGCCTGCGCGAAATGGGCGCCGGCTACGTCAAAAGCACCGGACGCGTCATCACACAACTCTTCGGCGGACAGGGAGGCTGGCACTCCGTGCTGCGCGGTGTGGCGAAAGGTTCCGCCGGCGGAAACGTCTACAGTCAACAGTGTAGAACCCCCGAGGTCCTCGAAGAGGTGCCCGTACAGCGCGTACGACCCGAACAACTCGACATCATGAGCGTCACGCAGCACCTCGATCGCTGCCCGGACGGCCCCGGCTGCGCCGAACCCGTCAAAGACCTGCCGGAGGTCGAAGCCCACTACTACTCAGCCATCAAAGGCAACGACTTCTCCTTCTCACCCAACGATTGCACCGATTGCATTCACGACCCAACCGGCCTGATCGGTTATGCCTACTGTAGCGGCACCGCAGATGCATCCTGCAACCCCGAGACCGACCCCGAATGCTACGAAGGAGCGGAAGGAACCCAAGCCTATGACTACCTCACCGGAATCGACCTGCGAAACGACAACCCCGTCACCGTCAAACAGATACCAAGTCCCAACAGTCCCGTGGGCGGCGAAGGCGAAGAGGGAGACGGCGTCAGCAAAGTTCGCTACGCATACGAATTCTACGACGACGGAAACGGCGAGCAAGAACGAGTCAAATGGAAATGGCGGTGGCACGAAGTCGTCCAACCAGCCCGTGGCGGCACCGGAAACGCCGCCCTCGAAATCTGGTTCTTCGACCTCAATGGCCGAATCAGACTCTACGGAAGCGGCGCCGGAGACGCCGCCAGCAATCCACCCACGCCAGGCAACGGCGGTCCCTTCTACATCACATACGCCGGATACGACGCCATGGGGCGATTGGCCCTGCAGATCGAAGACTTCGATCCCGGCTTACTGACGAATCCTGATAGCGCACTGCTTGCATCTGATATCACCGACCTGAATCCGGACCAGTACCTTCAGCGCCGGCCAGAGGCAACGCTGGAAAACCCTGCCGAGAACCTCATCACGCGAAGCATCTACGACAACGCAGGATTCCTCACTTCGCGTCGACAGGGCAAGACGCCCCCCGGCAACTTCTCGCCCGACCCCGACCACACGGATCACGACGCCGTCAGAACCGACTTCCGCATCCTCAATCCCAAGATCACATACAAGGAAGGCCAAAGAACGCGCATCGGCTGGGAAGACCGCCACACCTATCAAATGGAGTACTCCTTCGCCGGAACCACGGATCACGCCACGGTTCCCGCTGAAACTGTAGACGTCGTCCACGGAACAACCACCGTCCGCGTCTTCGACGGCGGCGGACGGTTCATCGAAGAACGCATCATCTCCAGCGACCCCACCTGGACCAACAACAGGTTCGGCGCCGAAAACGCACAGGTCCGCGACTTCGGCTGGCATGTCTCACTGCTCGACCACACCCGCGACGGCGGCGTGAACGCGAGCAACCCCGTCTCAAGCTGGTACACGGGAGATGCATGGGATTGCACCGCTCAAGACTGTGAGGACCCGAACAACCCAGGCGATCCCCAGAATCTTCAACTGCAAACCGGTGTTGAACCCGCCTACCCGGGCACCGACAAGTGGATCGGCAAGACAGGCACCAACAGCATCATCACCCTCGCCCGCAGCTTCAAGAAATACACCCAGGCCTCCACACTCAAACCAACCAAAGAGATCATCTACAACGATTTCAGCACGCTCGACGACCAAGGCAACTTCAATGAAGAACGAGCACAAGTCGTCAAAGAATTCACCTACGACATGGAAGACCGCATCGCCCGCAAGAAAGAACCCGACGGTACCATCAGCCGATACCTCTTCGACGCAAAACGCCGACTCGCCAAAGTCTTCCGCGGCTCGACAGACGACTGCGACGACTGGTTCCCCCCAGCACCCGACGGCTCCGGTATCAACACCGGACAAGACGACATGCTCCTCGTCGAGCAACGCCTCTACAACGACGGCGACGCCACCTGCGAGCATAGCCCATGGCGAGGGCAGGAATCCTGCACCACCAAACCCTGCAACGACAACTTCCCCAACAACGCCGGAAAACTCGTCCGCACTCGGCGCTTCACCGGAAACGCCGAAGACTGCAACACCGCCTACACCCCATCCACCGACAGCCGCGACTCACAATACCTCTACGACTGGCGAGGACGAACCGTACTCGCCAAAGAAGTCGCCGTCGGATACGGCGGAGGAACCGCCGCCACCCCCCTCCTCGCAAGTGCAACCTCCGTCGTCTTCGACAACCTCGATCGACCCCTACTCGTGGCCACCTGGTCAACCGGCGAGCCCGACGTCGCCACCATCGAGAGCTGGGCAGACCTCGACACCGACGACGCCACAATCGAAATCCTCACCAGCAATCCACAACCCCTCACCCTCTCCCGGACCTTTTACGACGAACGAGGCCGACCCTACGAACAACGCTCCTACAACATCGATGATAGCACAGGTAACAGCTACACCTTCACGCGAACCTACCGAGACGACCTCAACCGCGTCACCGCCGAGCTCAGTCAGAACGGCCTCATCCTCAACACCTACGATCCACTAGGCCGCAGGACCAAAACATCACACTGGTCACGCGAAGACTCCCAGGCCCCGGGATCAGCAGACACGACAGCCGGCGTGGAGCTGACCCGCACCGTGACCGACTACGACGCCTTCGGCAACGTCAAGACCCAGACCCATTACGACCGCCTCAACACTTCCGAAACGGGTGCAATTGATGATGACCCGGCAACATCCAACGCCGTCATCACCTACACGCACAACTGGTACGACCAGGCCAAACGCCTCATCGCAACCGCCAACTACGGCACGCACGGCGACGATGGCTTTACTAACGTTGACACGGAAGACAACAAACCGGTCTACGATGCCGCTCAGCCGCCAACCTGGACCGGATCGAAATACCAGATCAACGACGCAGACACTTCCGCCATCGTCACCCGCTACGGCTACGACCGCGCAAGCCGCCGCATCTGGTCGCAAGACCCCCGCGGAATCGTCACGCGCACCTGGTACGACCTCCTAGGCCGCACCACACTCGTCGCCGAAAACTGGGACGACATCGAGAACGTCGCGGCGGATCAGGACACGTGGGACAGTCTGACACACTACGGCGCGAGGCCCATTCGCTATACTGCGTACCATTACACACGCGGCGGCCTCCAAGACATGATCGTCGCCGTCGTCCCGGAGGATCCGAGCCTGTCCTCAACATTTGCGCCGCACCTCACACCCGATAGCTTCATATGGACCGAGGACGCTGCCAACGACTATGCCGCAACCGGCGTTACAGTGCCCGCCGGCATGGAACGCCACGCCACGCGATACGTCTACGGCGCCGACATCCTCAATGATCGTACGCACGCCGCGATGGATACCTCACCGGCAGCAACCGCGCCCAATCTCGTCAAACAGATTCTCTATCCGGATGCCAGCGGAGCGCCAAGCGACACGGACGTCGTCACATTCAGGTACTCTCTTGAAGGCAACCCTGTCCAGCGTACCGACCAGCGCGGAGTGGTACTTGATTACACGTTCGGCCACCCGGGTGGAAGGCTAACCAACGTCCACGCTGACATCTCGAGCGCTACCGATGTGGACAACTCTTTCGAATTCCTTGACATCTACTATCAAGACGAGCCGGATCAGCGCTCGTTCTGGGCCAAGCAGTCAAGTGCTTCCATCGCCCGAGAGAGCGTCGTATTCCTGATACATGACGGGGCCGGTAATCTGATCGAGGACCGGCAGATCATCGACTACAGCGACTCCACCCAGACGAGATCCCTCAAATACAACTGGCAGCACGTCAAGCCCTCCACTGTTGCGGGTCCGCTCACCCACAACCGACTGCTGGACATCGCGATCGAAGAGGACGGCGGAGTCAATTCCCAGGTCCTCACGAAATTCGTCTATGGGGCTGCTGGGTCCGCCGAGGACTACATCAACCGCAAGACCGCCATCACGGACGATCTCGACCAGGAATTCATCCAGTACGAAATGACCGGCGGTGGACGCACCAAGGCCAAGACGTGGGGCCCCGGTACCGGTGTCATGAAGGTCGATCATCAGATTGCAGCCTTCGACAGTAATGACCCAGAGATCCCGTCGTACCTCGCCGGAACCGATCCTTTCGGTCGAATCACAAATCTGACCTTTGAGAACCATGTTCCCCAAGCGGCGTCAGCGCTTCATCGTTACGAATATGGTTACGACAGGTCCGGCAACCGTCTTTTTGTCCGGATTGAGCAGAGCGCGGACGCCAACAAGCATTCATATCTTTACAGCTACGACAATTTCAATCGACTTCGTTACGCGGAATCCGGAGAACTGAGCACTACGTCGAGTGTAATTTCGACGCCGGGTGCCGGCGAGGGAGATCCGACGGGACGCCTGTGGGCGCTCGATCTCTTGGGTAACTGGTCGGGAGTAAACGCCGCCGCTGGCAGCGTCTTCGACTACACGCCGAATAACCTCATACCTGGGCAACAACCCAGCGAGCTCACATTACGGAGCGAGCACCACGCAGTCGCTCCCAACAACAGAATCACCACCCGTACCGTTGAGGGTGTTAACACCAACTTCAACTATGACGATACCGGAAACCTCACCGACGACGGAACCCACACATACACCTACGACGCGCTCAAACGTTTGACCCAGGTCCATGATAAAATCACAGGAGATTGGGTTGCCGCATTCAGCTACGACGCGCTCGGCCGCCGTATCCTGAAATCCGATTCGGTCAATCGCGACGCCGCTAACAGCTTCACCCCCGTCGACTACTACTACTACGATGGTGATCGGATTGTTGAAGTGCATCGCAGGGTGATCGCCGGCGACCCTCTTCCCGGCGACTACACCATCGATGACTGCTCCTATAGCCCGCCGCCTCCACCGCCGCCTCCGCGTGGCGGCGAGGAGAACAAGCGCATCACCGAGGCGGGCTCCGATCAACCGAACAAAGACAAAACAGGCAAACTACCGCCAAGCTTGTTCGCGAAGCTGGTCAAAGACTCGCCCGAGAGCTCCGCAAAGGGAACACCTAACCCCGGTGCAACGGACGAGCAAGGCCAAATCCTCAAGGACGTCGTCGCAAGCTCGCCCGACAAAGACCAGGTCCGCAGGTCCGATACGCCCACCCCCACCGAGGTCAAGCTCTGGCGCCGCTTCGTCTATGGCCTCGACTACATTGACGAACTCGTCGCCCAGATCACGCCCGACACCGTCGACAATCCCAATAGCGTACGCTACGTCCTTCAGGACGCCAACCACAACGTCGTAGGGATCACTCGCGCCTGCGACGGCGAGCTGATCCGCCAATACCGCTACACCCCTTACGGCCGCCTCACCCACGCAGAGGACGGTGACGGCGCCCCCCTCGACGCAACCGGCCCAAGCCCCCTCGAGTCCTTCCACCTCTTCCAAGGCCTATGGGTCGATCCGCTGTCGGCCAACCCACTCAGCACCGGGCTCGTCCTCTACAACGCCCGAGCCCGAGAATACGACCCCGGCACAGGCCGCTTCCTCCAAAACGACCCCAACGGCCAAGCCCTCGCCATCGCAAACGCCCTGGCCATGAACGGCCAAACCCGAGCCGTCTTCGCATCCCTCTCCGCATCCACCCAATACGCCGACGGCCTAAACCTCTACCAGTTCGTCGGATCAAACCCAGTAAATCGCATCGATCCGACGGGCCTTCGCATGGCTGACTTCGACTGGGTATTGGAGACGGAGGACTACGAGGACGAACTCACGGGTCACAAGATCGCCACTCTGGGAATGCTCAACGAAGGCGCGAGATGGGCGTCACTGGGTCTGCAAACAGCATCGGATATTGCCCTGTCACTGATACCCGGATACGGCATCGTCGAGGCTGCAAGAGCCGTTTCCGTCATCCGGAGTGGTCGTGGTGGCCTCATGGACTACCTGACAGTCGGGCTCGGCGGAATCTCTGGAGCGGCAACCTTGCTCAAGGCAGCAAAGACACTCGGAAAATCTGCCAAGTGGTTTGCCGCGATGAAGACGGGGGCGAAGTTCGCTGGAAGGTTCAAGCCGTACAAGAGACGATATCTGCGGCACAACTTGAAGGTCCTTACAGGCTGGAATCCGGGCCGAGGATTCGAGGCCCATCACGTTCTACCCGTCAAATTCGAGTCCTTCTTCAAGACCGCAGGAGTCAAGAATATCCACAAGCCGATCTACGGTTCCTGGTGGGAAAAGACGGCCCACCGAAGCGCAGCGTACGCCTACAACGAGGAGTGGCGCACGTTCTTTAGGGCTGGGAGCAAAACGAGGAGAGACGTTCTGGACTTTGCCAAGAAACTGGCGCACGATTACGGTTTTGAGGTGCTGTTTGACTGATCGTGATGCTAGGTTCCCGAAAGGTTGTGACATGGAGTTCGATGAGTTATACGTCATGAGCGACGCGCTCATGCACGGCGCCCTGCATCTTTGCCCACGCAACGATATTGCGGATCCGTTTGCCTTCCTCAGAGCCGAAACGCTCCCATCCGTCCCAGTGGTCCTTGAGTATTCAAGCGGAGGGAAACCGCGCGATGCCATCGGGACGGAAGTGATTGGTGTGGTGGCGTATTCCGGGCGTGTCATACAGATTCTTCGCGATGGAGGTGTCACCGGCTGGGCCACGTATCCACTGGATATCCACGGCAAGAGTGGCGAGAAGATAGAGGGGTACCACGGCTTCGCCGTAACCGGGCGGTGTGGACCTATCGACAATGCGCGAAGCTCGCTTGAACCGCGGCCGCCGCGTGTTCCCGGCGGCCCGAACGTCCAGCGGTGGATTGGCCTCTACTTTGCCCCCGAGACCTGGGATGGCAGTGATATCTTCATGCCCGAAGATTGGGGGTGTGTGTTCGTCGTTGAGCCAGTGAAGAAGGCGCTGGAGAAGGCCAAGGTCAAGAACTTCGAATTCACGCGCCTCACCGAATTTGAACGTTTGCAGCTCTAGCGCTTCGACTCGGTCTCAGGATGTTCATGCCAGGCCCGCGCCCCCCCCGCATTGAGCGAGCACGAAGCGAGCGAGTGGAGGGCTCGTCGCCCAGATCACGCCCGACACTGGCGCCGGACCCGGAACGGTGCGGTACGTCCTCCAAGACGCCAACCACAACGTTGTGGGCCTCGCCCGCGCAACCCCCTCGAGTCCTTCCACCTCTTCCAAGGCCTATGGGTCGATCCGCTCGCAGCCAAAGGCAAGACTCTCAAGTACATCCGGAAGTTCAACAAAGTCATTCGGAGCGTCCGACGGTTTACAGACGGCCCAGTCGCATGGATCTCGTCACCGTTCGTCGCATCCACCGCCGCGTACGCTGGGATTCTTGACTCGGTGATGTGGACAATAGACAATAACTTCTGACTTCGCACCCTGAGGCGGCGTTGGTTAGGGTTGGCGACGTCTTTGGAGTCGGCCTTGGTAGCGCAAGCTAAGAATCAGTGTTCGATCTGTGGCGGGAGCGGGCGGACCGCCAGTCTCTGGCCCCCTGTGATCTGCACGGGACTTGGCATGGGGCTCATTTGGATAGGCGTTCATGACTTCCGGTCGTTGTTGCGCCAACTGAACTCGCATGACCTTCAGACGACCTTCTTTCTTGTCGTTAGCGGGCTTGCATTAATGGTCTGGTCATGGAAGAGCCTACTGTGGACGGCGTGCGAAACGTGTGCCGGATCCGGCCGTCAAGAGTCCGCGGGCCGTTTTTCAACGGAAGAAGATCCCGATCTGCGGAAGATGAGGCTGGGGTGCTTTTGCCGAAAATGTGGTTACGATCTCGAAGGCGAACATGTCGGCTCAACCTGCCCAAGTTGCGACCTCCCTATTCTCGCAAGTGAGCCGAGTCTGCTGGACGCGCGCCGGGTCGTGTGTTTGTCGCCCTGCCATTCGTGCGGATACGATCTTCGAACACTTGAGATTGGTGCGCGCTGTCCGGAATGCGGCGCGGTGATCGTACCTCCTGAGGTGGCCGCTCGACGTCGAGGACTGAGGGGCGCATTGAAGGGGCTGGCACTTGGAATCGCCTTCTTCACAGTAACAGTCATTCCTGCGAGTGTCC